>JBOHJJ010000183.1:0-7201 GCA_050728495.1 Methylovirgula sp.
GGATGATGCGGCGCGACGTCACTCCATAGAAGGGAACGACGTCGTCGAGATCGAAGGTTCGCGCGTTGTTTTGGAAAGCGACCGATCCGCCCGGATTGACCGCCTTGAGGCCGACGGCTTTGGTCGCCGCGAGCATCGAACCGACGTAATCGGCGATGGCCGTGTGGTTGGCACCCTCGCGCAGCATCGACAACAGAAAATCATCGTCGCCGAGCACCGTCAAAATGCCCTTATCGATGATCGGCACGTCGGCAAGCTCGAGGTGCGAATGCAAAGCCTGGTGCGCGGGGACGGCGGGCTCGATGACCGTCGTAAATCCCATCATGGCGTAGCGGCAGCCTGTCTCGAACGTCGACCAGCCGGCGGTCGATAGCGGCGTCGCGGCGGGCCGCGGCACATGGGCGCGATGGTTCTCCGGCAGCAGAAGGCGGGCAGTGTTCACGCCGCCGCTGGCGATATGCGAGTGAATGTCGATGGCGCCGGCCATGACGATCTTGCCCGATACGTCATAGACCGCGTCCGGCGTTTCGCCTTGCGGCGGCGCGATGATACGATCGCCACGGATCCAGAGATCGCCGACACCGTCTCGCTTGTTTGCCGGATCGACAATGCGACCGCCGGCAAGGCGTATCAACATGCCTCGCTTCCTTTCGTCAGATTTTGCTCGATGCGGCCGATGACGTCGGCGACACGCGGCGCATCGCTTGCACTTTTGGCGTGGGTCAGCGCGAACGTCGCGATTTCCTGCGAGAATTCGATCGCATCATGGTCCTCCCCCGGCGCGCCGACCTCGATCTTGACGCGCGGCGGATAAAGAAAGCGGGTTTGCGGTTTCGCCAAAGCGACAAAGGGGATGTGGCGCTTCCACTGCGGCACCTCGTTGCTGTAGGCAGAAATCCACAAGGCCGCGTCCGCCTCGTCGGCGTCGACCATGCGGTTGACATCGAAGCGCCAGATGTCGTGCTCGGGATAGCCGCGGCCGAACCCGGTTCGGATCGGAAAGCCAGTCATCCATCCGGACGTCTGCACGACGCCCAGCGCATTGCCGCCGGGGCCGAGGGCGAGCGTCGAAAACCGCGTCTTCTCATTGAGATCGACGATGAGGCCTTGCAGCATTTCGATCGCCAATCTGTCGAGCGAATCTGCCGAGCAGACGAAGGCGCCGAAATGCGCCGCCTTCAACTGCGCGGCGAGCTCGGCAAGTTTCTGGCCGCCGTTGGCGCGGGTTTTCCTTTCGAGCACAGCGGCGCGCAAATTGGCCAAAACGTGAGGCATGGAGGCGGGGGATGCGGCAATCTCGGTTGCGCCGACCGCCGCCGCCTCACCGCGGCTCGCTCCGATCCAGAAAACCTTGCGCGTCTTCGTCGCACTGAGGCGCGGAGGCGCGGCAAGGTCGAGATGTTTCGGCAAGTCAGGCCAGGATTCGAACAGTTTCGGACCGACGAAGCAAACGCAGTCGGCGCGCAGTCGGACGTCGTTTGCGCTCGTGATCATCCGGCCCGCTTGACGCATCACGTCGATATCGCGCAGCAGAATGTCGCTCGCGAGATGGTCATAGGCGCCGCGCAGTTTTTCGGCCAGCGCAATCGCGGAGCGCGCCCCGGCGAGATCGGTGCCGAGTCCGGCGATAACCGGCAGGCGCGCATTGCCAAGCAAACGCGCCGCCGCCGCCGCGGCCGCGTCGATCCCGACCGCTGCACCATCCACAAAAGCCTTCATATATCCGTGCTCCGTCGCCGCCGCGGACTGCTTATTTGTCGTATTTGATGTATGCGAAACGCGGGTCGTCACCCGGCGTGCCTTCGAGCGCACCGCCTTCTTTGCCCGGCTGCCAGTGCACGACCTCTTCGATCTTTTTGGCCAAGGCGAAGTCCTTGTCCGTGATCCCTTTGGCCGAATGGGTTTTCAGGCGCACCTCCACCCAGGCGTAAGACGCCGTCAGATCCGGGTGGTGCCAGGCGGCTTCGGCGAGGTGGCCCACGGTATTGATCACCATCAGCGTGCCTTTCCACCCGTGCGTACGGTAGGTGCGCCGGATCCAGCCGTCCTCATAGCGCCAGTGCGGCAATTCGGCATCGAGCCGCGCCTTGATCTCGGCTTCGCCGTAGGCCTGCTCGCGTTTTTCTGCGCACATGAGTAGGGCCCTTTACGCGTTGGTCGCACCAGTATGGCAATATCGGCGAATTCGGTCCAGTCTGGAACGCATTCACGCGTCCGAACGATGCCGCGATTGTGGGTTGCGACGCGCGTTTTGCTCGCGCCGAAAGCGCGCTAGATATAGCACTGTGGAATCCGTTTCGCAGAGGCAGCTGCGCTGCGCGGGATCTTTGATGACCGCAGGGCTTTTTTGATGTTTGTCGAGGACTCATGGGCTTAAGCGTCAAAGTCACGACGTCGGCGCGGCTGCACCTCGGTTTTCTCGATTTGAACGGCGGCATGGGCCGCCGTTTCGGCAGTCTCGGTCTGGCGATCGACCGGCCGCTGACTTCGCTGACGATCGAACGTGCGCCGACAACGTGGGTCGATGGGCTGGAGCGCGAAAGAGTAGCCGCGCACCTTGCCGCTTTGCGCGATCATTTCGGACTTAAGTCCCGTTACGGAATTACCGTCGATACGGTAATTCCCGCGCACGTGGGGCTCGGCTCGGGCACGCAACTCGCATTGGCGGTGGCGGCGGCGCTGCGCCGGCTCGAGGATCTGCCGCCGGATTCAGCGGCCGACGCGCTCTTTCTACAGCGCGGTCTAAGATCGGGAGTGGGGGCAGCCCTATTTTCCGCCGGCGGCTTCGTGGTCGATGGCGGGCACGGCGCGGGCAAAGCCATGCCGCCAATCCTTTGCCGCCTGCATTTTCCCCAGGAATGGCGGATCATTCTCGTTCTGGATGTTGCCCTACAAGGCATGCACGGGGCGCGCGAACGCGAAGCCTTTGCGAATTCGCCGCAGTTCCCGGCTGACGCAGCGGCAGATATCTGCCGAAGGGTACTCATGCAGGCCTTGCCGGCGCTGGTTGAACGCGATCTGTCGCAATTCGGCGAGGCAGTTAGTCGCATTCAATCGGTCCTCGGCAATTATTTTGCGCCGGCCCAAGGAGGCGCCCGTTACACAAGTCCGAGCGCGGCGGCGGTAATGGAGAAGCTCGAACGTCTCGGTGCAAAGGGAATTGGCCAAAGTTCCTGGGGGCCCGCGGGCTTCGCCTTTGTCGCCAGCGACGATGAAGCGCAGAGACTTGTCGGAATCGTTCGAAAAGAAGGGGCGGCGCAAGAAAATAGCGCGTCGATGAATCCGATCATGCTAATCTGCAAACCGCTCAATTGCGGCGCGAAGATCGAAAAGATCGGCGCCTAATACCGACGGGAAGGGACTAATGGCAAAACTCATCCTGCATATGCTGAGTCCGCTGAAACACATGAGCCCATTCGATGTAAACATGGCGCTCGATGCCGGCTACGATTCAGTAACCCCCTACATCAACGTCGGTCTTGAAGAGGTGAAGCCGCTCGTGCAGGACGCGATGTTCTCGCGTTCGCCGCGCGATGCGGTCCGCACCGCCATGTTCATCGGCGGCAAGGACGCCATTCTTGCCCTGGATATGATCGAGAAAGTCCGGGAAGCCCTGCTCAAGCCGTTCGAGATTTCGGTCTTTGCCGATCCGGCCGGATCCTTCACCACCGCCGCGGCGATGGTCGCCTGCGTCGAAAAGGTTCTGAAGGAGAAGAAGAAACGCAGCCTCTCCGGCACCAAGATCATCGTCTATGGCGCAACCGGTGTCGTCGGATTCTCCTCGGCGGTGATCGCGGCCCTCGAGGGCGCCAAGGTTACGCTCGCCGGCTACGACGGCCCGAACCGAGTCGAAAAGGCCGCCGGCGAGATCAAGAATCGGTTTGGCGCGGGCGTCGATTTTGTTGATGCGAGCACGCCCGAAAAAGTGCGCGCCGCGCTCGTCGCCAGCGAGGTTGCGCTCTGCGCAGGCAGGGCAGGCGTTCAGATTCTTTCCGCCGACGACATCAAAAAGGCCACAAATCTACTCGCCTGCGCCGACGTCAACGCCGTACCGCCGTTGGGAATCGAGGGTGTCGGTCTTCACGACAACGGCAAGGAATTGCCGGGCGGCAGTCTCGGCATCGGCGCACTTGCCATCGGCAATGTGAAGTATCAAACGGAGGCGCAGCTCTTTAAGAAAATGGCCACCTCGGATAAGGCCCTTTGTCTCGATTTCCGCGACGCCTTCAAGCTCGCACGTGACCTTGTCTGAACCTTCCGTTTTGATCGCCGCGGCGTCCGGACGGGCGCTGGCGGCGGCGGCGCGCCGGGGCGGCTTTCGGCCGCTCGTCGCCGATTTTTTCGACGACCTCGACACGCGCGCGCTCGCGGGTGCGAATGTGGTAGTCGGCGACATGGAGCGCGGCTTCGAGACCCAGACGCTGCTCGATGCTTTGCGCGGTCTGGCGACGGAAGAAAACCCCATCGGGATCGTCTGCGGCAGCGGTTTTGAAGACAGGCCTGAGATTCTCCAGGAGATTGCGCGGCGGTTCCCGCTCTACGGCAATCCCGCGCAAGTGGTAGCGCAGGCAAAGGATCCGCAGCTAATCGCCGAGCTCTGTCGTGATCTTGCCATCCCGCACCCGGAGATCCGGTTCGATCCGCCGGCGCGGCCGGCCGAATGGCTGATTAAACGGCAAGGCGGCGGTGGCGGCCTTCACGTGGCTTTGGCATCGTCGCGGCGCGCCGGTCCCTTCGAATATTATCAGCTCCGCGTACCGGGTCGGCCGGTTTCGGTTCTGCTCCTCGCGGAGGGGCGCCGTGCGGAGGTCTTGGGGACGAGCGCGCAGTGGACGGCGACGAGTGGCGACATTCCGTTTCGGTTTGGCGGCGCGGTGCAGCCGGCTGAACTCGATGCGGCGTTGGAGGGGGAGATCTGTGCGGCCGCACGTAAGCTTGCCGGGGCCTTGGCGCTCGTCGGGCTCAACAGCGTCGATTTCCTGGCGACGGCGGATGCGTTCCAGCTTCTCGAAATCAACCCGCGGCCCGGTGCGACGCTCGACATTTTCGCGCATTCCCGGCTGTTTGCCGCCCACCTCGAATCCTGCCGCGGCCTCTTGCCGAGCGAGAATTTGGTCTTTACGACATGCCGCGCTACGGCGATCGCCTATGCGCCATGCGATCTTGTCTTCATGCCGGAACTCGACTGGCCCGCGTGGTGCGTGGACCGGCAGAAGCCGGGAACGCGTTTGCGCAAGGGCGATCCGGTCTGCACCGTCTTGGCCGAAGCGGAGCGAGGTGCAACGGCGCGGGCCGTGGCTGGCGAGCGTCTTGCAGCGCTCGGTGATGAACTATTGGTTCGTGGAGGTAAGGAAAACGCCGCATGACGGAGAACAAAATCAGCGTCAATTCGCGCGCCGGCGCCTTGGTCGATCGGCTGGTTGCCGATGCGGCTCGCCTGCGCGTCACCGTAACCAAAGGTGTACGTGGCGAAACTTTGATCGATGCCGGCGCAAAGACGGTCGGCGGACTCGACGTCGGCATTCTGATGACCGAGATCTGTCTCGGCGGCCTGGGACATGTCACGCTGGCGCCGTTCTCGGCGACGCCGCGCTGGCCGTTTCATTTAACCGTGCGCAGCAGCGATCCGGTAATCGCCTGTCTCGCCAGCCAATACGCGGGTTGGGAGCTATCGCATGGGGAGGGCAAAAACGCGTTCTTCGCATTGGGATCGGGACCGGCGCGCGCCTTGGCGCAAAAGGAACCGCTTTTTCGCGATGTCGGCTATCGTGACAGCGCCGATCGCGCCACGCTCATCCTGGAAGGCGACAAGCCGCCACCCGTCGAAATCGTCGATAAGGTTGCGCGCGACTGTGGCGTAGCGGCAGAGCGTCTCGCCTTTATATATGCGCCGACCCGCAGTCTCGCGGGTGACGTGCAAATCGTCGGGCGCGTCCTCGAAGTCGCCCTGCACAAGGCGCACGAACTGAAATTCCCGCTGGCGCGGATTATCGACGGCATCGCGACGGCACCGCTGTCGCCGCCGCATCCGGATTTCGTCACCGCCATGGGGCGCACCAACGATGCGATCATCTACGGCGGCCTAGCGCATCTCTTCGTTACCGGACCCGCATCCGAGGCGCGCGAACTCGCCAAAGCGCTGCCGAGCGTGACGTCGCGCGATTATGGCCGTCCGTTCGCCGAGATCTTCAAGTCCTTCAAGGGAGATTTCTACAAGATCGATCCGCTCCTGTTTAGCCCCGCCGAAGCGGTTGTGACCGCCGTCGAGACTGGCGAAACCTTCCGCGCGGGGCAGATATCGCAGGATTTGCTCGATGTTTCCTTCGGCTGACACCGGCCTTGCGACAGAGGCCGGTCCGGGCCCGCAGATCGCTTTGCTGATCGATCGTTACGAATTTCATGCGCGGGAGCTGACGCGCGCCTTCGCACGCCTCGGCGCGCGTGTCGTGCCGCTGCGGCTCTCGGCTTGCAGCCTCGATACGCGCCGCCCCCATGGTCTGGCGATCCCCGGCTTTGGGGCGCGGTTGCCAGATCTGGTGCTCGTTCGCGCCATCGGTCTTGGCTCGTTCGAATCGATCACCTTGCGGCTCGGCATTCTGCACGCGTTGATAGAACTCAAGGTTCCGGTTGCCAACACGCCGCGCTCAATCGAACGCTGCGTGGACAAGGCGGCGACGAGCTTTCTGTGTTTCAAGAACGGCGTTCCGACTCCGCCGAGCTTCGCGCTGCAAAGTCCGCGGCAGACGCGGGCGCTGGTCCGGCGCGAATGCGCCAACGGTCCGCTCGTCCTGAAACCGCTGTTCGGGGCGCAAGGGCGTGGTCTCAAACTGATCCGCTGTGAATCCGATCTACCGGACATCGAGACCATGGCCGGCGTTTACTACCTCCAGCGTTTCGTCGGCTTGGAGAGTGGCGGCTATAGCGACGTACGCGTGCTTGTCGCAAACGGCCGCGTGCTCGCCGCTATGACGCGGCGCGCCAAGCACTGGATCACCAATGTCAAGCTCGGTGGCAGGCCCGAGCCGGTCGCGATCGACGCGGAGATGCAAGGCCTCGCGCTCAAAGCCGCCGCCGCCGTAGAAGCGGACTTCGCAGGCGTCGATTTGCTGCGTGGCGCCGACGGCCGCCTGACGGTAATCGAGGTGAACAGCATGCCCGGTTGGCAGGGTCTGCAAAGCGTGACCAATTTCCCGATCGCCGA
>JBOHJJ010000184.1:0-3563 GCA_050728495.1 Methylovirgula sp.
AGGCGGTCAAGGTACGGCTTCGACCGCCTCCGGCGGACCGAACAGCAACCCCGGCGGCAGCATCGCCGGCGGCTGCTGACGCTCCCGCACATCGCGACGCATTGCCGGGGATTTGTTGGAAGATTCAGCGCGGCGAAACCGCGTTCTCTCCGCCTTTGCGGGGAAAATGCGGCTGCCGTCGGACGCGCTAGGTTTGTTCTTCCTGGGCGGGAGAGCCGACCGGCGTGACGCGCAGCGAGCTGATGCGATTGCGGGTCTTACGCAGCACTTCGAAGCGGAAATTGTGGAACGTGAAAATCTGCCCTGTCTCCGGGATCGCCCGCGCCTCGTGGATGACGAGCCCGGCGATGGTCGTCGCTTCGTCGTCTGGGAGATCCCAGTTCATCAGGCGGTTGAGATCGCGGATCGGCAGCGAGCCGTCGACCGTGACCGAGCCGTCCGGATTCTGGCGCAGGCCGAGCACGACTTGATCATGTTCGTCGGAGATCTCGCCCACGATCTCCTCCAGAATGTCCTCAAGCGTGACGAGGCCCATCACTACGCCGTACTCGTCGACGACCAAGGCGAAATGGGTCTTGCGCTTGAGAAAAGCCTGCAGCTGGCCTTCGAGCCCCGTGGTGTTGGGCACGTACCAGGCTTCGAGCGCCACCGCGTCGACGTTCAGATGCGCGATGTCACCGCCCGACTGGTCGATCGCCCGCAGCAGATCCTTCGCATGCACGACGCCGATGATATTGTCCGGCTCGCCGCGCCAGATCGGCACTCGCGTATAGGGAGACGCGACGACCTCGCGGACGAATTCGCGCGGCGGCAGGTCGGCGTCGATCGTATACATTTTGGTGCGGTGGACCATCACGTCTTCGACGACGAGGTCGCGCAGGTCAAGCAGGCCGCCGAACATGTCGCGTTCGACGCGCTGCACGCCGCCTTCGAGATGCATCAGATCCACCGTGCTTTTCAGCTCCTCGCGACCGGAGAGCAACGCTTCTCGGACGGTGGTATCGATGCCCAAGAGCCGCAGAAATCCCTGTACAATCACTTCCACTGCGGTGAGCACCGGGCCGAACGCGGCAACGAAAAAGCGGATCGCCGGCGCGACGAGAAGCGCGACTCGGTCGGGGTAGTTGATCGCCAGAGTCTTTGGCATGATTTCAGCGAAGACGAGCAACGCCAGCGTCATGATGCCGGTTGCGTAGATCACGCCGCTATAGCCGACGAGCTCCTCGAGCACCCCGGTCAAGAGCGCCGAGGAGCCGATGCTGACCAGCGTATTGCCCAGCAGCACTGCGCCGATCAGCCGGTCGCGGTTGCGCAACAGCCGGTTGACGGCGCCGGCGCGACGATCGCCGGTGCGTTCCAGGGCGTGCATCCGCGCCCGCGAGGCCGCCGTCAACGCGGTCTCCGAGCCGTTGAAGAAGGCCGCCATCAGGATGCAGAAGACGACGATGCCCCCGGCAATCCAGAGATCGAGCGTCGAAGGCTCGGCATGTACGCCGTGCATGGGTCGAAAATCCCGTACTCACCGCGCCCGGCGCGATTCCTTCAATTCCTCGTCGAGAAACGCGCGGACTTCGTCGGCGTCGACGTTCTTGGCAATAAAGCAGCGCCCGATGCCGTGCGCCAGAATGAAGGTGAGGACGCCGCGCTTTACCTTCTTGTCCTGCATCATCGCCTCGACGATCGCCGCGGCATCGGCATTCCAATCGGGGATGTCGCGGATGTGAACCGGCAGGCCGACGGCGCGAAGATGCGCTTCGACGCGCCCGGCCTCCGCCTCACCCGCAAGCCCGCGCTGCGCCGAGAAGCGGAACGCGCAGGCGATCCCGATCGCGACGGCTTCGCCATGCACCAGGCGGCGCCCGTCATAGCAAGTCAGGCGCTCCAAGGCATGGCCGAAGGTATGGCCGAGATTGAGCAGCGCCCGCTCGCCTAATTCATATTCGTCGGCGGCGACGATCGCCGCTTTAGCGGCGCAGCTTTTGGCGATTGCCCGGGTCCGCTCCGCACCGCCCGCGAAGACGCCGCGCCAACTGGCCTCAAGCCATTCGAAAAACGTGAGATCGCCGATGAGCCCGTATTTCACGACTTCCGCATAGCCGGCGCGGAACTCTCGCTCCGGCAGGCTCGCAAGGCAGGCGGTATCGGCGAGCACGAGCAGCGGCTGGTGAAAGGCCCCGACCAGATTCTTGCCGTGCGGCGAATTGATCCCTGTCTTTCCGCCGATCGAAGAATCGACCTGCGCCAACAATGAGGTCGGCACCTGGATCAGGCGCATGCCGCGCCGCACGCTCGCGGCGGCGAAGCCGGCGAGATCGCCGACTACGCCACCGCCCAATGCGATGACACAATCGCCGCGTTCGAACTTGCCCGCCAGGATGGCGTTGCACACCCGCTCGAACGAGGCATAGGATTTCGATCCCTCGCCCGGCGTAACGACGATGCTCCGATGCCTGATGTTTGCGGCCGCGAGTGCAGCTTCGAGTCCGGCAAGCTGATGGCGAGCGACATTTTCGTCGGTGACGATCGCCGCGGCCGCTCCCGGTACAAGGCGCGCCAGATGTGCACCGGCCTCGCCGATGAGCCCGTCGCCGATCAAGATGTCATAGGCGCGCGTGCCGAGGTCGATCCGCACGCGTTCGATGCGGGTCGGTCCGGAAAGATCCATCCCCCCGCGGGTCGGCGGCGACGGTTGCGATAGCTGCGATTTGAGCCCGGCAAGAATATCCTCGACGACGAGATCGTGCGGGCCCTCCCGCGAGATCACGGTGATGTCCGATTGCGCATAGATCGGATCGCGCTCTTCCATCAGCTTCTTCAGCATGGTTTCGGGATCGCCATTTTGCAGAAGCGGGCGATGATTGCGCTTGCGGACCCGCCGCCAGAGCACGTCGAGATCGGCCTTGAGCCAAACCGAGACGCCGGTTTCATGGATCCTAGCGCGCGTCTCTCCGCTCATGAAAGCGCCGCCGCCCGTCGCGATGACCCGCGGTCCTCCCGCCAAGAGGCGCGTCATCACGCGCCGCTCGCCGTCACGAAAATAGGGTTCGCCATAGCGGGCAAAGATCTCCGGGATGGTCAGGCCGGCGGCGTGTTCGATCTCGGCGTCGGAATCGACGAATTCGAGCCCGAGCCGCTGCGCAAGGCGGCGCCCGATGGCGGTCTTGCCGGATCCCATAAGGCCGACGAGCACGATCGGCCGCCGGCCAAGCAGCGTCAACATCCCCGCCGCGCCCGCGTCCGGTAACGGCACTTCGCCGCTCTCGCCGCCCGGCTTGATTCCAATGGTCATTGACTGGATGTAACACGCCAATCGCGTCAATTTAAGCGGCTTCCCCGCGCCTGTGGTCGCCGTCCTCGTCTAAGTATTTGTTCTGCCGGCGATCCTGGCACTCATCCACGTCTCTTTTGGGATCCGCTTCCGGAAATCAGCCAGGGCCGTATAACGGGCCGGGTTATTCCCCGAATCGCAGGACGACCGTGCCGAGCCTTTTTCGCCTTCTCGTGACGGTTGGGCTATTGGTCGGGCTCGTCTACGCCACGATGCTGGCGCTCGTCACCTTCGT
>JBOHJJ010000185.1:0-10566 GCA_050728495.1 Methylovirgula sp.
GCGCTGGCGGGCGTCGGCTTGCCGCCTTTGCCGTGCGCCTTACGCTTCGGCAGGACCTTGGCGAGGATGGCTTCGGTCTCCGAAGTCCAGCCGGGCGGCGCCTTGCGGAACACGGGTTTGACGTCGCCCGGCACGATATGCACGATCTTGAATCCGCGGGTTTTGAGGTCGCGCAGCAGAGCCGGCAGCATCGCCGCGGTCGATTCCTTCGTATCATGCAGCAGTAGGATGCCGTGCCCGGCCTTTTCGAGCCGTTCCAGCACGAGCTTGCGCTCTTCGTCCGGCGTCATCTTCAGCCAGTCGGATACCCAGAGATCGGCGCCGAAGATGCCGATGTTGCGGCTTTTGAGCCAGGCAACGAGGGCGGGCGTATCGGCGAACCCCGGAAATCGGAAGAAAACGATCGGTTGCCGGCCCGCCGCCACCTTTGCGTCGGCGGCAAATCCTTTGTTGATGTCGGCACGCGCTGCGGCATCGCTCAGGAGCCGCAGGATCGGATGCGAATAGGTGTGGTTGCCGATCGAATGGCCTTCGCTGAGTTCGCGGCGCACGATGGCGGGGTAGGCCACGGCATTGCGGCCAATCAAGAAGAACGTCGCCTTCACGCATTGCTGCGCAAGCGCCGCGAGCACGGCGGGCGTGGTTTTGGGTGATGGGCCGTCGTCGAAGGTCAGCCCCACTTCGTGGTCGGCGAGATCGAGGCTCTGCGGATAAGATTTGAAGCCGACCGCAAAGCCGCCCTTGGTCGAAATCGCGAGCGTGCGGGCGACGCCGAGCTTATCGGGGGTGCAGGCGGAATCCGCAGCCGCCGTGCCGGAAAGACCGATGAAGCAAAGCAAAGCGAGGACAAATCCCAGGCGCCAAGTCGGATTTGACTGCATCATTTCGGCTTCTGATTGTCATTGCGAGCAGCGAAGCGACGAAGCCGGTCACGACGCCGGAATCCCCCTGGATTGCCTCGCTTCGCTCGCAATGACGGGCTCACGTCGGATTCTCCAAGCTGAAGGTTTCGGAGGTCTCGTCATAGGCAAAAAGCTCGCCGTAACGGCCCCAATCGATGACGCTTTTCAACGTCTGCTCCGCGTAATCTTCCGACATCGAGTCTTCGAGTTCTTCGAGGAAACGGGCGGCGCGCGCCCAATGGCTGGGCCGCTCGTCAAGAATCATCCGGATGCGCGCCGCGAGCGGCACATAGGCGCGCAGGTGCTCTCCGAAAAGCCGTTTGCGCGCGTCGACGTCAGCTTCCGCAAAGCGCAATCCGGCGGGGGTGAGCTTGATGTCGCCCTCTTCGATCTCGGCGAAACGCAGAAGCTGCAGCGTTTCTGCGACCGGAAAGAGATCGTCGATCGCCATCTGGTAGGGCTCGGCGAGCGCCGGCAGATCGGCGCGTCCCTTGTAGGGCGCCCCGGCGACCGTCTCCATGAGACCGGCGAGCAGGTTGGTCGAGACTTCGGGGAGCGCCATGCCAAGTCCGAGACCCGGGAACGTTCCGTCGCGGCCGAGCTGTGCCGGCTCCGTCCGCCGCGTCATCAAGGCGTAAATTCGATCCACGAGCTGGCGGAATTCGGGAGCGAGCCGATTGCGCGGATGCGGAAGGTTGACTTGGATTTCCGCCGAAATGCGGCCGGGATTGGAGGCGAGAACGAGGATGCGGTTGCACATCAACACCGCTTCTTCGATGTTGTGGGTGACCATCAGAATCGACTTGATCGGCATCCGGCCTTCGACCCAGAGGTCGAGAAGGTCGGTACGAAGCGTCTCGGCGGTCAGCACGTCGAGCGCCGAGAACGGTTCGTCCATCAAAAGAATCTCGGGATTGACGACGAGCGCGCGCGCGAAGCCGACACGCTGGCGCATGCCTCCCGAGAGTTCCTTGGGAAACGCCGATTCGAAACCGTCGAGGCCGATGACGTCGATGGCTCGCAAAGCACGCGCCCGCGCCTCGCGCTCGGGAACCCTTTTTGCCCGCAGCCCGAGTTCGACGTTGGCCAGCACCGAAAGCCAGGGAAACAGCGCCGCGCTCTGAAAAACCATGGCGATTTCTTCGAACGGGCCGCGGATGGGCTCGCCACGAAAGGTAACCTCGCCGTCGGTGGGCTTGGCGAGCCCGGAGATGATACGCAGCAGCGACGACTTGCCGGAACCGGAACGGCCGAGCATGCCGACGATCTCTCCGTCCTTCAGGCTCAGCGAGACATGATCGAGCACCAGCGCGCCGGTGTCGCCGGAGCCGGTAACGTAGCTCTGGCAGACGTCCTTGACTTCCAGCAGAGGTTTGAGGGTCGTATCGAGCATAAAACCTCAATCCAGCCGCAGGCGGCGCTCTGCTAGGCGTGACAGCGGCCGCCATAGGATTCGGTTGAAGAGGATCACGAAGGCGGACATCACCGCAACGCCCAACACGATTTTTGGATAATCCCCGGCAGCCGTCGCCGTTGCGATATAGGCGCCGATCCCGTGCGCTTTCACCGTGTCATTGCCCCATTTGACGTATTCGGCCACGATCGCGGCGTTCCACGATCCGCCCGAAGCCGTCAAGGCGCCGGTTACGTAATAGGGAAAGATCCCCGGCAGGATCACCTCCCGCCACCAATCGAGGCCGTGAATGCGAAAGCTTGCGGCGACTTCGCGCAGTTCGTGCGGAAAAGCGCTGGCCCCGCCGATGACGTTGAACAGGATATACCATTGGGTTCCGAAGATGATGAGAAAGCTCAACCAGATATCGGGGTTGAGGGAAAACCGCAGGATCATCACCACGGCGATCGGAAAGAGGACGTTGGCCGGGAAGGCAGCGAGAAATTGCGCCAGCGGCTGAATCTTTTCGGCAAGCCGCGCATTGAGGCCGATCATCACGCCGATCGGTACCCAGACGAGGGAAGCGAGCGTGATCAATGCAACCACGCGCAGCATGGTCAAAAAGGTGAGCCATATCGTCAGCGCGAATTCGGCGAGGGTCAGATTGGCGCTCACGTAACGGTACACGAGCCAAAGGGCTGCCGCGCCGCCGCCGGCGCCCATTCCCATCCAAACAAAATCGAGGATCCGCTCTTTCCAGCGGTTTGCCTCCGCCGAGAGTTCGGCGTGAAACGGCAATTCCAGACGCCACAGCGCCATTCTCTGAAAGAGCTGGGTTGGCGCGGCGATGAGCGCGCGCAGCAGATAGGTGCGGCGGAAGAGCTGGATGACCCATGACCTTTCCTCGTACTCGCCGGCCGACAATTCGACGCGAAAACGGCTGCCAAAGGTGACGAGCGGCCGGAACAAAAGTTGATCGTAGGCGATGATGACGAGAAGCATAGTGACGATCGCCGCGACGACGGCATCGATGCGCTTATGGTCGATCGCGAGAGCGAGATAGGACCCTATGCCGGGCAGGTCGACCGTCGTATTGCCGACCGAAATCGCTTCGGAGGCGACCACGAAGAACCAGCCGCCGGACATCGAGATCATCATGTTCCAGATGAGCCCGGGCATGGCATAGGGGGTCTCGAGCTGCCAGAACCGCTGCCAGGGCGAGAGTAGAAGGCTGTTGGCCACCTCATTCAGCTCGTGCGGCACATTGCGCAACGACTGATAGAAGGAAAAGGCCATGTTCCAGGCCTGGCTGGTGAAGATCGCGAAGATCGCCGCGCATTCGGCGCCGAACGTCGAGCCGGGAAAGAGGCCGAGGAAGAACGTCACGGTAAACGACAGAAAGCCGAGGATCGGCACCGACTGCAGGACGTCGAGAATGGGAATCAGAAAGCGCTCGGCGCGCCGGCTCTTGGCTGCCCAAGTCGCATAGGTGAAGGTGAAGACCAGCGAGCAGAAGATCGCCGCGAACATCCGAAGCGTGGTGCGCAATGCGTAATAGGGCAGATTTGCGTAATCGAGCGTGATGCTCGACTGTGGCGCTTCGAGCGGCACGACCATGCCGCGCGAACCATGGACGAGCGCGATGAAGCAGGCGAAGATCAATGCCAGCGCAATCAGGTCGAACTGGTTCGGCAGCGTCTTGCGGCCGACCGAGGCTAAGGCGACGATTCTCGAGGACATGCGGCACGTTGTTGGAGATCTGCCGCTCCTCTTGTCATTAAGTGGCGTGACATTCAAGTGACGCGGAAGACGGTGCCGGAAAGCTGTCGATCCCTGCCGTTTTCCTTCGCACGTCTCCGATCTGGTCAAACGACCCGGCGAAATCGTTGTGCGGAAGCAGTGACGCGCAAAGCAAGCCTTGCGCTCCCGCGCCGATGGAACGGGGGTGGACCGCAGATGGCGATTTCCTTATGGTGGCCGCTTGTCCCGTTCGCGGCAGGGAGCGGGGCGCAACGAGGCGAACGCGCAGCGCGCCGGCATAGGTGACGAAATGTCGAGCCCGGATGATTTGCGCAATGGGCCGGCAGGAGATCTGATTTCGCCCGTTCCAGGAAACGCATATCGGCCCGAGGAAATGCCCGCCTATGCGGCGCTCGATCTCGGCACCAACAACTGCCGGCTTTTGGTCGCCCGGCCCGCGCATCATAACACCGACGGTCCCGGGTTTCGGATCATCGACTCCTTTTCGCGGATTGTCCGTCTCGGCGAAGGCGTCTCGCAGACCGGTCGGCTCGGCGAGGCGGCAATTGCGCGCACGCTCGAAGCTCTGGAAATCTGTCGCGACAAGATGAAGGCGCGCGGCGCATCGCGGGCGCGGTGCATCGCGACCGAAGCCTGCCGGATGGCCGAGAACGGCGCCGAGTTCGTCGCAAGAGTGAAAGCCAAAACGGGGCTCGACCTGGAGATCGTCGATCGCGAGACCGAGGCGCGGCTCGCTGCGGCGGGTTGCACTTCGCTCGCCGATCCGGCGGCGCAATCCGTTTTGCTGTTCGACATCGGCGGCGGCTCCTCGGAAGTGATCTGGCTCGATCGCGCCGCCGGCGCGCCCGGCAAACAAATTCGCTTTTGGGTTTCGCTGCAACTCGGCGTCGTCACGCTGGCCGAGAGATTTGGCGGCATCGAGGTCAACGATGCGCTCTTCGAATCGATGGTCGATTGCGTCACCTTTGAGCTTGGCGACTTCATCAACAGCGTGGCGGCTTTCCGCCGCTGCCCGAATTTTCATCTGCTCGGCACGTCGGGAACGGTGACGACGGTCGGCGGCGTTTTCCTGAATTTATCGCGCTATGACCGGCGCCGCGTCGACGGACTTTGGATGCGGGATTACGAGATCGATGCGACGGTCGGCCGATTGCGCGGCATGTCCTATCTCGAGCGCGCGGCGAACGGTTGTATCGGGCCGGAACGCGCCGATCTCGTGCTTGCCGGTTGCGCAATTCTCGAAGCGATCCGGCGCGCTTTTCCGGCGGAGCGCGTGCGCATCGCCGATCGCGGTCTACGCGAAGGTATCCTGATGCAATTGATCGCGGCCGACCGGACCAGCTCGCGATGAACGAGCGCGGGCGTTCGCTGAAGACGCGCGTCAAGACGGCGCGCAAGCGTTCGGCCGCTTCTACGGCCTGGCTCGAACGCCAGCTCAACGATCCCTATGTGGCGCGCGCCAAGCGCGAAGGCTATCGTTCGCGCGCCGCTTACAAGCTTCTCGAAATCGACGCGCGCTATCACATTCTGAAGCGCGGGCAGAAAGTGGTCGATCTCGGGGCGGCGCCCGGCGGCTGGTCGCAGGTCGCCGCGGCAAGGGTCGGCGCGGACAACAACGGAAAAGTTTTGGGCATCGATCTGCTTGCGGTCACGCCGCTGCCGGGCGCCGAATTCCGGGCCCTGGATTTTCTCGATCCGCGGGCGCCGGCGATCTTGAAGGAATGGTTGAGCGGACCGGCCGACGTAGTTCTCTCCGACATGGCGGCGAACGCGACGGGGCATCGCAAGACCGATCATCTGCGCATCATGGGGCTCGTAGAACGCGTTGCGGAATTCGCCTGCGAGGTTCTGGCGGAAGGCGGAACGTTTCTCGCCAAGGTTCTGCAAGGCGGGACCGAGACCGCGCTTCTCGCCGAGCTCAAACGCCAATTCACGGAGGTGCGGCATGTGAAGCCGAAGGCGAGCCGCGCGGAATCCTCCGAGCTTTATGTGCTGGCGACGGGATTTCGCGGCCGCCGCTAGCCGAACGTTACGCCGCATCCATCACGCAGCGATAAACAACCCGGGAGCCTCGGGACCTGCGTGCATCCGTGGATGCGGCGTGGAGGGACGTCAGCTGCCAACTGGAGGCGCCGCCTTGTGGCGCGGAGGGCCGGCGAGGTCGGCGCCGGCGTCGCTCGGCAGCATGCGAAACAGCAAGACCGAACTCGCCGAGGCGATCGCAACCACGAAAAAGGCCCGCTGGAAATCGACGACCGCGAGATGTGCCGTAGCCCGCATCGCCTGCGAAAGTTCGATGCCAAACGCGCCGACGGCGATGCCGATGCTGAGCGACAATTGCTGGGCGACGGCCGCAAAGCTTGTCGCCCGGCTCATCGCTACCGAGTCGATCTCGGCATAGGTGATCGCGTTGATCGCGGTGAATTCGAGCGAGCGGAAGAATCCGCCGAAGAGCAAAGCGCTCATCATCAGGACAACCGGCGTCGTTTGCGTAAAAAGGCCGTAGCCCGCCAGAAACGCGCAACTGAGAAGCGCGTCGAAAATCAGAACCCGTCGGAAGCCGAAGAACCGCAGTATAGGCACGGCCGTGACTTTCATCAGCATGGCGCCGGCCGCCGCAATGAACGTCACCGATCCGGATTGAAAGGGATTCATCCCGAAACCAACCTGCAACATCAACGGAAGCAGGAAGGGCAGGGCGCCGATCCCGATGCGAAACAGCGTGCCGCCTACGATGCTGACGCGAAACGTGGGAATGGCGAGAAGACGCAAATCGAGGATCGGAAATTTGGCATTGCGGGCGTGAAGCCAATAGGCGACGAGCAGAATGGCGCCGACGATCAGCAAAGCCGCGACGATTCCCATTCCCACGACGCCGCGTCCGGCGACGGTGAGACCGAAGATCAGCGATGCAAGGCCCGCGCCCGAGAGAATGAATCCCTTGACGTCGAGCGGCCAGGGCTCCTCGCCGCGGACATTCTTGATGTGAAGGCTGACCAGGATGATGCCAATGAGGCCGATCGGCACATTGACGAAGAAGATCCATCGCCAATGAAAATAGGTGGTGATGAAACCGCCGATCAGCGGTCCGCAAAGCGGTCCTAAGAGTGCCGGGATCATGATGTAGGACAGCGCACCGACGACCTCGGAGCGGGCGACCGAGCGCAGCAGTACCAGCCGGCCGACCGGCACCATCATCGCCCCGCCGAACCCCTGGATCATGCGCGCCGCCACGAACTCCCAGAGCGTGCTGGAAAGTCCGCAGAGGATCGAGCCGAACGTAAAGACGAGGATCGCGCCACGGAAAATGGTGCGCGCTCCGAACTTATCCGCGGCCCAGCCGCTCGCCGGGATGAAAATGGCGAGCGACAGGAGATAAGAGGTGAGCGCCAATTTCAGTGAGATCGGGTCCTCGTGGAGATCGATGGCGATCGCTGGCAGCGAGGTCGCGATCACCGTCCCGTCGAGGGTTTCCATGAATATGGCGCAAGCAACGATCAGCGCCGTAACGACATAGCGCGGCAAGCGAGATCCTGAGGTTCACAGGGGCAAAGAATATTCTAGGGCGCCGGAACATCCATGGATAGGGCCTGCGGCCGTCGGCTCGCCTGTGAGGAGTTTTGGGCCCGTATCTCGGCTGGCTCAGTGCGCCCTTTGCGCCGAGGCGTAGGCGTGCTATGAGCCGCTGCCAACTTTCATTGCGCCGCGGTCGGCCTGCCGACTCGCGGCAGTCTTTTAAAGTTCGCGGCGGCGGCCGCGCAGCACGGAGTTGGCCATGGCAGACATCGCAAGACCGGTATTCCGGGAAGCCCTCACGTTCGACGACGTGCTGCTTCTGCCGGGCCATTCCGAAATCCTGCCGAGCGGCGTCGATCTGAAGACGCGGCTCACCGCCGAGATTGGCCTCAGTCTGCCGATCATCTCGGCAGCGATGGACACGGTAACCGAAGCACGGCTGGCGATCGCTCTGGCCCAGGCGGGCGGGATCGGCGTCATCCACCGCAACATGGAGCCGGAGGAACAGGCTGAGGAAGTGCGCAAGGTGAAGCGCTACGAAAGCGGGATGGTGGTCAATCCGATCATCGTCTTCCCGGACGAGACGCTCTCCGACGCGCTCGCGCTGATGCGCAAACACGGCATCTCCGGCATTCCCGTGGTCGAGCGCGGTCCGCAAGGCAAGCCGGCGCGGCTCTGCGGCATCCTCACCAACCGCGACGTGCGTTTCGCCGACAATCCGCTGCAGCCCGTCTCCGAGCTCATGACCAAAAAGGTCATCACCGTGCGCGAAGGCGTCACGCAAGAGGAGGCGCGCCGGCTGCTGCATCAGAACCGGCTCGAAAAGCTGGTCGTCGTCGATGACGAGGGGCGCTGCGTCGGGCTCCTCACCGTCAAGGATATGGATAAGGCAACGCAGCATCCCGACGCCAGCAAGGATGCCGAAGGCCGCCTCAGGGTCGCCGCCGCCTCGACGGTCGGCGACAAGGGCTATGAGCGGGCGCTGGCGCTGGCCGATGCCGGCGTCGATGCGATCGTCGTCGATACCGCGCACGGGCATGCCCAATCGGTGCTCGACCAGGTGGCGCGCATCAAGCGGGTTTCGAACAAAGTCGCCGTCATTGCCGGCAATGTCGCCACTGCCGACGGCACCAAGGCGCTGATCGATGCCGGCGCCGACGCCGTGAAAGTGGGTATCGGCCCGGGCTCGATCTGCACGACGCGGATCGTCGCCGGCGTCGGCATGCCGCAACTGACCGCGATTCTCGACGCGGTGGGGGTGGCGCGCGCCGCGAACATCCCAGTGATCGCCGACGGCGGCATCAAATATTCCGGCGATCTCGCCAAGGCGATCGCCGCTGGCGCCGAATGCGCGATGATCGGCTCGCTGCTCGCCGGTACCGACGAAAGCCCCGGCGAGGTCTATCTCTTCCAAGGCCGCTCGTTCAAATCCTATCGCGGCATGGGTTCGGTCGGGGCGATGGCGCGCGGCTCCGCCGACCGCTACTTCCAGCAGGACATCAAGGACACGCTCAAACTGGTGCCGGAGGGGATAGAAGGCCAGGTGCCGTATCGCGGCCCCGCCGCCGCGGTGCTGCATCAGTTAAGCGGCGGGCTGCGCGCTGCCATGGGCTATGTGGGGGCGCCGACGATCGCCGAATTCCGGAGCCGGGCGAGATTCGTGAAGGTCTCGGCGGCGGGACTGCGCGAGGGGCACGTGCATGACGTGTCGATCACCCGCGAGAGCCCGAACTATCCGAGCGGGGCGTGAGAGCGGCGCGGCAACGATGTCCATTTGGCGTAAAGGCGTAGTGCGATGACGCCCGCCGCGCGTGTCGCCGCGGCGATCGAGATTCTCGCCGACATCGAGACGCGCCACAGGCCGGCTTCCGATGCCTTGAAGGATTGGGGGCTTTCACATCGCTTTGCCGGATCGAAGGATCGCGCCGCGCTGGCCTCGCTCGTCTATGACGCGCTGCGTTGCCGCGCCTCCGCCGCATGGATCATGGGCGAGGAAACGCCGCGCGCGGTCGTGCTTGGCAGTTTGCGGCAGATGCACGGGCTCGCGACCGACGAGATCGCCGCGCTCTTCACCGGCGAAGGATTTGCGCCGCCGCCCTTAAGCGAAGAAGAGCGCGCGCGGCTCCAAACCAGCTCGCTAGACGGCGCGCCCGTGTGGGTACGCGGCGATTTTCCGGAATGGCTGGCGGCGTCGTTTGCCGCCGTATTTGGCGAAACCGCGGCGGACGAGGGCAGGGCGCTTGCCACCCGCGCGCCGCTCGATCTGCGCGTCAATACGCTGAAGGCGACGCGCGAGAAAGCCGCGGCGGCGCTCCGACATCTGGGTGCCGTGCCGACTCCGCTTTCGCCGGTCGGCCTGCGCCTGCCGCTCCTCGAAGATGGGCGAAGCCGCTCGCTTGCCGGCGAGCCGGCCTACGTCAAGGGGCTGGTCGAGATCCAGGATGAAGGTTCGCAACTCGCCGCACTGCTCTCCGGCGCGCGGCCGGGCGAACAGGTACTCGACCTTTGCGCGGGCGGCGGCGGCAAGACGCTGGCGCTCGCCGCGATGCTGGAGAACCGCGGCCAGATCTATGCGACCGACCGCGAGGCGCGGCGTCTCGCCGGCATTCATCCGAGGCTGGAGAAGGCGGGTACGCGCAACGTGCAGGTTCGCACCCCGCGGCGCGGCGCCGAGGTGCTCGCCGATCTCGAAGGCCGCTGCGACCTCGTGCTCATCGATGCGCCATGCACGGGGACGGGAACCTGGCGGCGCAATCCCGATGCCAAATGGCGCGTGCGCCCCGGAGCCTTGACGCAAAGGGTGCAAGAACAGGACGAAATTTTGGAATTAGCGCAACGTTTCCTCAACAACGATGGCCGGATCCTTTACGTTACCTGCTCGCTGCTGCGCGAGGAGAACGAGGACCGGATTGCCGCCTTCTTGGAACATCACGCCGATTTGACCGCAATTGGGCCGGCCGAACTCGCGCAAGCGGCGGGCCTACCGGAGCTTGC
>JBOHJJ010000186.1:0-1557 GCA_050728495.1 Methylovirgula sp.
GCCGATCGTAGAAGCGCACGGTGCGGCCGACTTCGGCCGGCATGTTCGATCCATAGGTCGCCGGACCGGCACGTTCCATCCGCGCGACGATCCCCTCGTAATCGCCGCGGCCCAGCGCAAGAAGCTCTGCGTCATGCACGCCGTTGCCGACAACGAGCAAGATCCCGATCGCCATCACCAAACTCGTTTGCTTGAGGCCCCACAACTTTGCCATCGCTTCGGTAAAGAGAAGGACGAGACCGACCGCGACGATGAGATGAAACCGCGCGATGTGGACGTTCGGCAATCTCAGCAGACAGGCGAGCGCCGGCGGCAGCAGCAGGCAGGCGAGCGGCAGGACGCGCCGCTCGGGCGCGAGCAAGAAGACGGCGAGCCCGATGAGGACGACTGCGACACCCGCGCCAAGCCAAAGCGGCAGACCGTAGGGCATGCCGAAGATCGCTGCAAAGACCGTGGTGAGTCCGCGCCCGAGCCGCGCCAACGTAAAGGGCACCTGAACGCCGAGTTGGATCTTATGCGTGTTCATCACGCCGGCGACGAGGAAGCCAAGCGCCGGCACCGCGCCGAAAATCGCCGGAATCGCAAGATCGATCGCCGCGAAAGCTAAGCGCCGCGGCGAGCGGCTATAGATGCGCACGAGCGCCGCAACGATGAGTGTAAAGGCCGCCATCAGCATCAGCAGATGGAACAGCGCGCCGAACGCCACGGCGAGCCCGAATACCAGCCGGCTGCGATGATCGCCCGGATCTTCGAGATAGTTCTCGATTGCTTCGGCGGCGATGAAGATCATCAGCAACAAGCCGGCGTAGCCGCGCGCCTCCGAGCCGTAATGGACGAAGAGATCCGACCCCGCGACGAGCGCCGCCCCGGCAAACGCGGCGACGGCGCCACTGCGCGCGCAGAGCTTGGCGGCGATGAGAATGGTGCACGTTCCCAGCACGATCGCTTCCAGGCGCATGATGATCGGCGGCGCGTCGGGACCGACGATCCAAAGCCAAAGCGAATTCAGAAGATGATTATTGTCATCGGAAATGCCCCAGAAGATCTCCCCGACATTGCCGATATGCTGGAGGTTCTGGATCGACCAAATCTCGTCAAGCCAGAGATCGCCGCGCGCCGCGAAAACCCGCAGCAGGAATCCGGCAATTGTCAGCGCGCCAATTCCCAGAACGAGAGCGCGGCTCGGATCGCTCGTGCATTTCGACGCGCGGGACATAGGCTGCCCAGGTGATGAGGCGGAACGTTAGGCGATTCGCGAGTCGCGCGATACACGCGCAAACTGCCGCCGCGATCTCGGATCGGAATTGTCAGCTTGCGGAGACGGCTGGGCTGCGTCAGAAGTGGAAGCATGCCGCAGCCAAAGCTCGTCTCGCCGCGCTCCTTCGCCGATATTCGCGCATTGCTCGCCGATCTGCCGGGGCCATCGGAAGCATGCGCGGCGGCGGCGCGCTCCCGCCAGGCGGAATTGACAAAGCCGTCGGGTTCGCTCGGTCGGCTCGAAGAGATCGCCGAATTCCTGGCGGCTTGGCAGGGCAGGGCGATGCCGTCGCTCGATCA
>JBOHJJ010000187.1:0-3164 GCA_050728495.1 Methylovirgula sp.
CGCCGCTACGTCACGCTCGAGAAGTTGACGCCCAACAACGAAGTCGCCGGATTCAAATTCGCGACCGTCGGCGTGCTCTATGCGGTCTTTCTCGCCTTCGTCATCATTCTCGTTTGGCAGAAGTACAGCGACGCCGATTCGACCGTCACGAAAGAGGCGGGCGCGGCAGCGACCATCTACCATCTTTCGTATGGCGTCCCCGGGCCGGCCGGGATCGCGCTTCGCGCCTCGCTGAGCAATTATCTCAAATTCGCCATTTCCGACGAATGGCCGGCAATGGAGCGCGGCCACGCCAGCAAGCCGGCGCTCGAATCGCTCTATACCGCATTGCTCGCCGACGCCACCGGGCAACAGCGCGACAGCGCGTTGACCTCGGAATTATTCTACCAGCTCGACTTGCTCACCCAGATGCGCCGCGCCCGGCTTCTCGCCGCCGAAGGGTTCGTTCCCGGAATCGTATGGATCGTTCTTTTCGGAGGCGCCGCATTGACCATCGCCTTCGCGCTGTTCTTCGGTACGCAAAATCTTCGGGCGCAGAGCATCATGATGGGACTGCTCTCCGCATTGATCTTTGCGGAGCTGCTGATCGTGGTGGCTACCGACCATCCCTTCACGGGTACGGTCAAAGTGGGGCCGGAGGCGCTGACCGAAGTGCTGGCGGACTTTGGGTCTTAGCCGCGCCGCAAGGGACGACCGGCACTCTCGCGTGCCGCGCCCCCGCAAAGTTCCGCTTAGCCCTTCGAACAAATCACTGTTCGTAGTCGGGCAAATCGAGCCGATCGAGTAGGCTCGGGCCCATGGCAAGCTTGGCAACGCCGGGAATGCCAAAGAGTTTCGTGACCTGGTTGCGGAACAAAATACCGAACCGCGTTCGCGGCACGAGAGAACGAGCAAATCGCTCGGCGCCCTTCTGCTTTTCTACAATGAAGCTTCGTATCTTTTGTTCGTAGCGCTGGAACGCGAGAGCCGGATCGTCTTTGCTTGCTCCAAGTTCGCCGGCTAGCACGTATGCCGCGAGCATGGCAAGCGCCGAGCCCTGCCCGGCGAGCAGCGACGGACAAAAGGCGGCATCGCCGACGAGCGCGACACCGCCGCGCGACCATGCCGGCATCCGGATCTGGCTCACGCGATCGAAATAGAGTTCCTCGCAGCAATCGAGCGCGGCGAGAATCCGCGGACATTCCCATCCTGCGCCGTCGAAGGCGGCATGGATCGCACGCTTCTGAGTTGCCACGTCCTTCGCTTCGATCGAATCCTCAGTCGCGAACACGAACAGAAACATCGTGCGGTCGCCTCGCATCGCGAACCGCGCCACCTGCTTACCGGGCTCCGCATAACAGAGGTAGACATTTTCGTCGCGCGGCTTGTAGCCTTCGTGCTCGAAGGCTACGGCTGTGTAGCCGAGATATTTCTCAAAACGTTGTTCAGGTCCAAAGACAAGCGTGCGAACGGCCGAATGGAGACCATCGGCGCCCACTACAAGGTCAAATGCACGCTCTTGAGCTTTTGCGAAGCGAACGTGCGCGCCATTCTTGGATTGGGCAATTTCCGCGATCGTATCGCCGAAGAGAGTTTCACAGCGGCCGTCGATCGAGTCGTAGATGAGCTTGGCGAGGTCGCCGCGCGCCACGCTCAGGTAGCGGCCGCGGGTCAATGCGCGGAATCCATCGACGCCGAAGCCGCCGACACGCCGGTTGCGGCTATCGACGAATTGAAGTTCGCGAATCTCATAGGCCCGGGCGCGAAGCTCGGCGAGCAGGCCCATCCGTTCCGCGATATCGTAGCCCAGACCCCAAAAATCGATGATATAGCCGCCGCTGCGCGGCCGCGGCGCGCACTCGACAAGCGTCGGCCGCAAGCCGTGCCGCAGAAGCCAGTAGGCAAGGGTCGGGCCGGCAATGCCCATGCCCGAGATCAGTACCGATCTTTCTCTCACAATCGGCGCCTTGGCGAGAGTTTGCGTCGCTATTGTGACGATAACATCTCTTCCTTCACGCCGAGCCTAATGAGCAACCAATTAACCGGATAGCTCGTCGCAAAGCCGCACAGCATCGCGATCTGCATGGCGAACCAAAACTCGGGCGTATCGACCCGTGCTTCGCCGCCGAACGCCTGGGCGAACCACGCGAATTGCGCGAACGCCATGAAGCCGTACATGCCGATCTGCCAGGCGGTGATCGAAGCGGCGTCCGCCTTGAGCGCCTCGACGAGCCCCCGCATCGCCGAGAGATGGCGCATTGGTTGGATGGTGAAATACTGAAAGGCGATGCCGAGCACGAAGGCGAGAATGAAATCGAATATCCAGACGGCAAATGTTTTCTCGCCGAACAGGCTCTTCCAGCCGAATGCCACCGCGACGGCGGGCACGGCGAAGGCGAGCCATTCGGCGATGATATCGCCAAGCGTGCAGCCCGCGCCGCAATGGCTCGTGCTTTTGGCGACGGCGATCGGAAAGGGCGGTGCCATGTGATGCGCGTGTTTCTGCGGGGGCTCGATGCGCTCGCGTCGCATGCCGCGACCGAAGCGGAAATAGAAAATCAGCCAAAGCAGGCTGCCAAACAGCGCGCAGAGCGGCCAGACGAGGTTCATGATCCACATCTGCTGGCGACGGACTGCCTCGTCGGCGGCGATGATCAGCGCGCAGGCCAAAGCAAGCGCGAGCGAAGCCAGCGCCAAGACGTGCAGCCACGCGGGAAAATGTGCCGCCATGATGCCCTGGAAAGCCCGAATCTTTGCAACGAGGCAAGCCGCCCGCCGTTCCCATGCGCACGGCTCTGCCGACGATCCGTGGCCGTCGCGAGGCTCTGAAGATGACGAGTAAAAAGGCGCCGGCGATGGCCCAGGTTGCCTCCGGCAGGTGCAACGGCCGCACGATCACTCCCGCCGTCGCCAGCGCCGCGATGAGAAGCGTCGCGGCGGTCATGCGCGACGCCGGCCGATGACGTTAGCCCTATCCATGTCAGCCGAACGGGCAAGGCTGGGCGGGCAGCAGCGCATCGAACTGGACGATCATCAACACGGCCGGCGCATTGCCGATCGTCCCCGAGCGATGTCCTTTGCGGCCGTCCATTTCCTTGGTGTTCTGGTCCGCGCCGAAGGAAATCTCGCCTTGCCCCATCTCGACGCGCTGCCCGTCCATCGATTCGACAAACCAGCGTCCGGAG
>JBOHJJ010000188.1:0-7651 GCA_050728495.1 Methylovirgula sp.
TCTCGGGAGCGACGCCCGACGGCATTGCCTTCACCGGCTACGAGATGCATTGCGGGCGCACGTCGGGGCCCGACTGCGGCCGGCCGTTCCTGCATTTCGCCGACGGACGCGCAGACGGCGCCACTTCCGCTGACGGGCGCATCGGCGGCTGCTACGTACACGGCTTCTTTGCCGGCGATGCGCAACGGCGCGCCTTTCTGGCGCGACTTGGCGCGCCGGTATCGGATGTTTCCTATGCGGCGCGGATCGAAGCGGCGCTCGATGCCGTCGCTGCCCATATCGACGCGCATATCGATCTCGATCGGCTGCTCACCTTGGCGCGATGAGGAAGACGAGGCCGGCAAAGAAGCCAAGCGCGGCCCAATGGATCAGGCAGGCGCGCCGGTAGAGCCGCAAAGCCAAGCGGATGTCGCGCGCGTCGAGATCGGCGCGCCCGTTACCGATCCAGCGGTCTTCGCGCCGGCCGCCGTCTTTTTTCTCCGCATAGACGCGCGGGCCGCCGAGCCACAGCGAAAGCGCGCCGGCAAAGGCTGCTTCCGGCCAACCGGCATTGGGCGAAACGTGCATGTGCGCATCGCCCCGAACGATGCGCCAAGCACCCGCGATCGAAGCTTCCGGCAGGAGCAAAGCGGCAAGCCCGATCCATAGCGCCGCGAGCCGCGCCGCTGGCCAATTTAGGAGATCGTCGAGCTTGGCGGCGGCAAACCCGAAATCTTGATAGCGTGGCGTGCGGTGGCCGATCATGCTGTCGGCGGTGTTGATCGCTTTATAAAGTGCGCCGCCCGGAAGTCCGAGGAGGGCGATCCACAACGCCGGCGCGACCACGGCGTCGCAAAAACTTTCGGCGAGGCTTTCGATGGCGGCGCGGGCGATGCCGGCCCGGTCGAGCACGCTCGTATCGCGCCCGACGATTTTGGCGACAGCGGCACGCGCCGCCGGCATGCCTCCTTGTTCCAGCGCCTGCGCCACCGCCCGAACGTGCCGGTCGAGGCTCCTTTGGGCAACCAGCGTCGAGGCCGCAAAGGCGAGCAGGAGAAATCCCAACGGTGCGGGCCACACCAAAGCGAGTAGTGCTACCACAGCTTGCGCGACAAGCCCGACGATGAGGAGCAGGAGGGCGAGGGCGAACGCGCCTGCAAGCCGGCGGCGCGCCGGACTTGCTTTGGCATCGTTGCCATGCGCCTCTAGGAAAACGATAAGCTTGGCAATCCAAGTGACCGGGTGGCCGATCGCTTCGAATAGCGGGCCGGGGTAGCCTACGAGCGCTTCGATGACGAGCGCAGCCAGCGCTAGGGAAAAGCCCATGCATGAAATCTCGGAGATCCGCGCCCAGGTGGTAGCCGGCGAGAAGCATGGCGGCAATCTCGCTGAGGCGCGCCGGCTTTTCCCGCGAGCGCCCGAGCCTTGGCTCGATCTTTCGGCGGCGGCGAACCCGCACGCCTATCCGTTCGCGGAGCTGTACCCCGAGGTTTTTGCGCGATTGCCGGAGGAGGCGGACCAGCGCCGGCTTGAATCCGCGGCAGCAGAATTTTATGGCGTCGGGGATGCGGCATGTGTCGTCGCGGCAGCGGGAACGCAAGCGCTGCTCCAATGGCTGCCGCAGCTGATCCGCGCGACCCGCGTCGGCGTGCTCGGCTTCACCTATAGCGAACATGCGCGAACCTGGCGCAATGCCGGCGCGAACGTCCAGACTTGCGAAAGCCTCGATGAATTGGCGGACGCGGATGTGGCGGTGGTTGTCAATCCCAACAACCCCGATGGCCGCCTCGTGCCGGCCGCGGATCTCGCCGACCTTGCCGCGCGCCTTGCCAAACGCGGCGGATTTCTGGCCGTGGACGAGGCGTTCATCGATTTCCTGCCGCGCGCGGCGAGCCTAGTTTCGGCTCTGCCGAGTGCCGGCTCGATCGTGCTGCGCTCGTTCGGAAAGACGTTCGGATTGCCGGGCTTGCGGCTTGGATTTGCAATCGCGCCGCGCGCAATTTGCGCCAAGCTGCGCGCCGCGCTCGGGCCATGGCCCGTGTCAGGCGCAGCCATCGCAATCGGTCGCGAGGCTTTCGCGGACGAAGCTTGGCTCGCGGCTACTCACGCCCTCGTTGCCGCGGATGCTGCTCAACTCGACGCCATTCTTGTGGAAGCTGGCCTTATGCCGGTCGGCGGAACGCCGCTCTTTCGTCTGTCGAGCCACTCCGATGCCGCCGCGATGTTCGAGCGTCTCGGCCGGGGTGGGATTTGGGCACGGCGCTTTGCGGAGAGGCCGGAGTGGCTGAGGTTTTCGATCCCGTGGGGGCAGGCCCAGTTTAGGCGCCTTAGAGGAGAGTTGAACTGCTCCTGACGCTCAATGCTCTGGCAGGCCAGGGGCAGGGTGCTTGGCCTAATTCGCAAGCTGAATTCTGACCGGAATTCTGCAATAGGAACTCCCTACGGCGACTATAAACGAGGCAAGTCAGATGGCATCGTTTTCCGAGCGGCAAGGAGTTACAAAACCGAAGACGATCCAACAGGATGAATTAGATCTTGAGCTGAGAAATTCTCCGTGGAACGCGGGTAGGCATCATTGTTCTCAAGAAGACGACTTCAGCTCGAAGCAGACGTTCGCTGAAACGCTTCGATAGGAGAATTGATCCGGTGCGGTTCAGATCTACCCTTCTGAATATCGTCAATATCTTCAGCCTCTTCATCTTCGTCATCGCCTTATCGCCGGCATCGCGATCTTTTGCGGCGGAGCAACCATCGGACATTCCGGCTTGGCTGAGGGCCCATGTCGGCGAAGGCGAAGGTCAAATCGTACAACTGGTCTTGCAAAGGGCGCGCGCGCTTTACCTGCAAAAAGTGAGCGAAGGCGCGGTTAGAAATCCCTGCTACTTCGCCATGGACGCTACGCGTCCCAGCGATTTAGGCGATGGCAAATTGGGGCGCCGGTTTTACGTTATCTGCGAATCCGACAGGTCGTTTCGTGCGATTTCGGCAGGTCACGGCGGCGGTCGCGATTTGAAAGGCATCGCAGATTTCGCAAACGGAAGACGATGCGCGAAGAACTTCAGCAATGCGATGGATTCGGACCTGACGGCCGGCGGGGCCTATGTGACAGGCGAGACGAAAGCGTCTTTCAAAGGCTATTATCGCGTCTCAGCGAAACAAGACGCCGTTTTGATACGCTCGTTCGTTCAGTTTGATGGCGAAGGCGAGACTGCAAACGCCAGACAGCGCAAGATCGGCGGACATGCGACCGTCTTGTTAAGGGGGGTATGTCTTCTAAAAAATCCACGCAGCCCGTACGCAAACCGCGACGGTTACGTTCCGTTTGGAAAGCTGGTGGATTACGCCGGCGGGCGCAGCGACGGCTGCACCAGTTGGTCGCCATCGGACGCCCGGCAAATCATCGCGATGGTGAAGGACGATCCGACGACGTTGTACATCTATCCTGACGCAGCCGATGTCCACGCCGTCGCGCGAGCGGTGGCGGCCGGCCGGTCGCTGTCGCGCGCGGGATTATATTGGAACGCTTCCTGTTTAAAAGAAATCCGCTCTCCGAAATTTTGGCCAAAGCAAACCCTCGGCCCGATCCTCGCGCAATACAAGAAGGATCATCCGGCACCGCCGCAACGGCCAACGCCGATTTGCAAGGGGCGGTAAAATTTGTCTCTCGTTCCTTGTCTCTTGTACTGCTTATGGCGCTACTCGGGCTCGACATGCGCGACGGCCTCAAGATGAAACGCTGGTTTCGCCGCCCGGTACGCGAGCGACGAGGGCGGCCTTCGGCCGCATGCTGGTGCTTTGCAGCGCTTTGACCAACTACTTGATCTCTCGATAGGGCGAAGTGCGGTCTTAGTCGCGTATCACGCTCATGGTTTGCGGCATTTGTCCGGCTTGCCATTATCGGTGTAGCGCACACGTTCTACCAACGGCGCATGTCCAGGGTTAAGCTCTCTGGCGCGGTTAATCGCTTTCGCTTGCGTCAGAACAACATCACTGGCCCTTTCGGAGCCCCGCCTCTTGATGGCGTAGTCTCCTTCCGGCCGCCGTTCTACGAACAACTTTGGGCTTGTCTTCGCCGGGGGTGAACTTCGTTCGATATTCCAAACAAAATCGGCTAGTATCCGGGACAACCTCCCGGAGAGTACCGCTATGGGCATCGAAGGCCGCGACAAGGTCAAGGCGCTTGAGGCCGGCGCGCTCGCCGTCGCCGGCCAGCTCGGCAAGACCGTGCAGCGGCTGCGCAAAGCCAACAACCTCTCGCTTTCCGAACTCTCCCAGCAATCGGGCGTCGCCAAGTCGATCATCAGCCAGATCGAGCGCAACGAAACCAATCCGACGCTCGCCACGATCTGGCGGCTGTCGCAGGCGCTCGACGTGTCGATCGAGGGCGTGCTGCAGGTCAGTGAGGACGAGCCGTTTCTGGAAAAAGCCTCGAAGCGCGACACGCCGATCCTCGTCTCCAACGACGGCAAGTGTCAGTTGGCGATCATCGGCTGGATCAAGACCGTCGAATGGCTGCAATGGTACGGGTTCACCGCCCAACCGGGCGGCGTCCTCGAATCCGATCCGCATCAGTGCGGCTCGGTTGAATGTCTCTCGGTGATCGACGGCGAGCTCGAAATCGAAGTCGGCGGCACGATCGAACACGCCAACGCGGGCGAGACGCTCCGCTATCGCTGCGACCGGCCGCACGTGATCCGCAACCGCTCCGAGAAAACCGCCGCGGCAATGATGGTCTGCATCCTCCGCGCGGCAGCGATGGAATAATGAGCTAGCCCCAAAGAGCCGGCTCGGGCGGATAGACGAGCGAACCTTCGTAAAGGAGCCCGTCGGGCCGGTCTTTGGCGAGCAGCAACGGCCCGTCGAGATCGACGAACTTCGCCTTGCCGGCAAGCAGCAGAGCGGGGGCGGCGCCGAGCGACGTGCCGACCATGCTGCCGATCATCACATCGAATCCCTGCCGTCCCGCCGCGGCGACGAGGGCCAGCGCTTCGGTCAGGCCACCGGCCTTGTCAAGTTTGATATTGACCGCCTCGTAACGCCCACGAAGGCTGGGGAGATCGTCGCGGTCATGGCAGCTTTCGTCGGCGCAGATCGGGATGGGATGGGCGAGCTTGGCCAGGATGGCGTCCTCGCCGGCCGGCAGCGGTTGCTCGATCAGCGCGACGCCATGCTTCGCGCAAGCTTCGAGATTGGCGACGAGGTCTTGCTCCGTCCAGGCTTCGTTCGCATCGGCGATGAGCCGCGTATCGGGCGCCGCGGCGCGAACTGCCGCGAGTCGGTCGGGATCGCCCGCGCCACCGAGCTTCAGTTTGAGTAGCGGTCGGCCGCGCGCCGCTTTCGCCGCCGCTGCCATGCGCTCGGGCGTGCCCAGCGAGATCGTGAAGGCAGTGATAACCGCGACGGGCTGCGGGAGACTGGCGAGCTCGTAGACGCGAACCCCGCGCCGCTTCGCCTCGAGATCCCACAGCGCGCAATCGAGCGCGTTGCGGGCCGCGCCATGCGGCAACAGCCTTTGTAAATCGATCCTGCCGGTGCCGGCCTCGATCGCGGGACGTACCGATTCGATCGAATCGAGGACGGATTCCGCGCTCTCGCCATAGCGCCCATAGGGCACGCATTCGCCGCGGCCGCGAAACCCGTCGGATTCGAGCGCTGCGACGACGATGCTCGCCTCGGTCTTGGCGCCGCGCGCGATGACGAAGGAGCCGGCGATCGGGAAACGTTCCACGCTGACGCTGAGGCGCGGCATGTTGGGGCACCTTGCGTCCGCTCGCGCCTCAATCCGTGCCGCCGCCGCTGTTGTCCGGGTTGGCGAAATTGCGGTGATGATGATGACGGCGCGGCGGCGTGGAATCGCTTGCGGCCGGCGTGGCGTTGGAATCGGTCGAAGCGGTCTCGGCGGCAGGCCGTTTCTTGCCGTTGCCGACCGAATCGAATCCGACTTTGATTGTGTAACTCTCGGCGAAATGGGCGGTCTTGGGAAGGGTGAGCGGATCGGTCACCAGTGTGAAGGGCGCTTCCGTCTGGCCTTCAGGCACATTGGTCGGGACCTGATAGAGCTTGCTGACGACCGGATTGCCGTCGCTTAAATCGATGATCGCGACGCGGATCGGCGCGGCATAGGTACCGGGGCTGCCGGCCGGGCCGAGCAAAACCCTGCCTGCGACGCCGATTTTCATGGCCGCTTGCTTGCCGCTGATTTGGCAACCGCGCGCCACGTTGTCGATCGAGAATTGATAGCGCACGGTCTCGTTCGACTGTTCGGCGCCCGGCGCATAGATTCGGTCGTCCGAAGTGCCGTCGAGAATGTGGATTTCCGGACAGAGGATTGGATCGGTGGGCTCCGGCTGCCGGGGCAGTGGTTTGAACTCGACCAGCGCCATCAAGTTGTTCCACTTGGCTTGCGCGGGCTCGTCGACGTCGAAACTGCCGGTGTTGCGGCTGCAGCCGGCGAATCCGATCGCAATGACCGCCAGGCCGATACGCAAGGCGCACCGACCGGCCCTTCTTCCCCCAGCGTCCAAATCCTTGCGCGAAGCAATCACCCGAGTGCGCTCGGCACTCGCCCGAACATGCCGTTGCATGTCTCCCGGCTCCAAACTCAATCAACCCGAATATAGTTGGCTCGATGACTTATAGCAGAAATTCTCCGGCGCGCAGCTCCCAGAGGGCAGCCCTGAAGGATGCCTCGCGCCTTAAGGCAGCGCATCAAATCCTTCGCCAAACCCCTTGAGCGCGAGCGGAATACCGATTCCTTGCTCCGGTGTTTGAAAGATGATGAAGGTCGCATTATGGCCGTTCCTCATCTCATTGATGAGCTTGTCTTGCATCACTACCTCGGCAATGCAGCCGGTCGGCAAGCAGCGCACAAAACCGGCGCGCCCGATGTCAGTATTGTCGATCTTGAGCCCGAGCCCGGACGGCAGCAGCACCCCGAGCGGCGCGATGACCCGCAGCAGCCGACCCTTGCCGTCCGCGGTTTTCAACACGATGACGACGAGATTGATGTTCGGCCGGTCTTCCGCCGCAACGCTTTGCAACAAGGCGCATTGCTGATGCATGGCCCCGGGCGGTGTTTCGCAACGCAGCTCCCAGTCGCCGTGTTTGGATTTGATCACGCCTTGCGTCGAGCCGGGACTTGCTGCGCCGCACACAAGAAAGGCACAGAGGCCGAGTAGGATAGGAAGCCGGGCGATCATCCGGCCATGCGCAGAAAGGGTCATCGTCATTCCTTGCCGTGTGGCAGCCCCAGCGGGCGCGCCGCGTTCGCTAGATCGGCAAAGCGCGGCGACATTGCCGCGATCGAATCGAGATCATGACGCAAACCCTGGCATTTCCTTAGCGTATCGCAACTGCATTGGAAAATGCGCGGGCCGGCGCGAACGCAAGTCGCGGCGCTGTTGCGCGTGCGATGAGCGCGGCAAGGCCGCTGCAACGCGAAATCGCGGCTTTTACAAGGCCTCGCGCGTTTATGCCGCAAGCCGGTGTCGGGGGAGGCGTGTTGCGTGAAACAAATCTTTGTGGTTTGGAACGGGTTAGCCACGAATTGCTCGGCCGCCGCGGCGGAAACAGAATCAAGGTGAGCCGTGGCAGGGGAGCGACATGACATTTCTGCGCAGATCCGGCTGGAGGGCCAAGAACTGCAGCACCGGCTTGACGCTTGCCGGCGCGT
>JBOHJJ010000189.1:0-12468 GCA_050728495.1 Methylovirgula sp.
GCCGCCCGCTGATCGCGGCGAATGGTCTTTCCGAGGCTTTCGCGGCGCCGGCGCTGCGTTGCCTGAAAGCGAAGGGCGTCGAAGTTGCGTTCGAACGCCGCTTGTCGGCATTGGAGTTCGGAGGCCTTCGGGTGAAAGCACTTGGGTTCGGGAACGAGCGGATTGAGGTCGCAGCCGGTGATTGTGTGATCCTCGCCGTGCCCGCGCCGGTCGCCGCCTCTCTGCTGCCCGGGCTTTCGACGCCGCAGGCCTATCGCGCGATTGTGAATGGCCACTTTAAGACCGCCCCTCCGCCCGACTGTCCCCCGATTCTCGGCGTCATCCATGGAACAATTGAATGGCTGTTCGCCTTTCCCGACCGGGTGTCGGTCACGATCAGCGCGGCGGATCGTCTCATCGAGCTGCCACGCGAGGAGCTTGCGGCATTAATTTGGTCCGAAGTGGCACAGGCGCTACAGGTTGCACGGCCGTTGCCCGCATGGCAAATCATCAAGGAGAAACGCGCCACCTTCGCCGCGACTGTCGAGGGCGAACAGGTGCGGCCAAACGCCCGGACGGAATTCGTCAATCTGCTGCTTGCCGGAGATTGGACGGCAACCGGGTTGCCGGCAACGATCGAAGGCGCCATCCGCTCCGGCTTCACCGCCGCCGCGGCTGTTCTTGAGAGTGCATAAACATGGATTTGCAAAATGATTGGGGCTGCATGACGCAGAATCAAGCTGTTTGCGAGAAGCCGCGGACGCCGCCGTCGACCGACATCGACAATGCGGTAGAGGCGGCCGCCAATGCAGTCCTTGCGGCGCAACGCGAGGACGGACATTTCGTGTTCGAATTGGAGGCGGATGTCTCGATCTCCGCCGAATACATTCTCTTTCACAATCATCTCGACGAACCGATTGCGCCGGAAGTGGCGACGAAGATCGGCAAATACATTCGCCGTACTCAGGCTGAACATGGCGGCTGGCCGCTCTTTCACGGCGGCGCGTTCAACGTGAGTTCGACGGTTAAAGCTTATTTCGCCTTGAAGGTAATCGGCGACTCCCCCGACGCGCCGCACATGCGGCGGGCGCGAGAAGCGATTCTCGCGCATGGCGGAGCCGCCCAGTCGAACGTCTTCACCCGTTGCCTGCTCGCCACCTATGGATTCGTGCCCTGGAGCGCGGTGCCGGTAATGCCGGTTGAACTTATCCTTCTACCGCAATGGTTCCCCTTCCATATTTCGAAGATTTCGTATTGGGCGCGCACCGTCCTTGTGCCGCTCATGGTCGTCATGAGCCTGCGTGCCAAGGCGCGCAATCCAAAGAACATCCGCTTGGACGAGCTCTTCGTCGTGCCGCCGGAGAAAGTCCGACGCTGGCCGGATACGCCGCACAAGAAATGGCCCTGGACCTCGCTCTTCCGCGGCATCGACAAAGTGTTGCGCGTGATCCAGCCGTTCTTTCCAAAGCGCCTGCGCAAACGGGCCGTCGACAAAGCGGTGGCCTACGTGACCGAACGAATAAACGGCGAAGACGGGATCGGCGCGATCTGGCCGGCGATCGTCAATTCGGCGCTGATGTACGATGTGCTCGGCTATGCGCACGATGACCCCAATTACCTTTGGGCCTGCCGGGCGATCGAGAAGCTGCTGTTCGTCAAAGAGCGCGAAGCCTATTGCCAGCCCTGTTTCTCGCCGGTCTGGGATACGGCGCTGACGGCGCATGCCTTGATGGAAGCAGGCGGCCAATCGTTGGCAACCCCGGTTGCCAGGGCGCTGGTCTGGTTGAAACCGCTCCAGGTCCTCGATCTCGTCGGAGATTGGGGCTGGACGCGGCCCAACACCCGGCCGGGAGGGTGGGCCTTTCAATACGTCAACCCCTATTATCCCGATCTCGACGATACCGCGGTCATCGTGCTGGCGATGGATCGCGCCCGCGCCATGGGTCTCACGGCCGAGACCGATTACGCGACGGCGATTGCGCGCGGCAGGGAGTGGATCGAAGGCATGCAGTGCAAGAACGGCGGCTATGGCGCCTTCGATGCGGACAACAACGTCGATTACCTCAACTACATCCCCTTCGCCGACCACGGCGCCCTGCTCGATCCGCCGACCTCGGATCTCACGGCGCGTTGCCTTTGCATGCTCGCCCAGCTCGGCGAGACGCAAAAGGGCAACCCGGATTTCGCCCGAGCGATCAATTTTCTCCTGAAAGAGCAAGAAAAAGACGGCAGTTGGTACGGACGATGGGGTATCAATTACATCTACGGGACTTGGTCCGCCCTCTGCGCACTCAACGCCGCCGGGATCGGCCACCAGAGCGATGCCATCAAAAGGGCGGTTGCCTGGTTGAAAGCTGTTCAGAACGAGGACGGCGGTTGGGGAGAAGGTGGCGAAAGTTACGCGCTCGATTACAAAGGGTATGAACGGGCGCCGAGCACTGCTTCGCAAACGGCATGGGCATTGCTTGGTTTGATGGCTGCCGGCCAGATCGACGACCCATCGGTAGATCGGGGGATCCGATATCTGCTCGGCACGCAGAGGGGGGACGGATCTTGGAACGAGGAACAATTCACCGGAACTGGGTTTCCGCGTGTATTTTACCTGCGTTATCATGGGTATTCGAAGTTCTTCCCGCTTTGGGCGATGGCGCGTTTCAGGAACTTGAAACGCGCCAATCACAGCACGGTCGCGCTCGGGATGTAGAGCCCGGCAAAATTCTCGTCGTCACCGGCTTGGCGGCGGAAGCGCGACTCGCCGCCGGTACGGATATTCGCGTCGTGACCGGCGGCGGTGACAGCGCCCAGCTCAAAGCCCAATTGGAAAGGGCGGTGCGCGCCGATGTCTCTGGCATCGTCAGCTTCGGGATCGCCGGCGGCCTTGCGCCGGGCGTTCGGCCCGGCACTCCCTTGGTGGCGCGTGGAATCGTCGGCGAAGGTGCCGAATATTTCGAATGCCATCGCGGCTGGTCGCAACGGCTCGCCAAGGCGCTCGGCGACGTGCCGATCGTCGACATGGCCGGCATCGATCTGCCGGTCGCCAATCCTTCCGGAAAACGGGCGCTTCACGTAGCCACGCGCGCCGTCGCCGCCGATACGGAATCGCACATCGCGGCGCGCGTCGCCGCCGCGCATCATCTGCCGTTCGCGGCCTTCCGAGTTGTCGCCGATCCGGCGGAGCGGCAATTGCCGCCCGCCGCCCTCGTCGGGGTTCGTCCGGACGGCGAGCTCGCGGTGGGCCGCGTGTTCCGCTCGGTGCTCAGCGAACCGCGCCAGATCCCGCATCTCTTCCGCGCGGCGCTCGATGCGAGAGCCGCTTTCGATGCGCTATTCCGCGGCCGAGAGATGGTTGCTGGCGGTTTCGGCTTCCTTGATTTCGGCGAGCTTATGCTCAACGTGCCGTGCGAAGACGTATTGGGCGGGTCGTTGCCCGTCTAGCGGAATATCCTTCGACATAGGTCCTTGCGTGCGGATACCCCGCAAGGAGACCGCGAGCGCCTGCAAGGGACGGGTGAAGGACTCGGCGACCGCCGTCGCCTCGAATCCGCAATGCACCATGCAGTCGGCGCATTTCTCATATTTGCCGACGCCGTAGGAATCCCAGTTGGTCGTATCCATCAGTTCGGCGAACGTCTCGGCATAGCCTTCGCCGAGTAGATAGCAGGGCCGCTGCCAGCCGAATACGGTGCGCGTCGGATTGCCCCAAGGCGTGCATTCGTAGGTGCGGTTGCCGGCGAGGAAATCGAGGAACAGCATGGACTGATAGAATGGCCATGCCTTGCCGCCATTGCCGCGCTGGAAGATGTCGCGGAACAATTGCTTCGTCTTGCCCCGATTGAGGAAATGTTTTTGGTCGGGCGCCCGCTCATAGGCATAGCCGGGCGAAACGCTGATGCCGTCGAGCGCGAACCCTTCGAGGCTGTCGAAGAAATTGGCAACCTGAGCGGGATCGGCGTCGTTGAACAGCGTGCAGTTGATGGTCACCCGGAAACCGCGTTGCTTCACCAGCTTGATTGCCGCGACGGCGCGATCATAGACGCCCTTTTGGCAAACTGAGCGGTCGTGCATTTCCTGGCCGCCGTCGAGATGGATCGACCAGTTGAAATAGCGGTTGGGCTCGAACCGATCGATCACCTTTTCGAGGAGCAGCGCATTGGTGCAGACGGTGACGAATTTGCGCCGCGCGATGGCACCTTTGACGATCTGCGGCAACTCTTTGTGCAGCAGCGGCTCGCCACCGGCGATCACCACGACGGGGGCGCCGCATTCGTCCATCGCATGCAGACACTCGTCGAGCGGCAGCCGCTGATTGAGGATGGGGTCCGGATAATCGATCTTGCCGCAGCCTGCGCAGGCCAGATTGCAGCGGAACAAAGGCTCGAGCATGAGCACCAGCGGAAAGCGCTTGCGCCCTTTCAGCTTCTGGTGAACCACGTAAGCGCCGATTTGCGCCATCTGCAGGATCGGAATACCCATGAACACCGGCTCCTTAATGCGGGCTCACACGTCGACAAGTTTGGACGGCAAGCGAAATCTTATGTCTTCTCGAACCTGACGCTTTGCCGATTCTGCGTCGTAAAGCGAATCTTCTTCGTCTTTGCTTCGCCAACGTCAGAAAACCGCCGTTTGCGCGCCATAATGATCGACGCTCCCTCTCGCCTGCGTCACATAGGCGGCCAGCATGTCGCGGGCAAGCTTAAGCGCTGCGGCATCTTCTTTCGACGGCACCGGATGGACCGGCCCAGGGATGCAGCCTAAGGTTCCTGCAACTTTAGGATGTACCGCGCGGCCGCGCCACGCCAAGGATTGCTGCCGGACACGATCTTCGTCGTAAAAATGGACCTCGCTCGGCAAACACGCGGCATCGAGAACCGACAATCCCAGATCCGCGACCTTAGTTTCGAGGGTGTAGGACACGCCTTGGGAGACGGCCGCCGGGCGGCAAAGAATTTCAGTCAAATTTTCGACAAGACGGGGGCCTTGCGCCTTCCGCCTCTCGACGGGGCGGGCCTCGCGCACGATCGCGTCGCACACGCCGACCGGCGGCCGGTATTCTTCGGGGGCCGGCGCGACGGGAGTGAGGCCACCGACCATACCTGCATAAAAACTGCGCGGTTGCGCCAAGATGACCGTCATCGAAACCTCAAGTATCCTACGTTCTGAACCATGCGTAGCAAGACGAAGTCCACCTTTCTCGGCTGCCAGCCCTTGTAACGGCCGGACAGACAACGTCAAACTGCCTAATATAGCTGCAGATCGGCTCAGTTAACGCCGTAAGATGCAAATTTGCTATCTCAAAATTGCTCCATTATCCGGAAACAACTGAACTCTTGCAAAGTTGCCACAGTTTCTCTCGACAGATACGGCGATACATGGATTCCAAGTTCGAGAGCGCGGCTAAGCCCGCTCACCTCCCCAAGATCGGATGGATCGGAAGAGCCATTGTCGGGCTCGTCAGCCTGTGTTCGCGGCTGGCGTGGCTCGTGGTCGCGATCGCCGTGCTGGTGAGCGGCGCGAGCGCCTATTACACCGCGACGCATTTCGCCATCGATGCCAATACGAACGACTATCTTTCGATAAAACTGCCGTGGCGGCAGCGGCTTGCCGCGCTCGACAAAGCCTTTCCGCAACGTAATGAGGAAATCGTCGTCGTCATCGACGGAGCAACGCCCGAGCTTGCCAGCAGCGCCACCGCGGCGCTGGCCGCGAAACTGCGGGCGAGACGCGACCTCTTCGAGACGGTCAACCAACCCGATACCGGGCCCTATTTCGAACAGAATGCGCTCCTGTTTCAGCCCGTTGCCGACGTTCAGCGCACCGTCGGCGGGCTGCTGCGGGCCGAACCTTTTCTGGCGGTGCTGAGTTCCGATCCGACGCTACGTGGCGTGGCGCAAGCATTCTCCTTCATTAATCGCGGCGTGCGCTCGAAGGCCGGTACGTTCGACGATTTCGACCGCCCAATCGTCTCGCTTTCCGCGGCGCTCGACGGGGCATTGAGCGGTCACAAAACATTCTTCTCATGGAACTCGCTGTTCACAGGCGAGAAGCCGACCGAGCAGGAATTGCGCCATTTCCTGTTGGTCAAACCGATTCTCAACTACGACGCGCTCGAACCGGGGCGCATTCCCTCCAACTTCATCCGGCAGAGCGCCCGCGATCTGGGCCTCACCGCCGGAAGCGGCGTCAGCGTCCGGCTTACCGGCTCCGTTCCGCTCGCCGACGAGGAATACGCGACCGTGCGCGAAGGCGCCGGCCTCAACGGCACGATTATGGCGCTCGTGGTATTGGCGATCATTTGGTGCGCGTTGCGATCGCTGCGCATCGTTGTCGCCGTGGCGCTATGCGTGACCTTCGGACTTTGCGCGACGGCGGCGCTCGGTCTCATCATGGTGAAAGCGTTCAATCTCATTTCGGTCGCCTTCGCGGTCCTCTTCGTCGGGATCGGCGTCGATTTCGCGATCCAGTTCAGCGTTCGCTATCGGGCGGAACGGCACGACGATCCGGACTTCCATAAAGCGCTGCGCATGGCCGCCGCAAAAGCGGGGCGGCCGCTGGCGCTCGCCGCCGCGGCCACGACCTGCGGCTTCTATTCGTTCCTTCCGACCGATTATCGCGGCGTTTCGGAACTAGGGCTCATCGCCGGCACCGGCATGATCCTCGCCTTCTTTACCGCGGTCACCGTCCTGCCGGCCTTGCTGACCATCTTGAAGCCGCCGGCCGAGCACGAACCGGTCGGCTACAAATTCCTCGCGCCGATCGATCAGTTCTTGAGCCGGCATCGGCACGCCGTCGTGATCTGCACGCTCGCCGTTGCGCTCGCCGGAACTCCGCTGCTCGCGCATCTGCACTTCGACTTCAATCCGCTCGATCTGCGCAGCAAAAAGACCGAGGCAGTCGCAACTCTCCTCGATCTGCAGAAAAGCGCTGATACGCAAGCCAACACGATCGATATTCTTGCACCCAATCTCGAGGCGACCGGGCCGGTCATAGCCAAGTTGCAACAGTTGCCGGAGGTCGCGCGGACCCTGACGCTTGCCAGCTTCGTGCCGCCCAATCAAAACCAAAAATTGCCGATCATCCAGCACGCGGCGTCGATTATCCTGCCGCTATTCGATCCGAGGAGAACACTCAGTCCTCCGACCGACGCCGACGACGTCGCCGCCTTGACGACGGCGGCCGATCAATTTTCAACGACGGCACAGAAGTTCTCGGGCAAAGGCGCCGACGATGCCCGCCGGCTCGCGAGCTTGCTGCGGCGGCTGGCGGCCGCACCTCCGGAAAAACGCGCGGCGGCGCGCAAGATCCTGTTGCCGGGCCTGGGCGTGTTGCTCGATCTTCTTCACCATTCGTTGCAAGCCAAGCCGACGGGGCTCGACGACATTCCGCAAAGCTTGCGCCGCTATTGGATCAGCGCCGACGGCCAAGCCTTGATCGAGGTTACGCCGAAAGGCGATCCGAATAGCAATGCCGTGATGAGCCGCTTTGCCACGACGGTCGAGCACGTGGCGACCGGCGCCACCGGCGAACCGGTCGCCGTGCAGGAGTCCGGCCATACGATCGTCAAGGCATTTATTCAGGCGGGCATTACGGCGCTGCTGTCGATCAGCATCCTGCTCTATCTCGTCCTGCGGCGCGTCATCGACGTGCTCTTGACCTTGGTGCCCTTGCTGCTCGCCGGGCTCGTGACTTTGGAACTGACGGTGCTCATCGATATGCCGCTCAATTTCGCCAACATCATCGCGTTGCCGCTGATGCTCGGATTGGGCGTCGCCTTCAAGATCTACTTCGTGATGGCCTGGCGCGGGGGAACGACCAATCTTTTGCAGTCAAGCCTCACCCGCGCGGTCTTCTTCAGTGCCATGACCACCGCGACGGCGTTCGGCAGCCTGTGGCTTTCGCATCATCCGGGCACCTCGAGCATGGGCAAATTGCTGGCGATGTCGCTTGTCACCACCCTCGCCGCGGCGGTGTTGTTCCAGCCGGCACTGATGGGGCCGCCCCGCAAGAAGGTCGCCACGAAAGCCTAATCAATCCTTCAATCCGCCGATGTGCTTCTGCGAATAAAGACTGACGCCCACCTGGCGAACGAGTTCCTGCTGCGTTTCGAGAAAGTCGATGTGCCCTTCTTCGTCCTTCAGAAGATGGTCAAAGAGTTCTTTCGAGACAAAATCGCGGATTGAATGGCAATATTCGGCGGCCTCCGAATAAAGCCGGCGCGCGTCGTTCTCGGCGGCGAGATCGGCCGCAAGGATTTCCTCGACCGTTTGGCCGATCCGCAAGGGATCGAGGACCTGCATATTGGGCAAACCTTCGAGGAAGAGGATGCGATCGACGAAACGATCGGCGTGACGCATTTCCTCAATCGATTCCTCCCGCCATTTCTCGGCGAGTTCCTTAAAACCCCAGTTGTCGAAGATGCGGTAATGCAGCCAATATTGGTTGACGGCGGTCAATTCGCTGCGCAGGCCGCGATTGAGATATTCGATGACCTTCTCGTCGCCCCTCATGAAAATCGCTCCATGATCCGCCGCTTTGGCGGCAGATTAGGGGCATCACGACGATTGCGCAACCGACCGCCTCGGCCGGAATGCTGAACTGGTCGGAAGTTTGGGAAATTATGAAGCGTCGGTGCGCGCCGCGGCGCAGCCCGCGCAAGCCGCCGGACATGTGCCGCCGGAGCCATGCGTGGCTTCCGTCGACCATTCTTCTTTGAAACGGTCGAGCGCAACTGGATGCCGATGCGTCGGATCTTCGGGCTGCCCGAGCGCATCCTTGATGATCGACTGCACGGCGGCATAGCAGCGCCCGCAATTGGGACTGCATCCGAGGCAGCGGTAAACCGCGCCCGGCGTACGCGGCGAGGTTTCGCTCTGGAGCGAATCCCTGATCTTGGCGTCGGAGATCTTGTTGCAGGAGCAGACGATCATTTCGGGCAATCGAATTCTTACGGGCTCTCGAATGGAAACGGTTCTAGTGGCGGAGCCAAAATAGAGCAAGTGAACCGGCAAAGATTATATGGGTTCCAAAGAAGCGAGCAGCAAGTGTTGCTAGTTTAAAATAGATATAAAGAAGCCCGAGTTGTTATCTCGCGCGCCGGCCCGTCGCACAAGCGTCGGAGCCATCGGCTTGGGCTGCACGGCACGAGAGAATGTTTGCTCTGATTCAAGTCTGCCGCCATAATCGCCGCTCAAAAAGTCGTATCTCAGGGAGGATGTCATGCTTGCGAAAAGCCTTGCGGAATTGAAACAGCAGGTGGCGCTGCGCGAGCGCTACGACAATTTCATCGGCGGTAAATGGGTCGCCCCCGTCAAAGGCAAATATTTCGACAATGTGAGCCCGATCACCGGCAAGCCGATCTGTCAGGTGGCGCGCTCGACCGCTGAAGATGTCGAACTGGCGCTCGACGCGGCGCATGCGGCGCGTCCGGCTTGGGCAAAGACCTCCGCGGCGGCCCGCGCCAAGCTCCTGAACAAGATCGCAGATCGGGTGGAGAGCAAACTGAGCCTTCTAGCGCTCGCCGAAACCGTCGATAACGGCAAGCCGATCCGCGAAACCACCGCCGCCGACCTGCCGCTCGTCGTCGATCATTTCCGCTATTTCGCCGGCTGCATCCTGGCCCAGGAAGGCACCCTCTCGGAGATCGATCACGACACGATCGCCTATCATTTCCATGAGCCGCTCGGCGTCGTGGCGCAGATCATCCCCTGGAACTTCCCGCTGCTCATGGCGGCCTGGAAGCTCGCCCCGGCGCTCGCCGCCGGCAATTGCGTCGTCTTGAAGCCCGCCGAGCAGACGCCAATGAGCATCATGGTCTTCGCCGACATGATTTCGGACATCCTGCCGCCCGGCGTACTCAACATCATCAACGGTTTCGGCGTCGAGGCAGGCAAGCCGCTGGCGCAGAACAAACGAGTCGCGAAGGTCGCCTTCACCGGCGAGACGACCACCGGCCGCCTCATCATGCAATATGCGTCCGAGAACATCATTCCCGTGACGCTCGAACTCGGCGGCAAGTCGCCGAACATCTTCTTCGCCGATGTGATGGCCGAGAACGACGACTTCTTCGACAAAGCGCTCGAAGGCTTTGCAATGTTCGCCTTTAACCAGGGCGAAGTCTGCACTTGCCCGAGCCGCGCTCTGGTCCAGAAATCGATCCACGATCGTTTCATGGAGAAGGCGATTGCCCGCGTGAAGAAGATGAAGCAGGGCCATCCGCTCGATCCCGAGACGATGGTCGGCGCGCAGGCCTCCAACGATCAGATGGAGAAGATCCTTTCTTACATCGACATCGGCAAGAAGGAAGGCGCAAAAGTTCTCGTCGGCGGCGAGCGCAACAAGCTCGAAGGCGAACTCGCCGAGGGCTATTACGTGCAACCGACGATCCTCGAAGGCAACAACAAGATGCGCGTTTTCCAGGAGGAGATTTTCGGGCCGGTCGTGTCGGTGACGACCTTCGACACGGAAGAGGAAGCGCTCTCGCTCGCCAACGACACCCTCTATGGCCTCGGCGCCGGCCTATGGACGCGCGACATCAACCGCGCCTATCGCATCGGCCGCGGCATTCAAGCCGGACGCGTCTGGACGAACTGCTATCACCTCTATCCGTCGCACGCGGCCTTCGGCGGCTATAAAAAATCCGGCATCGGGCGCGAGACGCATAAGATGATGCTCGACCACTATCAGCAGACGAAGAATCTGCTGATAAGCTACAGCCCGAAGGCCCTCGGATTCTTCTAAAAGGATCGGCAAGAACGGCCGCTGGCGTGCCCGGCGGCCGTTATTCTGTTCGGAGGTGCTCTTGGCCGAGCGCGTCGCCGCAACCCAGAAAGCTCTCGATCTCATCGCTCAGCTCGAAGCGATCCACGGGCCGGTAATGTTCCATCAGTCCGGCGGCTGCTGCGACGGGTCTTCGCCGATGTGTTATCCGCGCGGCGAATTCCGCATCGGGCGAAGCGACGTAAAGCTCGGCGAGATCGGCGGCGCGCCTTTCTACATGAGCGCGGCGCAGTACGAATATTGGAAGCACACGCATCTGACGATCGACGTCGTCCCCGGCCGCGGCTCGGGTTTCTCGCTGGAAGCGCCGGAAAGCGTTCGCTTCCTGACCCGCAGCCGTCTGTTCACGGATGCCGAAGCCGCGGCGCTCGCCCCGGTGGTCGACGGCGAAGGCATGCCGGTCTGAGGCTTCGGCGCAATCATAGAATTCGCCGATTGAGTTCAGCTTTCGACCTCCTGGTTCGCGTCTTCCTCCAGCATCGGCGCCGCCGGGCGTTTGCCGTGCGACGTCTTATAAAGAAGAACGAAGGCGATCGCGTCGAGTCCGTTGAGCGTCATCCACCAGAGTTGCGTCGTCTCGGTGCCCCACAAAGCGATGGCAAGGCCGGCCACGAGGCCGGCAAGTAGCGGCGGCGCGACGTGCGGCGGAGTGCGGCCGGCGGCGAGAAACACGCGCACGCCAAGCGCGGCAAACGCGGCGGCGCCGAGAAACCCCAGTTCGTACCAGATCGTGAAGAGAATGCTGCGCGGCGCGTCGGCAGGCAGAGCCCCGAATTCGACTGCTTGCCCCGCCATGCCGAGACCGTGGCCCGTCAACAGGCGCGGCCATTGCGCTACAATCACATTGGCAAATGCGATAACCGGCCCCGTATGCGGTAATTGCGCCAGATCGGCAATCAGCAGCGTGGAAACCGCGAAGATCGGTGCGAGCAGCACGAGCGCGGCGAAAAGGACGGCTAGGACTTGCGCGGTTCGAACCGCATCCGTGACCGCAATCGCATAGATCACGGCGCCGAGCGCGATCGCGGCAAGCGCGATCTGCAGAAAATCGGTAAATGCCGCAACGCTGACGACGACGGCCAAACACACCGCCAACAGCCAGCGTTCCCGGAAGGCGAGCGCGCCGAGCGCCGGCCAAAGCAGGAGGGAGACGGTAATCAGGCAACGTTGCGCGAGGACCGAATCGGGATGCGACGCGTTTACGAAGGATTGCGGCCCGAACACTACCAAGAAAGCAGTTGCGATCGCGGTGGCGGCAACTCCGATCGGCAACAGGTAAAGGTCCGAGGGCTTCGTGCGCTCGGGCAGAAAAGCGCAGGCGAGCAACACGACCACGCCGGTGCCAAGCGCCCTCACAAATCGCGCCGCCGCCTCGTTCGGAAACGGCGCCCAGATGAGCGACAAGCCGGCCCAGACGACGAGAAACAGCGCCGCGACACCGATCGGCGTTAACAGCGCGGCAATGAGATGGCGGTCGCGGTGGCCGCTCGACAGCCAGCCGGCGATGAGAAGAACCGTCGCGCCTACCGGCAGCAAGACGTAGAGCGCGCCTTGCGAGAAAAGCTCGGCCACCGGCGTCAAGATCATCAAGATGACAAGTGCCAGCCGGCCGAGAAGCCGTGCCGCTTCGGCGGTCGGATCACTGAGCGCGGGGCGGGCGGCGAGCATCCATCAAACCTCGTTGCAAGACCGACCCTTGGCCGAAGAGACGCCGCC
>JBOHJJ010000190.1:0-1721 GCA_050728495.1 Methylovirgula sp.
TTCAATTCGGCATGATTAAGGATTTGCCGGTTAAAATTTATCGGCACTGATCGGCAGCGTTGCCATACGAAATGGTGAGCGAGGCGAAAACTTATGCGCGCAATGATTTTGAAGAAGATCCGCACGCCGCTCGTGCTTGAGGATCTGCCCGATCCGCAACCGGGCGCCGGCGAAATCCGCGTCAAAGTCGCGGCATGCGGCGTGTGCCGGACGGATCTTCACGTCGTCGACGGCGAATTGCCGAACCCGAAATTACCCATCATTCCCGGCCACGAAATCGTCGGACGCATCGATGCGCTAGGTCCGGGCGTTTCCGGCCTCACGCTCGGCATGCGCGTCGGCATTCCCTGGCTCGGGCATACCTGCGGGCATTGCCGCTATTGTCTCGAAGGGCGGGAAAATCTTTGCGACGCGCCGCTGTTCACCGGCTATACCCGCGATGGGGGCTTCGCCACGCACACAATCGCCGACGCGCGTTTTACCTTCCCGCTCGGCGAAGCCGGACGCGACGAAGCGCTCGCGCCGTTGCTCTGCGCCGGTCTTATCGGCTGGCGCTCGTTTGTGATGGCTGGCGAAGGCACCAACCTAGGTCTCTATGGCTTCGGCGCCGCGGCGCACATCATCGCGCAAGTAGCGCAGCAGCGCGGCCGCAGAATTTTCGCCTTCACCAGCCCCGGCGACCGCGCCGCGCAGGATTTTGCCTTGAGCCTCGGCGCGGTCTGGGCAGGAGGCTCGGACGAAAAGACACCCGAGCCGCTCGACGCGGCGATCATCTATGCGCCAGTCGGGCCACTCGTTCCGCGGGCGCTCGCCGCCGTGCGGAAAGGCGGAACCGTGGTCTGCGCCGGCATTCACATGAGCGACATCCCGAGCTTTCCTTATGCGCTCCTCCGGGAAGAACGCCGGCTCGTCTCGGTCGCCAACCTCACCCGCCGTGACGGGCTCGATTTTTTAAGTCTCGCCGCACGTTCAAATATCGTGACGTACACGATTCCCTACCCGCTCGAACACGCCAATGAAGCGCTCGCCGACCTGCGCGAGGGACGGCTGCAAGGCGCGGCGGTGCTGATTCCGCCAAGCGAGTAAAACCCCTTCTGCTACGGCAGAAGGATCAGCTGAGACGCTTGAGCGCTTCCTGCGCCAGCTCCGCGGTTGGCCTGCTGGCATCGAGCCGTGTCCAGTCGAGCCGCCCGAGTTGCCACGATGCCTGCTCGCGCACGACCGCGGGTGTTGCATCCGAAGCATCGTCCCTGCGCGCCTCGACGCGCGCGACGAGCGTTTCAACCGGTGCATCGAGCCAAAAGCCCGCGAACGGCACCTCGCCATGCACTGCTACGGCGGCAAGTGCGTCGCGCTCTTCCGGTCTGGCGTGAACCACATCGACAATGACGCTCTGCCCGGCGCGCAGCGCGACTGCAGCGCGATCGCGCAGGATTTGATAGATCTTGTTCGATATTTCCGGCCGGTAGGCTTCGGGGGGCAGGCGCTCGACTTCCCCGGCATCGCAAAGCCTTTTGCGCTCGATGTCGCTGCGCAGATGCACGGAACCCGGCGCCCGACCGACTTGCGCCGCAAGCGCTTGCGCGAGCGCGCTCTTGCCGCTTCCCGAGAGCCCGCCGAGGCCGACGAGACGCGGCACATACGGCGCGAGGAAATCTTCGGCCGCGGCGAAGAATTGCCGTGCCTCGCTGGCGCGTGCTTCTTTCGCCGCGGGTTCGAGC
>JBOHJJ010000191.1:0-13551 GCA_050728495.1 Methylovirgula sp.
ACGGCGGAGAGGGCGCGTGCCGACTGGCCCTGCTTTTCGATGGCGTGTTCCATGGCAAGCGCATTCATGACGGTGGCGAGCATGCCGATCGAATCGGCGCGGGCCCGTTCGATGCCCTTTTCCGCCCCAGCGATGCCGCGGAAGAAATTGCCGCCCCCGACCACGACCGCAGTTTCGACGCCGAGCTGCGCCGCATGGGCAAGATCCGCAGCGATCCGCTCGAGCGTAGCGGCATCGAGCCCGTGGCTCGCCGCCCCCATCAACGCTTCGCCGGAGAGCTTGACGACGACCCGGCACCATTTTGGTTCGATGTTACGCATCGTCATTCCCGGCAAAACGCGTTCGCGCCCAGTTCTTACCCGATTGAGGCGGCACTCCCAAATCGGAATTCGAGGATTTCACCGGAGTTTCGGCCTTTCTGGGCTTGGAAATAGGGAGATCTGTTGCGCTCTTTCTCCAGGCGCGTCAAAAAGCCAAGGCCGTACGGCGGATCCGGCGCTCCGTTGAGAGATCGATCGCATGAGCGAGCGTGTAAAAATTCTGTTGATCGAAGACCATCCGATCGTGCGCGACGGCTGCCGGCTCATTCTGAATCGGCGTGCCGACTTCGAAGTCGCCGAAGCGAGCACGGCGACGGAAGGTATCGCCGCCAACCGGGAGTTTCGGCCCGACGTTATTGTTCTCGATCTGGGGCTTCGCGACAGCAGCGGCTTTGACGCGATTCCCACGCTGCTTGCCGACAATGAAGCGGCGCGGATCGTCATCTTCAGCATGAATGAGACGGCACGGTTCGTACGGCGCGCCCTCGACATGGGCGCGCGCGGCTATCTGACAAAGAACGACGAGCCCAATACGATACTCGCGGCGATCGACAAGGTGCGCAGCGGCGGCGTGTATCTCGGCCAATCTGTGGCGCAAGCCTTGGCGCTCGCCAATCTCGAACCCGCCGCCGATCCGCTGCGCGGCTTGAGCGGTCGCGAAAAACAGGTTGTCGCACTTCTGGGGGAAGGCAAGAGCCTTGCCGAAATCGCCGCGGGTCTCGACATCGGCTACAAGACCGTCGCCAACATCGTCGCCACGATCAAGCAGAAGCTCGGAATTGCAACGAGCGTGGCGCTGATCAAGTTCGCCGTCGAGGCGAACGCCAAAGACCGACATGTCTGAGAGTGGAATCCATCGCTCGATGAAGTGAGCTGCGGATCGCGGACAGACCGCCGAGCGAGCGGCTTGGCAGTTTTGGAAAGAAAAGGCGGGAAGTTTTCTAACGAATATCTGGAATTTTCCTTTAACTCCAATGTTTTAGTTAAGTACTGTGGCAAAGCTGCACTAGAATTTGCAGGCAGGTTCACCTAACCCTTCGCGCAGTGAGGAGAAACACTCACGGATAAAGTCGTCTGAGCCGCGAGATAAAACGCGGCCAAAGGCGCTGTCGGAAGCGGCAATTCTTGTGTCGGGGGGACTCATGCATTTGCTTGGCGAACGGTTTCAAGTTGGGCGCGCGTGCGCGACAGTAGCGAGCGTCATCCTTCTTGCATTGCCGGCCGAGCGAAGCTTCGCGCAAAGCGCGCCGCCGACCACGTCACAAGCCGTGACACTAACGCCGGCGGCGGCGGCCGGCGAAAACGCGAGCGGAGCGCTTCCCACCATTGAAGTTGTCGCCACGACGCCGCTCGGCGCGGGCACGAACAACCTCAACGTTCCAAGCGAAACGCAGAGCATCTCGGGTCAGGAAATCGAGAATTTGAGTCAGCAGACGCTCCAGGATGCCCTGGCGCGCCGGGCGCCCGGCGTCTCGGTCACTGATGAAATCGGCAGCCCGCTTTCGGAATCCGTCGATTTCCGCGGTGAAACCGCCTCCCCCGTTCCCGGCACGCCAGAAGGCCTTGCCGTCTACATGAACGGCGTCCGCATCAACGAATCCTATGGGGACGTCGTCAATTGGGATCTCATTCCGCCATCTGCGATCAGCAACGCGCAGATCGTCACCGGCAATCCGGTTTTTGGCCTGAACGCCCTCGCCGGCGCGGTGGTCATGAACATGAAAAATGGCTTCAACTGGCAGGGTAGCGAGATCAATCTCCAGGGCGGGACGGATTACACCACCCAAGGATATGCGGAATACGGCATCCAAAAAGGCAATTGGGCCTATTACGTCGATATCGACGGCATTCGCACCAACGGCTTTCGCTATTACGGTCAATCGGACGCCGAGCGCGCTTATGGCGATATCGGCTACCGCGCCGAGGGCAACGAGGTCCACCTGACCATGACGGGGGGCGCCGACGGCCTCGGCGTTGCCGGCACGACGCCGCTCGAACTTGCCGAGCAAAATCCGGCCGCCGTGTTCACGACGCCGCAGACGACCGACTCGACGGCCGAGATGGTCACGCTGTCGGATGAATCGCACATCACCCCCACGTTGACCTTCAACGGCAACACCTATTTCCGCAGCTATGCGCAGGCGCATCACGATGGCAACATCAGCGATTTCTATTCGTGCGGCGACGCCGGCGGAAACGTCTGTAACGATGACATAAATACGGGTCAGGTTATCGATGGTTCGGGAGGGGCGGGAGGTTACTTCCCGCTTGCTGACCCGCTTGGCGGAAATCCGGCGCTCGATGGGCAGCCTTTGGGCGAGATCGACAGCAACTGGACACGCACGTTGAGCACCGGCGCGACGGCGCAGCTGACCGACAGCGACAAGATTCTCGGTCATAACAACACCATTACGGGCGGCGTCAGCATCGACCACGGCTGGACGCATTTTACCGGCAGCAGCACGTTGGGTACATTGCCGCCGGATTTCGTCGTTCCGTGGAGCGGCGAAGGGATCGACGAGCCCGCCTACGACATTGCGCCTGTCGACCTCGAGGCTCAAAATACGTACATCGGCGTCTATGTGCTCGATACTTTCGACATCACCGATAGACTGTCGCTTCATGCTGGTGCGCGCTTTAATGACGCGATAATCACTCTCAACAATCAGCTCGGCGAGCCTTACGCAGCAGCATCTCAGGCCGCCGGCACGTACTCGCTACTGAATGCGAACGAGACTTTCAGCCGGATTAATCCGGTGGTGGGCGCGACATTCAAGATCACACCGGATATTGCTGTCTACGCCAGCTATTCGGAAGCCAATCGCGCGCCGACTCCGCTCGAACTTGGCTGTTCGAGCCCCGCGGCGCCTTGCATGATCGACAACTTCTTGGTCGCCGACCCGCCGCTGAAACAGATCGTTGCCCGTACCGTCGAGGCAGGCTTCAAAGGCAACAACAACATCGCTTGGGCCCCCGCCCCCGGCACGCTTGCTTGGAGCGTCGCGTTCTATCGGACCGAAAACCAGGACGATATCTATAGCGTGCCGAGCTTGGTGACGGGCCTCGGCTATTACACCAACGCCGGCGACACGTTGCGCCAGGGCGTCGACATCGGTGCGACCTACACCACCGACCGCTGGGATGCTTACGCCAATTATTCCTATATCCAGGCGACGTTCCTGACGCCAGTGCTCCTGTCCTCCCCAAACAACCCAACTGCGGACGCCAACGGCAACATCCAGGTTGAGCCCGGCGACAACATTCCGGGCATCCCGAACCACAAGTTCAAGATTGGCTTCGATTACGAAGTCCTGCCGAAGTGGAAGGTGGGCGCCGACGTCGTCTATCGGTCGAGCCAGTATTATTTCGGCGCGGAGAACAATACGCTGGGACCAGGTCTCAGTCCGCTGGTTTCTGGCTTTGCCACACTCAATCTGCGCACCTCGTACCAGGTCACCAAAAATATTGAGGTCTATGGCCTGATCAACAACGCGCTCGACTATCGTGGCGCGACATACGGCACGCTCTATGAGACTGGCTCGACTCAAAACCAGGTCAATGGCGCGGCTCCTGGCGTCTGCGATGCCGGCCTGTTCTGCTCGGCGGATCCGCGCGCCGTCACCATCGCGCCGCCGCTCGAAGCCTTTGTCGGCATCAAGGTGACGAGCAACGTGCCGCCGCCGACGCCGCCGCTCGTGACGGCCAAATATTGAGCCGCTCTCTTCTGACTTCAGCACCGGCGGAAAAAATCCGCCGGTTTTTCTTTAAAGCTGTGGGGCGCTTGCCGCTTTCGCCTCAATTGTCGCTTGGCGGACCACAGGCCGACGAAAGCGCGCCGATGCCGTGTTAAGTTGACAGCCGCTGCACCCCGCAGCGCCTCGTTCGCTCTATCGGGACATCGTGGCTGTCTTCTTCACCAGTGACACGCATTTCGGCGAGGCGCGTCGGATCAAGGTCGACAAGCGCCCTTTCACCTCCGTCGCCCAACACGATAAGACGTTGATTGCCCGCTGGAACTCCGCGGTCGGGCGCAAGGACGAGATCTATCACCTCGGCGATTTCACCAACGCGAAAGATCCCGAGCGCGTCGCCGAACTGCTCGCCGCGCTCAACGGCCGCAAACATCTCCTCATCGGCAACAACGATTCCAAGGCGACGATCGTCAACAAGGCATGGGCGAGTGTCGGCCATTATGCCGAGATCGAAGTGGATGGAAAATTGCTGATCCTCTGCCATTACCCGTTCCGCACCTGGCACAACATGGGCAAAGGATCGATCGACCATCACGGCCATTCGCACGGCAAACTCAAGGAAGCGACGCGCCAATACGACGTGGGCGTCGATGTATTCGGCTTTCGGCCGGTGACACTCGCAACGATTCTGGCGAGCCGCGAACGGCGCGCGAAGAAAAAGCCGGGGACGAAGCGTTAAGCCAGCGCCCCGGCTCCTTCGACCTTAGCCCGCCTCGCTTTCTTGCTTCTCGATGCCTTCGCCGAGCGCAAAGCGCGCGAAATCCTTGAGTACGATCGGCGCCCCGGCCGCTCCTTCGGTCTCTTTCAGGATTTGGCCGATGGTCTTTCCGGCGTGTTCGGCGTGGATCGAGGGCTGATCGAGCAGAGAGACCTCCTTGTAGTACGTCTTGAGGCCCGACTCGACGATCTTGTCGAGGACATGCGCGGGCTTGCCGGCGTTCTTTTCGGCAAGCACCGACTTTTCGCGCGCCACTACATTCGGATCGAGGCCGGCAGCATCGATCGCCAGCGGGCTCGCCGCGGCGACATGAAGGGCGACCAGGCGGGCGAGCGGGACAAGCACGTCGGTCTTGCCGGACGATTCGAGGCCAACCAGCACGCCGATTTTGCCAAGCCCCTCGCCGAACGCGTTATGCACATAGTGCCCGACGACGCCTCGGCCGACGTGCACGCGCGCCGCGCGGCGCAGATTCATGTTTTCGCCGATTGTCGCGATTGCATTGGCAAGTGCCTCGGCGACGCTGCCACCGGAAGGATCGGGCGCGTTCTTCAGCGCCTCGACATCGTCCAGTCCGCGCTTTAAGGCCACCTCGGCGATGCCGCGCACAAGCCTTTGAAACTCCTCGTTGCGAGCGACGAAGTCCGTCTCGGAATTCACTTCGATAAGTACCCCGTCGGTGCCGGAAACGGCCGCTGCGATCAGTCCTTCGGCGGCGATGCGGCCGGATTTTTTTGCCGCTTTCGAGAGACCCTTCTTGCGCAGCCAGTCGACTGCGGCTTCGACGTCGGCGTTGGTTTCGGTCAGGGCCGTTTTGCAATCCATCATGCCGGCACCGGTCTTCTCGCGAAGATGCTTCACCATTGCCGCCGTGACGTTCGCCATCGCGTTGGTTCCTCTAAAGCTAGCGCGCCGCCCTTGCCGGGCCATCGCCGGGCGCGGTCTTAATATAGTTAGGCGGCGATCAGATTGCGGGCGTGCGCGATCCAGTCGTCGCGCTCGATCCGCCCGCCGAGCTTCAGGTCCTGATCGAGCTTCGTCGCGTCTTCCGGGGTCAGCGCGGCAATCTGCCAATAATGGAAAATCCCCGCGTCGTTGAGCTTCTTGACGATCTGCGGGCCGACGCCGTGCAGCTTGGCAAGATCGTCGGGCGCACCGCGCGGCGCGGTTAAAAGCTCGAAACGTTCGCTCGGCGCCTCGGCGACCGGCACGACTTCCGGCAGAACCTCGGGGGTGGGAGCCTCCTCGGCGCCGACATCAATTCCCGCTTCGCCGCGCGAGCGCGAAATTCCGTCGAGCACGGCGCGGGCGACGAGATCGCAGTAAAGGTTGATGGCGCGCCCGGCATCATCGTTGCCGGGGATTGGATAGGTGATCCCGTCGGGATCGGAATTAGTGTCGAGGATCGCCGCGACCGGAATGTGAAGGCGCGCCGCCTCCTTAATCGCCAACTGCTCTTTGTTCGTGTCGATGACGAAAATCAGGTCGGGCGTGCCGCCCATTTCCCTGATGCCGCCGAGTGCTTTCTCGAGCTTGTTGCGCTCGCGCGACAGCATCAGCCGTTCCTTCTTCGTGAGGCCTTGCGCGCCGGTCTCGAGCTGTTCCTGAACTTTGCGCAACCGTTGAATCGAAGCCGAGATCGTCTTCCAATTGGTCAACGTGCCACCCAGCCAACGGGCGTTGATGTAATATTGCGCGGAGCGTGTCGCCGCGGCGGCGATTGCCTCCTGCGCCTGCCGTTTGGTGCCGACAAAAAGGATGCGCCCGCCGCGCGCCACCGTATCGGAGATCGCTTTCAACGCCTGATGCAGCAGCGGCACCGTTTGGGCAAGATCGATGATATGGATGTTGTTGCGCGCGCCGTAGATGAACGGCGCCATTTTCGGATTCCAGCGATGCGACTGGTGACCGAAATGCGCGCCGGCCTCCAAGAGGCCGCGCATGGTGAAGTCCGGCAAAGCCATAACATTTTCTCCGGTTGAGCCGCCGCGGAAGATCAGGCTTGCCAATGCGGACATCAGCAAGCCACCGGGTGCGGACCTTGAAGCAGGACCGCGAAATCCGCGTGTGGGATGGGGCGCTTATAGAGCGCGCAAAAAGGGAACGCAAGGCGGCCGCGGGTCTCGCGGTTGCCTTGCTCCGGCCGCCCAGCCTGCGCGCGATCCTGGTTTCGGCAAAGCCCAGGATGTGGCGCCGAGCGCGCCTTACTCGGCCGCGATGCCCGTGCCGGGCGATCTCGGCGGTCTTGTCCTTCTTCACATGCGCCGGCGCCAGACGCGCGGGGGGCGTGATTCCGCGTCGCCGGGATCAGGCGAGGTCGAAGCGGTCGGCATTCATCACCTTGGTCCAGGCCGCCACGAAGTCGCGGACGAACTTCCCCTGCGAGTCAGTGCAGGCATAGACTTCCGCGAAAGCGCGGAGCTGCGAGTGCGACCCAAAGATCAGGTCCACGCGCGTGCCGGTCCATCGGGGCTTGTTGGTCTTGCGGTCGCGGCCCTCGTATACGCCCTCCGCATCGGCGGATGGCCGCCACTGCGTGCGCATGTCGAGCAGGTTGACGAAGAAGTCGTTCGTCAACTTCTCGGGCCGGTCGGTGAAGACGCCGTGCTTGGACCCGCCGGCATTGACGCCGAGTACGCGCAGGCCGCCGACGAGCACCGTCATTTCCGGCCCCGTCAGCGTCAGCAATTGCGCCCGATCTACGAGAGCTTCCTCGGGCGCCATGAACTGTCTGCCGCCGAGATAGTTGCGGAAGCCGTCGGCGCGCGGTTCGAGCGGGGCGAAGGATTGGACGTCCGTTTGCTCCTGCGATGCGTCCATGCGTCCCGGCGTGAAAGGCACCTTCACGTCGGTCCCGGCGTCCTTCGCGGCCTTTTCGACCGCGGCACCACCGCCGAGGACGATCAAGTCGGCGAGAGAGACTTTCTTGCCATCCTTTTGCGACGCGTTGAACTCCTTCTGAATCGATTCGAGCTTCTCCAGCACCGTCTTGAGCTGCGCCGGCTGGTTCACCTCCCAGTCCTTCTGCGGAGCAAGGCGGATGCGTGCACCGTTGGCGCCGCCGCGCTTGTCGGAGCCGCGGAACGTCGACGCCGATGCCCAAGCTGTCGAGACGAGCTGCGACGCCGTGAAGCCGGAGGCGAGGATCTTCGCCTTTAGCGCCGCTATATCCTGCTCGCTGATAAGCTCATGGTCGAGCGCGGGGATCGGGTCCTGCCAGATCAGCGTCTCCTTCGGGACGAGCGGGCCAAGGTAACGCTGGATCGGACCCATGTCGCGGTGTGTGAGCTTGAACCATGCGCGGGCAAATGCATCCGCGAATTGGTCCGGGTGCTCGTAGAAGCGCCGCGAGATTTTCTCGTAGGCCGGGTCCAACTTGAGCGAGAGGTCCGTCGTCAGCATGGTTGGCACATGCTTCTTCGACGTGTCGTAGGCGTCGGGGATCGTGGCTTCCGCCCCCTTTGCCTTCCACTGCCAGGCGCCAGCCGGGCTCTTCTCCAGCTCCCATTCGTATTTGAACAGGTTGTCGAAGAAGTAGTCGCTCCACTTCGTCGGCGTCTGCGACCAGGTCACTTCGGGGCCGCCGGTGATGGCGTCTGCTCCGAAACCCGTACCGTGTCTGCTCTTCCATCCGAGGCCTTGATCCTCGATGGAGGCAGCTTCCGGTTCCGCACCGAGGAATGACGGGTCGCCGGCGCCGTGGGTCTTGCCGAATGTGTGGCCGCCGGCGATCAGCGCGACGGTCTCCTCGTCGTTCATCGCCATGCGGAAGAACGTCTCGCGGATGTCCTTTGCCGCAGCGACCGGGTCTGGCTTGCCGTTCGGCCCTTCTGGGTTGACGTAGATCAGGCCCATTTGCACTGCGCCAAGCGGTTCAGCGAGCTGGCGCTCGCCGCTGTAGCGCTCGTCTCCGAGCCACGTCCCTTCGGGACCCCAATAAAGTTCGTCCGGCTGCCACGTGTCTGCGCGGCCGCCGGCGAAACCGAACGTTTTGAAGCCCATCGACTCCAATGCCACGTTGCCTGTGAGAACGAGGAGGTCGGCCCAGGAGATTTTGCGGCCGTATTTCTGCTTGATCGGCCATAACAGCCTGCGTGCCTTGTCGAGGTTGGCGTTATCCGGCCAGCTGTTCAGCGGCGCAAAACGTTGCTGGCCGGCGCTGGCGCCACCACGGCCGTCGGTGATGCGGTATGTGCCCGCGCTATGCCACGCCATGCGGATGAACAAGCCACCATAGTGGCCGAAGTCGGCCGGCCACCAATCCTGCGAGTCCGTCATCAAGGCACGCAAGTCCTTGATCACCGCATTGAGGTCAAGGCTCTTGAATTCTTTTGCATAGTCGAAGGTCTCGCCCATCGGATTGGACAAGCTCGAGTTATGGTGGAGAACCTGAATGTCCAGGTAGTCCGGCCACCAGTCGCGATTCACGTGGCCGCGGGTGCCGCCCGTGAATGGGCACTTGTCTGCGCCCTCATCAGTTTTTGCGTCCAACTCTGCCTCCGACCACGCTGGGTATTTTTCGGCCGAGGAAAACTAGGCGCGCGAACGAGATTGATCCAATCGATAGTTCCATTTATTTTGATAGGCCGCGCCAATGATCTTTAGATGAGTTTCAAATCGGCGCGCTGGTGAGATGGATCTGCACATTCTGGCCGCGCCGCCGAGGCCTGCAACGTCAAGCCAACCGACGCTCTTTGTAGATTCGCAAGCTCGAGGGAGGAGCTTCGGCTCGCGATCTTCGAGCGTGTTGGCCATTCGGTGGGGCCTACCGCCGGCGGATTCTTGCCATACGAAGCGCCAGACGCCAGGGCTGCAAAAAAATAGCCGCAGGGACGAACCCCGCGGCTGCGCGCCGCCATAGGCGGGCGGCGCGCCCGGCAGACCTTCGGCCGGGTCCGTCTCGGTGCGGGGCTATTCGGCTGCGATCCCCTGCTGCCGCGCGGTTTCTGCCGCTTTTTGCTTGGTCATGTGCGCGAGCGCCTCGCGCACGCCCGCCGCATAATCCAGATGGACCTTTTGGAAGTGGCCGATTTGGCGATCGATGATCTCCTGGGGAATACCGAACATCGCCTCAGCAAGGTTCAAGAACAGGCGCTGCCGCTGGCCCTGGTCGAAGAGGCCGAAGAGCGCCCGCACCTGCCCGAAGTCATCGTTGCCTTCGCGGTGATTGTAGCGTGTCGCGTCGCCGGAAATCTTGAGCGGCGGTTCGAGCACCGAAGAATCCTGCACCGGACCATGAAACGAGTTCGGCTCATAGAAGGCGTCGGCGTTCGGATTGTTCGGGAAGAAACGCATCGCGCCGTCCTTGTGATAATTATGCACCGGAATGCGCGGCGCATTTACCGGCAGCGCTTCGTAATGCGTGCCGAGCCGATGGCGATGCGCATCGGCGTAGGAGAAGATGCGCGCCTGCAGCATCTTGTCGGGCGAGAAGCTGATGCCCGGCACGATGTTGGAGGGCGAAAACGCCGCCTGCTCGATCTGCGTGAAGTAATTGTCGGCATTGCGGTTCAATTCGACGATCCCGGCGTCGATCGGCGGATAATCCTTGTGCGGCCAGACTTTGGTAAGATCGAACGGATTGTACGGCGTCTTCTCGGCGTCCATTTCCGGCATGATCTGGAGCTGCATCTGCCATTTCGGAAATTCGCCGCGCTCGATCGTGCCGAAAAGTTCCTCTTGGAAAGATTCGCGAGTTCTGCCGACGATCTTGACGGCCTCGGAATTGGTGTAATGGCGATGGCCTTGCAGGGTCTTGAAGTGGAACTTGACCCAGAACCGCTCGCCGTCCTTGTTCCAGAAGGAATAGGTGTGCGAGCCATAGCCGTTCATGTTCATCGGGGCGACTGGCAGGCCGCGGTCCGAGAATAGGATCGTCACCTGATGCAGGCTCTCGGGCGAGAGCGACCAGAAATCCCACATCGCGGTCGGCGAGCGCATGTTGGTGCGCGGATGGCGTTTTTGCGTATGGATGAAGTCGGGAAATTTTAAGGGGTCGCGCACGAAGAAGACCGGCGTGTTGTTGCCGACGAGGTCCCAATTGCCTTCCTCGGTGTAGTATTTCATGGCAAAGCCGCGCACGTCGCGTTCGGCGTCGGCGGCGCCCAATTCTCCGGCGACCGTCGAAAAGCGCATGAGCATGTCGGTCTTCTTGCCCATCTTCGAGAAAACCGCGGCGCGCGTGTATCTCGTGATGTCGTGGGTGACCGTCAGCGTCCCGAAAGCGCCCCAGCCCTTGGCGTGGACGACGCGCTCGGGAATCCGCTCGCGGTTTTGATGCGCGAGCTTTTCGAGCAGTTGATAATCCTGCATGAGTACCGGGCCGCGCGGGCCCGCGGTGATCGAATTCTGATTGTCGGGAACCAGCGCGCCGGCCGTTGTCGTCAGTTTCTCGGAAGCCATAGGATCTCTCTCCTCGACGGGCACGCGAAGAGTAGGCGGCTGGAAATCATTGATCCAATCGATTATCTCATCCAGAATAATAGGCAGCGCCGATTGGAAGCGAGCCGAACGGTAGACCGAGATGAACCTGCGCGATCTTCGCTATATCGTCGCGGTCGCCGATTTCGGCCATTTCGGCCGCGCCGCCGCGGCCTGCAACGTCAGCCAGCCAACGCTTAGCGGGCAGATCCGCAAGCTCGAGGAACAGCTTGGCCTCGCTGTCTTCGAGCGGGTGGGACGCTCGGTCCGTCCAACGGTCGCGGGCACGCAGATCCTCGTCTATGCGCGCAATGCGCTGGCCGCCGCCGACGACATCGCCGCCGTCGCGCAACGCGGCCGTGACCCTTTGGCCGGCCCGCTGCACTTGGGCGTCATCCCGACGCTCGCGCCATATCTCATGCCCTACCTGCTGCCGAGCGCCAAAGCCGCCCTCGCCGCGATGCAGTTCGTGCTTGTGGAAGATTTGACGGTGCGGCTCGTCGAACTCATCGACGCCGGCAAGCTCGATGCCGCGATCATCGCCTCCGACCCGGAAACGCCGGGTCTCACGATCGAGCCGCTCTTCGAAGAAGATTTCTGGTTGGTGCTCAGCCACGCCCACCCGCTCAACAAGAAGAACCAGATCGATGTCGGCGACATCCCCGCGCAAGAATTGCTGCTCTTGACCGACGGGCATTGCCTGCGCGACCAGGCGATCGAGCTTTGCGGCCGGCCGCATGGTAGTAGCGCCATCGCCGATATGCGCGCCACGAGCCTGCGGACGCTGCTGCACATGGCGGCGGCCGGCTACGGGATGACGCTGATCCCGGCTCTGGCGGCGAAACAAGAACAGCCTCTGCCCGGCGATCTCGTCGCGCGGCGGCTCGTCGGTACAAAGGCGTGCCGCCGGGTGCGGTTGATTTCCCGCCCCAGCCATCCGCGCCGATTGGCGCTCGAGGCGCTGACAAATCTCATTCGCGAGGCCGTCGCGGAGGTGCTGGCGAGCGATCTCGCCGCACATTCGGCGTAACTCATGCTCATAGTTCCTCGTACCAGCGATTAGGGAGACGCGATGAACAAGACGCTTGGAATTGCCCTGGGCCTCGGACTTGCCGCTGGTGCGGCTTTCGCAGGCGCAGCAGGCGCTGCCGAGGATGTTGCGCAAGCCGCCCCTCCGAGTGCCATGACCGCTGCGCCGGCTGCCGGCGCCCCAACATCGCTCCAACTCGCGCAATCGCCGAAGGGAAGCATCAAAGATCCCTATATCGGCAACAAGGCGGACATCGCGGAAGGCGCGGCGCTTTTCTCGGGCGCCGGATGCCCCGGATGTCATGGGGGTAACGGTGGTGGCGGCATATGTCCGCCGCTGATCGACGGCGTGTGGATCTACGGCGGCGACCCCGACACGTTGTTTCGGCTGATCGCGCTCGGCTCCGTAGATTTGCAGAGACAGGGCTACTCCCGCATGGCGATTGAGAACGTCGTAGCACCCATGCCCTCGTTCGGCTCCATCATTCCCAATCCGGACAATATTTTGAAGATCATCGCCTGGATCAAGTCGCACTACGACGCGAAGGAAAATCCGCTGCCGGGGAATCAATGAATGAATGCTAGCTCTGCGAGAGAGGGGCTTTAGCTTCGTGTCAAAGACACCCAGTAGATTTCGCTCTCGAAGAGCTAGCGCGCCATCTCAACTCATGCTTCGAGACGCACGCTTACGCGTGCTCCTCAGCATGAAGGTGCCCCCTCATCCTGAGGTGCGAGCGAAGCGAGCCTCGAAGGATGAGGATTGCTTATCCCCTTTCCGCGCCGCGACGTACCAACGCGGACAGGCGTGAAAGATCTCCACGCATGTAGGCTTCCTTCTTGGCGCGTGACTAATCTTTGATACGCCGCTCCGTAGCGATTGCTTCGTCCTGGTACGAATAATACTCGCTGAAAACCAACTCGACCGGCAACCGCCGTGCCGTTTGGCTATCGATAAGCCCTTGTGCATGCTCACGCAGCCGCTCATCGGCCGAGCGGCGCGTGACGCCGGTGTAGTAGCTACCGTCGGAGCAGCACGCATCGCGTGCTACTCAGCATGAGGGATGATTACGCTCACACATGCTCGACATTGGCGATCCCCGGGATCGCTTTCAGCGCCGCCGCCACTTGCGGGCTCGCTTGATATTTACCGGGCAGTTTGAGCTCGACCTCGCCGGCGCCGGTCGGCAGCACCAGGAAGATCTCGTCCTCTCCCTTCGTCGCGAGACGCTTGGCCACCTGCTCAAGCGGCGCCGCGTCGCGCAGCACGACGCGCAGCCCCTTCTGGATGCGGCTCGCCGCTTGGTCGAGCGGC
>JBOHJJ010000192.1:0-1573 GCA_050728495.1 Methylovirgula sp.
CGCGCGGCTGCGAACGTTTGCTCGGCACGGCGGCGACTGTCGTCTCGGGCAAAGGTGCAACCGCGGCGATACGCGCCCGCGCCGCCGCCGCGTAGCCAGCATCGCGTTCGATGCCGATGTAGCCGCGGCCCAGCCGTTTGGCAGCGGCGCCGGTCGTGCCGGAGCCGAAGAATGGATCGAGTACAATATCGCCGGGATTGGAGGCGGCGAGAATGGCGCGCGCGAGAAGCGCCTCGGGCTTCTGCGTCGGATGCGTCTTGCCGCCTGATTTGTTCTTCAGCCGCTCGGCTCCGGTACAGAGCGGCAGAAACCAATCGGAGCGCATCTGGCAATCCTCGTTGCCAGCCTTCAGCGCTTCGTAATGGAACGTGTAGGACTTCGCCGAGGCGCTCTTCGCCGCCCAGATCAACGTCTCATGCGCATTGGTGAAACGCCGGCCGCGAAAATTCGGCATCGGATTGGCCTTGCGCCAGATGATGTCGTTGAGGATCCAAAAGCCGAGATCCTGGAGGATGGCGCCGACGCGGAAAATATTGTGATAGGAGCCGATCACGAAGATCGTCGCGTTCTCCTTCATCACGCGGCGCACGCCGGAAAGCCAGGCGCGGGTGAAAGAGTCGTATTCCGAAAAGCTCGCGAACTTGTCCCAATCGTCGTCGACCGCATCGACCAGGCTCTGGTCGGGCCGCGACAGGGCCTGTTCGAGCTGCAAATTGTAGGGCGGATCGGCGAAAACGAGATCGACGCTTTCGGCCGCAAGCCGCGCCAGTTTCTCGACGCAGTCGCCGACTAGGATTTGATTGAACGGCGCAGGCACGGCCGGGAGCCGCGCGCGAGAAGTCTCACTACGCGTGACCTGAAGCTGAGACTTCGAGCGACCCCTCCCGGCACGTGCGATACGCATAAACACCACCGGATACGCGACGAACGGCGCTACTTTGCGCGCGCTCCGGTAAAATCGGCGTTTAGGTCGGGGAGGAAGCGATGTCCCTTTTCTGAACGAATTGATTAAGAATAGATTTTACTCGGCCGCCGGCCGGAACGGCGAGAAGCTCAGCCGGTGATAGGGGCAAGGCCCGTATTTGGCGATCGCCGCGAGATGGTCCTCGGTCGAATAGCCGACGTGGCGGCTGAAGCCATAGACAGGATAAACGCTGCAGAGCCGGCGCATCCGCCGGTCGCGCGTCACCTTGGCGACGATCGAGGCAGCGGCAATCGACATCGATTTGGCGTCCCCGGCGACGATCGTCTCGCCGTCGCAGCAGAGTGAGGCCGGCAGGTCGTTACCGTCGATGAGAACGTAGCGCGGCCTGACGGCAAGGGCGGCAAGCGCGCGGCGCATCGCAAGCAGGCTCGCCTGCCGGATGTTGATGCGGTCGATTTCGGCGGCGCTTGCAAATGCGACCGCAACGGCGATGCAGCGTCCCAAAATGGTTTCGTAAAGCTCCTCGCGTTCTTCGCGCGCGAGCGCTTTCGAATCGTTGACGCCTTTGGGCAGGCGCTCAGGATCGAGAATGACCGCCGCGGCGGCGACCGGACCGGCGAGCGGGCCGCGTCCCACTTCATCCATGCC
>JBOHJJ010000193.1:0-9950 GCA_050728495.1 Methylovirgula sp.
AGGTCGATCTCGGCGGCGAGGTCGCCGTGTTCGGCCGCTTTGCGAAACCAGTCGGCGGCTTCAACGTAGTCCTGCGCCACGCCTTGCCCTTTGAGGTACAGCAGCCCGAGGTTCGTCGCAGCCGCCACGTTGCCGCGCTCCGCAGCTTTGCGAAACCAGTTTGCCGCCTCGCTGGCGTTCTGCGCGCCGCCTTCTTTCGCCAACAACGATGCGAGATTGGCCTCGGCAGCGACATCGCCCTGTTCGGCGGCCTTGCGATACCAATCGGCGGCTTGCGCATTATCCTGTTGCACGCCTTGCCCCGTCGCATAAAGGAGGCCGAGACTGCCTTGCGCAAACGCGTTGCCCTGTTCGGCAGCCTTGCGGTACCACTCTGCCGCCTGTCCGAAATCCTGCGGTACGCCTTGGCCCTTGGCATACATGACGCCGACATTGGCCTCTGCGTAAGCGTCGCCTTCTCCTGCCAAAGGCAGCAGCAGTTTCAACGCCGTCGCAAAATCTCCATGCGCATAGGCGCTGGCGCCCTCCTGCAGAGGTTCGGCGGCGAGCGGCGTCGAAAGGCCGAGGATCGCCAGGCCGATGGTGATCAACCGCTTCATTGTTTTTCCTCCCGGGCGCCGTTACTGCGGCGCCGGACTGATCCTTTTGGCCGGGAAAGAACACAAGATTTACGTCGGCGACAAGCCTTTTGTCCGCCGGCGCCAGATGCACGGAAACCTAGCGGCTGCGGCCCAGGCAGGTAGAGCGGGCGGTGGAAAATACCGCGCCCGCGCTCCGGCGGCATTATGCCGTGTTCAGCGGATCGCCGGTTCTTTCCATCAGCCGGCCTGCGGCGGCGCGCGCTTCTTCGGTGATTGTGGCGCCGGCCAGCATGCGCGCGATCTCTTCGCGGCGCGCCTCTTTGGCGAGATGCGCGACGCGCGTTGCGACGCGCCGGCCCTTGTCGGTCGCGTCTTTCACGATGCGGAAATGCCCGTCGGCCTGCGCCGCGACCTGCGGAACGTGGGTGACGGCGAGGACCTGAACGTCGGCGGCAAGCCGCGCCAACCGCTGACCGATCGCATCGGCGACCGCGCCGCCGACGCCAGTGTCGATCTCATCGAAGACCAGGGTCGGCGCCGAGCCGCGGTCGGCGAGCACGACTTTCAGCGCCAGCATGAACCGCGCGAGCTCGCCACCCGAGGCGATTTTGGCGAGCGGACCGGGAGTGGTGCCCGGATTCGTCCGCACCCAGAACTCGAGCTGATCGACTCCGTCGGGACTTGGCGCGGCGAGCTCGGGACGGAATTTGACGCTGAACTCCGCGCCGTCGAGTTTCAGCGGTGGGAGTTCGGCATTGACCGCAGCTTCGAGATCGCGCGCCGCGCTCCTGCGCGCCTCCGACAAATTGCCCGCCTCGCGCTCGTATGTCGCGGCCGCCGCTTGCACCGTTGCGCCGAGTTGTTGCAGCCGCGCTTCGCCGGCATCGAGCACGGCGAGATCGGCGGCGATCTGTTCGGCGAGCGCAATGAGCGAATCGGCGCCAACCCCGTATTTGCGGCTGGCGGCGCGCAACGCGAAGAGCCGCTCCTCGACCCGCTCCAATTCGCCCGCGTCGTGCACAGCGACGCGCATAGCTTGCTCCACCGCCTGGCTCGCCACATCGAAAGCGGCGAAAGCGGCGTCGAGCGCGCTCACGACCGGGCCGAGCAGTTCCGGCGCCTGCGCCTGCCTGCGTTCGATACGGCGCAGGGCGGAGGAAACGGCGGCGAGCGGCGCGCCCTCGCCGGCTACGGCGTCGGCCGCATCGCGCAGCTCGGCGCTGACCTTTTCCGCCTGCATCATGGCGGTCCGGCGCTCGGCAAGTTGGGCCTCCTCGCCGGGCTTCGGCGCCAAAGCGACGAGCTCGGCGTGTGCGTGGCGTAGATAATCGGCATCGGCGCGGGCCTTGGCGAGCCGTTCCTCCTCGGTGGAGCGTTCCGCTTCGGCGGCGCGCAGCGACGCGAATGCTGTCGCAACGCTCCCACGCGTGCCAAACAGTCCGCCATAGGCGTCGAGAAGCCGGCGGTGGACGTCGGCGTCCATCAGGGCGCGATCGTCGTGCTGGCCATGAATTTCGACGAGATCGCCGGCAATCGCGCGCAGGGCCTGGGCGCTCACCGGCTGATCGTTGACGAAGGCGCGGGTGCGCCCGTCAGCCATCTGCACGCGGCGCAGAATGAGCTCGCCTTCGGTGACGATGTCCTGAGCGCGCGCGGCGGCAAGGGCCGGATGATCGGCGCAAAGCTCAAAAAGGGCGGTGACTTGGCCTTGCATTTCTCCTTGCCGGACGAGCGCGCCGTCGCCACGCGCCCCAAGACACAAAGAGAAGGCATCGAGCAGAATCGATTTTCCCGCGCCGGTCTCGCCGGTGAGCACCGTGAGGCCGCGTCCAAATTCGAGATCGAGCTTGTCGATCAGCACGATTTCGCGAATAGCGAGCTGAACGAGCATGGGGGCAGCCGGAGGCCAAAATCTGTGCAAAGAAAGGGAGCCGAGCGGCATCGACCAGAGCCCCGAATCAGCCCGGAATCAAGCCCTGGCGGCCGAAATAGGGGCGAAGACGGAAAGTCCCTGGCGCCTGTCCTAACCGAGGTGGAAAACCTTGGAAATCCAGGAGGTCGGGTCCTCGTGAGGCTTCAGGCCGCCTTGTTGCAAATCGGCGTAGGCATCCTTGTACCAAGGCGAACCCGGGAAATTGTGACCGAGCACCGCGGCGGCGGTCTGCGCCTCGCTGGTGATGCCCAGCGCGAGGTAAGCCTCGGTGAGCCGCAGGAGTGCTTCCTGGGCGTGGCGGGTCGTCTGATATTTTGCCAGAACGTCGCGAAATCGATTGATCGCCGCGGCATAATCCCGCCGTTTCAGATAAAACCGCCCGATCATCATCTCCTGGCCGGCAAGCTGATCGCGGGTGACCTGCAGCTTATAGCGCGCATCGTCGGCGTATTGGGAAGTCGGGAATTTCTCGACGATCTGCTGGAAGAGAACCGAGGCTTTCCGGGCTCGGTCCTGATCGCGGCTGACGTCCGGGATCTGATTATAGTAGGACATCGCCTCGATGTAATACATGTAATCGAGGTCGGGGGCGGAGGCATAATGGCCGATGTAGCGCTGCGCGGTGCCGATCGCATCGTCGAAGCTGCCGCCCTGATACTGGCTGAACGCGGTCATGAGCAGCGCTTTGCGCTCCCATTCCGAGAACGAATATTCCTTCTCGAGTTCCTGAAACTTCTTGGCGGCTTTGTCATAATCGTGACTGTTCAGGTACGCGAGTCCCTCGTCGTAGAGCAACTCGGGCGCCGTATCGGGAATGACCTTCGTCACATATTTGTCGCCGCTGAAGAGGTGCATCGGGTTGAGCGAATCAAGCGAGTCGAAGGAGGAAGAACAGGCCGCGGCAGGCAGGACCAGAGCCGCCGTCGCAATCAGCCGGATGAACCGGTGCGTGCCGAAAAGGCGTGAGGCAAAATTCCGAAGCGGCAAATGAATGAACGACATGCGCGACTCGAAGTGAAATCCCAATGGAACAGCGCGTCAGCTTTAGCGCAAGATAGCGCGGGATGCTACGGTTCGATACGCGGCATTTCTGTGGCGATTGCGTGGGGCGAAGATTCAAGCTGCGCGGCGCGTCGAGGACCTCGACAGCGGAGTACGAGGCGTCGTTTATCGCTTGGAATTCATTCCCTTGGGCCGCTCGTCAGATGAGCGGCTCATGCCGATGGTCGAAGGCGTGCGTGCAATCGACCGGGCAGACCCCATACTGGCCTAAAAGGCGTACCAAATCACGCTTTCTTACGCACAGTTACATCTGGAGTGCGACGCCTACGCTGCTTGCCCCGGCAATCAGTTCGACTGCCGGCGCAAGAAAGCGGGAATTTCGAGCTGGTCCTCTTCGATGGTGCGCGGCACGAGGCGGCCTTGCGGGTCAAGCGATTGCTGGCGGGGCGCCTGCGCACGCTTGCCGTATTCGGCGTGCACGGGATTTGGTTGCGCAGCCCGCATCGCCGGGACCTGCGACGGCGGCTTCGGTTGGCGCCCGGCCATGCTCGGCCCATCCTGGCGGCTGACGCCGAAGGCCGCGAGCCGTTCGAGCAAGGTACGCCGTTTCGTCTCGTTGTGCGTTTCACTCATCGGTTCACCGCGTTGCGCGAGGATCTGCTTCTGCCCCGGCACGGGCAGATCCTCGATCTGCGGCATGCGCTGCGGACGAATGATCGGCGATTCCGGCGCCGGCGGGATGAATGGGCCGGCTGCATAGGGCTCGCTCTTCGGCAACGGTGCGGCGACCGGCTCGGCATGATGACGCGTCTGCGGAGCAATCGGCTGGAGGTGGACGCCGCGCGTCGTGCCGGCCTGATGGAGTAGGGGATCGGCGTAGTTCGGCTGTGGCAGCTCCCCCGACTCGTGCGGCGGTTCACGCATCTGCGCGTGCAGCCCGGCGGCGGATTCGATCATCCGCATGCCGCCATCGAAACCCGCAAGTTCCGCGCCCGTTTCGATGCCGGTCGCGACGACCGAAACACGCACCATTCCGTCGAGATTCTGGTCGAACGTCGCGCCGAGGATGATGTTGGCATCCTCGTCGACTTCCTGGCGGATACGGCTTGCCGCCTCGTCCACTTCGTAGAGGGTCAGATCGTTGCCGCCGGTGATCGAGATCAATAGGCCGCGGGCCCCCCTCATTGAGACTTCGTCAAGCAGGGGATTGGCGATCGCCGCCTCGGCGGCCAGCACGGCACGTTTTTCACCGGTCGCTTCGCCGGTGCCCATCATCGCCTTGCCCATTTCGCGCATGACGGCGCGCACGTCGGCGAAATCGAGATTGATGAGCCCTTCCTTCACCATGAGGTCAGTGATGCAGGCGACGCCCGAATAGAGCACCTGGTCGGCCATGGCGAAAGCGTCAGCGAACGTGGTCTTCTCGTTGGCGACGCGGAACAGGTTTTGGTTGGGAATGACGATGAGGGTGTCGACGGATTTCTGCAGTTCGAGAATGCCCGATTCGGCGACGCGCATGCGGCGAATGCCTTCGAACTGGAACGGTTTGGTCACGACGCCGACGGTGAGGATTCCAAGTTCGCGGGCGATGCCGGCAATGATCGGCGCGGCGCCCGTGCCGGTGCCTCCGCCCATGCCGGCGGTCACGAAGACCATGTGCGCGCCGGAGAGGTGATCGCGGATTTCTTCGAGCACTTCCTCCGCTGCGGCGCGGCCGACGTCGGGTTGCGATCCCGCCCCTAAGCCGCCCGTCACTTGCAGACCCATCTGGATGACGCGCTCGGCGCGTGAGGAGGAGAGTGCCTGCGCATCGGTGTTGGCGACGACGAAGTCGACACCGATCAGACCGGAGACGATCATGTTGTTGACGGCATTCCCCCCGGCGCCTCCGATCCCGCACACCATGATGCGCGGCTTTAGTTCTCTGAGTTCAGGCGCTTTGAGATTGATCGACATGTCTGGCCTCTCGACGTTGGAGCGCCCCCCGGCGCCCGCGTTGTGTACGATTTACGCCTGGAAAAACGAATCAGCCGCCGCGCTTATTCGCTTTATCCATATCACTAAAAGCTTTCTCTCAACCATTGCCCGACGCGGGCCATATAGCCGCCTGTCCCCGTTGCCGCTTCCGCTGTGCGTCGGCTCGGACGGAAATATTCGATCTTGGCCGCCTGCGGATAGACGAGCAGGCCGACCACCGCTGAAAAGCTTGGATTTTTGGCTGACTCCGGCAGCCCGTGGATGCCCAGCGGCCGCCCTAGCCGGATCTGGCCCGAGAGGATCTGTTTGGCGGTCTCGGAGATGCCGGTAAGCTGGCTCGCCCCGCCCGTCAGAATGAAGCGCGACGCGCAATTCGCCCCGAACCCGGCGCCCTTCAGCCGGTCGCGCACAAGTTCGAGGATTTCTTCGACGCGCGGCCTGATGATCCGTAAGAGCTGCGACTTGGGGATGTGAATCGGGTGTTCGCCGTCTTCTCCGGCGGGCGTCACGGCGATCGTTTCGCGCTCGTCGGAGAAGGAGGAAAGGCAGGCACCGTAGAGTGTCTTTAGGCGCTCGGCGTCGGCAAGCCGGGTGTTCAGGCCGCGGGCGATGTCGAGCGTCACGTGCGCGCCGCCCAGCGCCAGCGCGTCGACGTGGACGAGACTGCCGCCGGCGAATACGCCGATCGAAGTCGTTCCCGCGCCCATATCGATGAGCGTGGTGCCGAGTTCCGCTTCATCGTCGATGAGCGCCGCAAGGCCCGCCGCATAAGGCGTAGCGACCATCGCTTCGATCGAAAGATGACAGCGCTCGACCGCGAGCATCAGATTGCGCGCCACGATCGCATCGCAGCTTACGATGTGCATATCGGCGCCGAGGACCTCGGTAATCATGCCCCTCGGATCGCGGACGTTGCGCGTGCCGCCGATCGAGAATCCGGTCGGTAGCGAGTGGAGCACCGCCTTCCCCTGCTGCTGGGTGCGTGCCGCGCAGACCTCGAGGACGAGTTGGACGTCGGCATCGTTGACGGCGCGTGCGCAGATCCCAACTTGGGCGTTGTAGAGCTGCGAGCCGATCCGGCCGCCGGTCACGTTGAGGATCACGCTCTCGGCTTGGACGCCGGCCATGCGTTCCGCCGCGTCCACCGCGCGGCGTATCGCGCCTTCCGCCTGATCGAGGTCGACGATGACGCCGCGCTTCATTCCGGCCGAACGCTGATGCCCGATGCCGAGAACGCGGCAACGATGCGTGCGCCCGCGCAAGCTCCCGGAGGAGTCCATCGGATCGAGGCGCGCGATCAGGCAGACGACTTTCGACGTGCCAACGTCAAGCGCGCAAAGCAAGGCGCTCTTGCGCGGCGGAAGGGCCCGCATCCGCGGCGGCAGCATACGGGGTCTCATGTCTGGCTGCCCTTTGGCTGCTGCGGATCGGCGGTCCGCGCCGGAAGACGGGCGATGAGCCGGCCCGGAAAGCGCAGGTCGAGCGCAACGATATTTTTGTCGAGCACGCGGTATCGGCGCTGTAACCGGGCGAGCTCGGCGACCGCCGCAGCGGCGCCCATCTCGGGCAGGGCGACCTCGACTCCGTTGTCCATTTTGAGCGTCCAGCGCCGTTCGGCGACGAGGATGCCCGCGCTGATGCGCCCCCTGAGATCGCCCGCCGCACGGAGAAGCGAGAAATATTCGCCGATCCGCGCGTTGGCTCCGTCGCCGACCACAAACGGCAGCTTGGTGAAATGTGTTTCATCCAGCGTGGGGATCGGCGTGCCGTCGGCGGCGATAATCTTCACCGCGCCGTCCTTCTGCCAGAGCGCATAAGGCTGGCGCTCCTCGATCTCGATCATCACTCGATTTGGATAAAGCTTGCTGACGCTCGCGTCCTTGACGAGCGGCAGGGCGATGAGCCGGTCGCGCAATTTCGCGACGTCGAGAAAGAGCAGGGAATTCGTGCGCCGGATGCCGATGGCGTCGAGAATTTGCCGTTCCGAAAGTTCGTGTGCGCCGGCAATCGTCACCGCGTCGATACCTAATCCGGCGGTCCGCGCGAGGAAGTCGGGAATTGTCCCTTCCGACCGGACAAAGGCTGCGTATTGGCCGCCGAGCATCGTGCCATAGAGACCGATCGCAGCGAGAAGCGCGAGGGCGATGCCGGCGCCTGCGCCGCGGACGGTGAGCAGAACCACAAGCCGAACAAGCAACGAGCCGCGCCACGTCCGATCGCGGCGCGAAACGGTGCCGATCGCCGCGATCGGCCAACCTCTATCCGAGGGTAGCAAATAGGCCGGCAAGGAGGGCGGACTTGCAAAGACCTCCTTCACCGGTCGCAGGAGGCGTCTTCCACCATCCATTTGACGAACTCACCGAACGACAAGCCGGCATGCGCCGCGATTTCGGGCACGAGCGATGTCTCGGTCATGCCAGGCTGCGTATTGACTTCCAGGATGACGAGTTGGCCGGTGCCTCCGGGGCCGTCGTCGTAACGGAAGTCGGCGCGGCTCACGCCGCGACAACCCAGCGCCTTGTGCGCCCTGAGGCTTAACTCTTGGACAAAGTGGTAAATATTTTCTTTAAGATTCGCGGGAAGAACGTGGATCGAACCTCCCTGGGCGTATTTGGCGTGGTAGTCGTACCAGCCGCCGTCTGCGGCCTTGATTTCGATCACGTCATAGGCCTTCTCGCCGATGACGGCGCAGGTGAGTTCGCGGCCTCCGACGTAGCCTTCGACCAGCACCTCCTCGCCGTACGACCAGTCGCCGCGCGTTAACTCCTGTGGCGGATGGCTCTGATCCTCCTTCACGATGAGCACGCCAAACGAAGAGCCTTCGGCAAGCGGTTTCACCACGTAGGGTGGCGGCAATACATGGGCGCGCGAGGCGGTGAAACGATCGACCGTGAGGCCGGCGGCGACGGGGACTCCTGCTGCCTTCAACACATGCCGCGCGAGGTCCTTGCGCATGGCGAGCGCCGAGGCGAGCACGCCGGAATGCGTGTAGGGGATTTGCAGCATTTCGAGAACGCCCTGGATGATCCCGTCCTCGCCGTACGGACCGTGAAGCGCGTTGAAGGCGACATCGGGCCTCATCCTGGCAAGAACGTCGGCGACGTTGCGGTCGACGTCGACGCGCGTGACATCGAATCCTTCTCCAGCAAGCGCTTTGGCGCAGGCCTCGCCGGAAAGCAGCGAAATCTCCCGTTCTGCGGAAAACCCTCCCATCAGTACGGCAACGCGCTTTTGCATGTCATCAACCCGTTGTTCGGCGCCTTCGGGTGCGCTGCCTAAAGATACCGCACGCCCGTTAGAATCCTAACGCAACCACCGGTGAAATTATACGTATCGATTTGCGTTCGGCGCGCGCCCGAGGACGTGGCCTGAAAACTCACGCTTGCGTGCCCTGCTTGAGCTTAGGCCGGCGTATGCCGATCATTTCGCTTCCTAACCCGCGCCGGTGATATTCAATTGCGCGCCGATGCAGGCGAGCGCGACGCCGCCCAGCATCATGATGATGGCCCAGAGGTACGTCGGGCCGTAGAAGCTCCGCGCCAAGACCGCGCCAAGAATGCCGAGCAAAGCGATGGTCGCCGCCAACCCGATCCAGGAAGGCTGCGGCAGGCTCGCGCACAGTGCGAGCGGAACTAGTGAGCCGACGAACCCGCATACGGCGGCCACGCACGCTCCTCCGAGCGCTCGGAGAAATGAACGTCGTCCGAGACGGGTCGCCACCAGCTTGCCATGCGACAGAAGCGATAAAGTATGTTCGGCGCGCGTCAATTCCGCGCGCAGTTCGGCGTAGTGGGCGACAAAGAACACAAACAGGGTGGTTACGGCCGACGCCGTGCCAACGCGCAGACCCAAGTCTATTGTCGCACCGCCGCCCGGTCGCAACAGGTGCCCGGCAGCCAAAATCAGGGCCGTCAAAATTCCATCGACCGCGCCTGCCGTGGCGTCGAGCCGCGTCCGGGGAACTTTCGATCAAATTACGAAAGTTCATCGCTGCCGCGGTGTATTCTCGATGATGCGCTCACCGACGGCGATCTGATCGAGGCTATGAACGGCGGCGCCGGTATTCTCTATTTGTCGGACGACCTCGTCATAATCGATGCCATTGCCCTCGATCGTAATGTTGGTCCCCACAGTTTCAATATCCACGTCGATGACCGTAATGTTGCAGGATTCGACCCCCCGGCAATTCTGAATCGCTTGCGCAATGTCAGTGAGCGAAGGCATGGAACGGGCTTTATCAACGTCGAGTACGAGTCTTCGAATATTCAAGGTCTTCACTGCCTGCTCCTCAGAAATGAAGATAACGGCGCCAGCGCGGCATGTTCAGACCGCCCGGCTTGGGCGCACGTGGGCGGCGAAAATCCGGCCGCGCCGGTCAATGCGCGGGATGGAGAATCGCGAATCCTTGGTCCTGCAGGACCTTCACGGCGGCTGGCGTGGCGAGAAAGTCCAGAAAG
>JBOHJJ010000194.1:0-15157 GCA_050728495.1 Methylovirgula sp.
GTCGTCCCCGATCCCGACATGCGGGCGAGCTTGCAGCCGCGCGCGGCGGCGAGGATGGCGAGCACGTCGACGATAATGGGCGCCAGCAGACAGGCGGCGTCCTCTAGGTCGTTGCGGCCCTTGCGCAGCAGATCGATTAGCGCCTCGAAATCGAGTCCCGAGGGGATCTGCGGATGCGGCCCGAACCCGCTCGCCTCTGGCGCAATCTTCATCTGCGCAAAGACATCTTTGGTTGCGAGCGGCTGACGCGGATTTACGATCAGCGTCGGCAAAGGCGGCAGGCGAAGCGCAGGGCCGAGGCGTTCCCCGATGCCGGTCATCATCCGCGCCTGCGCGGCTAAGCAAACCGGGACATCGGCGCCGGTCGCCCGCGCGGCGGCGATGATGCGCAGATCCCGCTGGTCGAGCGCATTGGCGCGCGCCACGAGCCGCAAGGCCGCAGCCGCGTCGGAAGAACCGCCGCCGATTCCAGCGGCAACCGGCAGGTTTTTCTTAAGATGCAGCGCCCCGAGCTTGAGGCCGCCGATCCGCTGCATGAGATGGCGGGCCGCTTTGACGACAAGATTTGCTTGCGGATCGCCGGCCGCCGCCGCCATCGGCCCCTCGACCTGAAACTTGAACTCGTCGCCGGGAAGAAGCGTGAGCACGTCGCCACTGCGCGAAAATGCGACTAGGCTTTCGAGCTCGTGGTAGCCGTCCGCCCGCCGCCCGACGACATGCAGCGTCAGGTTGATCTTGGCGGGGGCGCGTTCGGCGAGGAGATGGGACACGGCAATCGCGGCATAGACCGCCGCTGGGCGGCCTACGTTGATACCACGTTCTCAGGCAAGGAAAACGGCGCGCTTAGCCGCCGTTCTGCACCTTGTGTTCCACGTCCGCGGCGGCGGGCTTTACGTCGGAGGCGGGCTTCACATCCGCGGCGCCCGCAGGCTTGGTGTTGTCGCTGAGCCCGTGGGCGATCTTCTCGAGGATCCGCGGCATATCCTCCGGCTCGGCGCCGAGATCGCGCGCATGGTTCCATTGGAAATGCGCGTCGAGCTTGCGGCCCACCCGCCAATAGGCATCGCCGAGATGGTCATTGATCACCGGGTCGCCGGGTATCAGATCGATCGCCCGCTCCAGTTCCTTCACCGCCGCGTCATAGTGGCCAAGCTTGTAGTCCGCCCAACCGAGACTATCGATGATATAGCCGTCGGTCGGCCGAAGCTCTACCGCACGTTGCAACATCGGAAGGGCCTCGTCGAGATTCAGTCCTTTATCGACCCAGCTATAGGCGAGATAGTTTAGCACCAGCGGCTGATCCGGGAACAGTTCGAGCGCGTGTTTGAAGTCGGCCTCCGCCGGCGGCCAATTGTTCTCGCGCTCGTAGGCGATGCCGCGGAAATAATAGAGCGGCCAATTTGCCTTCTCCGGCTTGGTCGAATATTCGATCGCCTTGGTATAGCTCGCGATCGCCTCCGCATAATGATGGTGGGCGCGTTGCAGGTTGCCGAGCGCGGAAAGCGCATCCTCATCGTTCGGATGTTCGTCGACGAGGTTTTGCAGGTATTTCATCGCCTCGTCGGTACGGCCGAGATTTTCGAGCACCTGTCCGATTTCGATATCGGCGGTGAGCCGCAACGGATCGTTATCCGGTACGGACTGATAGACGTCGATCGCCTGCTCGTTCTGTTTGATGCGCTCGTAGATGTCGCCGAGCGTCAGCATCGCAAGGCTGTTTTGCGGATCGAGGTAGAGCGAGAGGCGCAGATAGACGAGCCCGGCAAGCTCATCGCCCTGGCGGCTGCCCGCCGCGCCAAGTCCGTAGAGAACCTCGCCCGCGCCTTGTTCGACATCCTTGATCATCGGCGCAAGCGTCTTGCCCGAATTGAGCTCGGCGAGCGCGGCCCGTACGATCGGGTGATCCGGCAAGATCTGATCGAAGGCTTCATAGATGCCGATGGCGGCTTGGCGATCCCCCTGGCGGCTCAGGAACCGGGCATAGGAATCGGCAAGACGCAGCGTATTCTTGTCGCTGTCGTAGGCCGCCTTGAACCATTTCGCGGCGTCGGCGTCTCTGCCGCTCAGCTCGGCGATCAGCGCCTTATGATAGTTGCGGAAAACGTCGAAGTTGTTGTCGCTGAGCCGATCGATAGTGTTGAGCGCCCGGCGCGTCTCGCCGCTGCCCGCGTAACTCCACGCCGTCAGAAGCGTGGAGGTGAGGTCCGATTCGTCCCCGGCGCCTCTGGCGAAATGGGCGCGGGCGGCGGCGAACTGCCGCGCCTTCAGATCGCGCACACCCAGCGCAAGCTGTGCGAGTCCATTGCTCGGATCGCGGGCGATGAGCCGTTGGGCAAGAACGAACGCACTCCGCATATCACCATTGGAAACGGTGGCGACGAAGGCGCGTTCGATAAGATCCTTATTGTTGGGATCGAAGCGCAGTGCCTCACGGAAGAAGGTTTCGGCCGCGACCGTGTCGCGCTCAGAACCCGCGACGACGGCGGCGAGATAATTGCCGGCGGGACTGTCGCCGACTTCGAACGGAGTCGCCACAACGAGGGTTTCGTGAGTTTTTGCCATCGCCGGGGTGAGGGCAACCGGCAGGACGAGGGCTCCCACGGCAAAAGAAATGATCGCGTGCGATGCGAAACGATACGAAGGCAAGCTCGGATCCTCCAGGATGAAACGGGGTTTCGGCGAGCGCGGGCCGCGGTCCCGCGCAACAGATGCAGCCTCGACCTGAACGGCGCAACCGTCGGACGATTGTGCCTCAAGCTATACGCCGAAACATAGCCTTTGTGAAATTCCCCCGGCCGGTCGACCGGCCAATCATGCGCTTGGTTAGATAGCGAAGATGGCCGTTTTGCGTTGCAGCGGCAAATCTAGAATCCGTTCCGAAAAAATCACCGCGTCAATTGCCCTAAAGCCGCGTCTTTCCAGCGAGACTCGATCTTAGCAGACTGCTTGGGCTGCGCGGCCGCAAAAAATTCAGCCGGCTCGCCAGCCGAACGCGAAACTTACGTCTGTCCGGGGCGCAGCTTGTAGAAGACGTGGTGGCCGATCACATCCATTTTTTTGAGCCGATAGGACCAATACGGGTGCACATAATCGGCATGATAATGCGTCGCATCGCCGATTTCGGCGAGATAGGTCTGGCCGCTCATCACCGAAGTCGCAATCCGCATCGCGGTGCGCCAGGCGTCCGGCTCGGTGATTCGCAGCGAACGGCCTTCGCAGGCAAAGGAAAATTGGCAGCCCTCGTAATGATCGCGGTTCTGATAGACAACGCCGCAAATCGTTGACGGATAGAGTCCGCTGGAGACCCGATTGAGGACCACCTGGGCGACCGCCGCCTGCCCCTCCCTGCTCTCGCCGCGCGCTTCGAAATAGATCGCCTCGGCAAGACAGCGCTGTTCGTGTGCCGGTTGGTCCTGATCGACCAGCGCCGCGTAATTCGGCCGGTCGGCCGGAACATTCGTCAGGTTCGGCACGGCCGGCAGCGCGACGACCTCGACGGGCGTCGAGTCAGCCGGCGCCGGCGTCGTGGAAGCCAGCGCCACGGCGCGCGCGACCTGCGGGGTCGCGCCCTGCATGATGCGTTCGTCGATCGCGGCGGGGAGCATCGTGATGAGCGAGCCTTGTTGGCGGGGAGATGCCACGGCGCTGCTCGGCGCGGTGGTCGGCGTTTCGCCGTCGGGCCAAGGCTCGAATTTGGCGACGCTATCCGGGCCGGCCGCTTGTTCGTCTGAAAAATCGCCGCGCGGCCAGGGTTCCGCGTCGGCGAACAGGAGATCATGCGCGCGCCAAAGCGCAAAAGCGCCAGGGCGGCGCAGCTCCGAGTCGAAGCCCGGGCGCAGCCCGACGAGCGGATCGCCTTTGTCCGTACGATCGATAACCGGGGCGCCCGCTCCGCTGCGTTTCATCACGATGCGCGGCTCGATTTCGTCGGGCATCTGATCGAATTCCGAGCTGTCGCCGAGGACCAGGCTTGCCTCCTCCTGCGAAGGCGCGCCGGCCTCCGGGTCCAGGCCGAAGGTCGGTCCGCTCACATAACCGGGGACGAGATCGCCGGGCGCGACGACGGCGCGAAAGCTCGCCGGAGCGAGCGAAGCGCCAATTCTCGCATCTTGGCCGGCGTCGGCCGGAATCGACACCACCAACCCTACGCCGATGCACCAGGGCGCAACGACCCCCATCGCCCAAGAGATCCTCAGAAGACCCATACGCGCGCCGCACCCCAGGGGCGGTGGCGTGGCCTTTTTGTCACGCCCACTCGCTCAAAACCGCCCGATCTTGGTTATCTCCGCTTAAGCTTGAAGAGGCGTTTAGGAGCGCGCGCGCGACAAGTTTCAGAATGGGGCAGCGCGGAATCACGACTCCTCCACCACCGCCTTGCCGAGCGCCGCCTGCGCCGCGGCGAGCCGCGCGATCGGCACCCGAAACGGCGAACAGGACACGTAACTGAGCCCGACTTTTTCGAAGAAGGCTATGGACGCGGGGTCGCCGCCATGTTCCCCGCAGATGCCGAGCTTGATGTCGGGACGCACCGCGCGGCCGCGCGCGACCGCCATTGCGACGAGCTCGCCGACGCCCTCCTGATCGATGCTGACGAAGGGATCGGCAGCCAGAAGTCGCCGCTGCTCGTAGATGCCGAGGAATGAGCCGGCGTCGTCCCGCGAAATGCCCAGCGCCGTCTGGGTCAAATCGTTGGTTCCGAAAGAGAAGAATTCGGCCGTACCGGCGATCTCCGCGGCCGCGAGGCAGGCGCGCGGCAGTTCAATCATGGTGCCTACACTGTAGCGGACTTCTTCGCCACGTTCGGCCGCGACGGCGCGCGCCATGGCGTCGATTTCGGCTTTCACCAGATCGAATTCCGGCTTGGTGATGACGAGTGGCACCATGATCTCGGGAGCCGGCAAACTCCCGGTCTTGCGCTTGGCTTCGAGCGCGCCCTCGAAGATGGCGCGGGCCTGCATCTGGGCAATTTCCGGAAAGGCGATGGCGAGCCGACAACCGCGAAAACCGAGCATCGGGTTCGATTCGTGCAGCTCGGCGGCGCGCCGTTCGAGCTTGTCTTCCGAAACCCCCATGGCGGCGGCGACCTCGGCGATTTCCGCCGCCCGTTTGGGCAGGAATTCATGCAGCGGCGGATCAAAGAGCCGGATCGTTACCGGCAAGCCGGCCATGATCTCGAACAGCGTTGCAAAGTCGCCGCGCTGAATCGGCAAAAGCTTGGCGAGCGCGGCGCGCCGTCCCCCCGCATCGGTGGCGAGGATCATTTCTCGCAGCGCGCGGATGCGGTACGCATCGAAGAACATATGTTCGGTCCGGCAGAGACCGATACCTTCGGCGCCGAAGCGGCGTGCCGCCCGCGCGTCGGCCGCGGTCTCGGCGTTGGCGCGAACCTGCATGCGGCGGCGTTTGTCCGCCCATTCCATAATGGTGGCAAAATCACCCGACATTTCTGGCTGCTGCATCTCGACCTGACCGGCGATCACCTGGCCCGTCGTGCCGTCGATCGTGAGGAGATCGCCCTTTTTCAGGCTCGCGCCGGCGACGCTCAGCGTCTCGTTGGCATAATCGACGCGGATCGAACCGGCACCGGTGACACAGGGTTTGCCCATGCCGCGCGCTACGACCGCGGCATGCGACGTCATACCGCCACGCGTCGTCAGGATACCTTCCGCCACATGCATTCCATTGATGTCCTCGGGACTCGTCTCGATGCGCACGAGAACGACTTTGCGGCCGACGCTTTTGAGCTGTTCGGCTTCCTCGGCGCTGAAGACAATCTCGCCGCAGGCCGCGCCCGGCGAGGCCGGTAAGCCGGTTGCAATGATGTTGCGTGCCGCCACCGAACTGATCGTCGGATGCAGCAACTGGTCGAGCGAGGCCGGCTCGATGCGCAAGATCGCTTCTTCTTCGCTGATAAGGTGCGCCTGCGCCATCTCGACGGCGATGCGCAGCGCCGCCTTGGCGGTGCGTTTGCCGCTGCGGGTCTGCAGCATCCATAATTTGCCGCGTTCGACCGTGAACTCTACGTCCTGCATGTCGCGGTAATGATGTTCGAGCCGATCGGCGATGCGCCGGAACTCGGCGAACACGTCCGGCAACGCCGTCTGCATCGAAGCTCCTTGCGAGCCCCCAGCGCGCCGTGCCGCTTCGGTCAATGGTTGCGGCGTCCGCAAACCGGCGACGACGTCCTCGCCTTGCGCGTTGATTATGAATTCGCCGAATAGCTCTTTGGCGCCGGTCGAGGGATTGCGGGTGAAGGCGACGCCGGTGGCCGAGGTCTCGCCCATGTTGCCGAAGACCATTGCCTGCACGGTGACCGCGGTTCCCCAACTCTCGGGAATATTATGGAGCTGCCGGTAGATCTTTGCGCGCGGGTTCATCCATGAGCCGAAGACAGCGCCGATCGCGCCCCAAAGCTGTTCCTTCGGGGGCTGCGGAAAAGGGTTGCCGCGCACCGCCAAGATCTTTGCTTTGAACGCACTGATTACCTTCTGCCAATCCTCGGCGGAGAGTTCGGTGTCGAGGGAGAAACCGCTCTCCTCCTTGAAAGCCTCAATGATCTCCTCAAAGTGATGGTGCGGTACGCCAAGCACGACGTCCGAATACATCTGGATGAAGCGGCGATAGGAATCATAAGCGAAACGCCGGTCGCCGGCCGCCTTGGCGAGACCTTCGACCGTCGCATCGTTGAGGCCGAGGTTTAATACCGTATCCATCATGCCCGGCATCGACGCTTGCGAACCCGAACGCACCGAAACGAGCAATGGTCGCTTTGCGTCGCCGAAGCGACGCCCGGCGAGTGCACCAACGTAATCGAGCGCCGCTTCGAGCTCCGCGGCGAGCGCGGCCGGGGAGCGGTTGCCGTTGGCATAGAAATACGCGCAGACTTCCGTCGTGATCGTGAAACCGGGCGGCACCGGCAGACCGAGATTGGCCATCTCCGCCAGGTTCGCACCCTTGCCGCCGAGCAGTGCGCGCAGATCGCGACTGCCTTCGGCTTTTCCGTCGCCGAACGTATAGACCCATTTCGCCATGTGCATTTCCTGGCCGCCGGATCTTGGACGCCGGCGAAAGCTCGCATGCTCCAAACCGTAAGCTTAGAGCGGAGGGGTTAGAGCGCAATCCGATAAAAATGGGTTCTATTCTGAAACGGGCGCCTGCGGCAGGTGGGCGCGCATCCGTAAGCCGAGAATGAGCCAGCTCGCGCCCCAGATGAGAAGATCGCAACCGAGCAGCAGCCCGAGGATGATGAAACTGTTTGCCGGCCAGCCGAAAAGGATGATCAGTCCGACGATCGCCGTGACGATCCCGGCGAACAGAACCGAGCCGCCTTTGCCGAGGTGGGTCGCGGTGTAGATGCGAATGACGCCGGTCACCAGAACGGCCGCCCCGAGCAGCAGCGTGAAGACCGCCGCGGCGATCAGCGGCTTGGCGAGCGCGAAGGCGCCGACCACAACATAGGCGCAGCCACCGACGATCCAAAGGAAGAAGCGCGCCCAGGAACGCGAGCTCACTCCCATGCTCACTTCGGCGCCGCCGGCGATGATCAGGAACACCGCGATCGTGTAGACCGAGGCAATCGTTGCGAAGACGACGAGCAGCAGTGCTGCGACGCCTAGCAGGAGCATCAGTGCGCCAAAGGCGACAAACCAGCCCCAGCGGTGTCGCAACCGATCAACGCAGGTGCCAACCTTGTCCGGCAGTCCAGCAACTGTTCCCGAGCCGGCCGGCAAGCTCATGCGTGCCCCCAATGTAGCCTTGGCGAGTGGAGCCTATAGGCCGATTACGCTGCGATTTTGCCGCATGCGCGAATCTTAGCCAAGACCGGTGCCGAGACTTGCTGCCAAGACTTGGTCAAGACTCGGCCAAGCATCGGGAACTTCGGCAAACCCCGAAAGGTTCAAGGCTTAGAGCGCAAGGAGGCCTCGCGCCGCCTTTTGCGCCCGACTGCTTAGATCGCTGCGACCAGTAACCGAAAAGACACAAGCCGCCAAGAAGCCACGAAAACGGAGATCCGATATGATCTGAGCTAGTTGACCGCGTTGCCGCCTACCCCAATCCCGGATATTGAGGGAGGAAAGCGATGCGGTTTACGTGAATTGTAGCGTTAACCTTCCCATATAGCTCAGGAGTTTCGTCAGCTAAGATCAAGCTGATCCTCAACCATGAGGCGCCTGTGACGACAACCTCGAAGACTCCCCTCCTCGACTCGATTGGCATCCCGGCGGATCTGCGTCGGCTTGCCGAGAGCGATCTTGTGCAAGTCGCCGCGGAATTGCGGCATGAGACGATCGACGCCGTCTCCGTGACCGGCGGCCATCTCGGCGCCGGGCTCGGCGTGATCGAACTCACCGTTGCGTTGCATTACGTCTTCGATACGCCGCGCGACCGGCTGGTCTGGGACGTCGGACATCAGTCCTACCCGCACAAGATCCTGACCGGGCGGCGCGACCGGATTCGCACCTTGCGCAAGGGCGGCGGTCTTTCCGGTTTCACCAAGCGCAGCGAAAGCGAATACGATCCATTTGGAGCGGCGCATTCCTCGACCTCGGTCTCCGCCGGCCTCGGCATGGCTGTCGCAAGCACGCTCGCCAAGAAGCCGACCAATGTGGTCGCGGTGATCGGCGACGGCGCGATGTCGGCCGGCATGGCTTATGAGGCCATGAACAATGCCGGGGCGATGCATTCGCGGCTAATCATCATCCTCAACGACAACGAAATGTCGATCGCGCCCCCAGCCGGGGCTCTTTCCGCCTATCTCGCCCGGCTGGTTTCCGGCGGCGCTTACCGAACCGTGCGCGAGACTGCCAAGCAGCTCGGCAAACATCTGCCCAAGTTCATCTACGAGCGGGCCCGCAAAACCGAAGAATTCGCCCGCAATTTTTGGGCGGGCGGCACGCTGTTCGAGGAGCTCGGCATCTACTACGTCGGGCCGATCGACGGACACAATCTCGACCATCTTCTGCCGGTGCTGAAGAACGTCCGCGACTCGCAGGGCGGGCCTATCCTGGTCCATGTCGTCACCCAGAAGGGCAAAGGCTATGGGCCGGCCGAGGCCGCCAAGGACAAGCACCACGCCGTCAATATGTTCGATGTGGTGACCGGCACCCAGGTTAAGCCCAAAGCCAATGCGCCGAGCTACACGCGCGTCTTCGCCGACTCTCTGATTAAGGAGGCGGAACGCGATGACAAGATCGTTGCGATCACCGCCGCCATGCCGTCCGGCACCGGCCTCGATCTTTTTGAGAAAGTCTTTCCGGAGCGCACGTTCGACGTCGGCATCGCCGAGCAGCATGCGGTCACGTTCGCGGGTGGGCTGGCGACCGAGGGGTTCAAGCCGTTCTGCGCGATCTATTCGACCTTCTTGCAGCGCGCCTACGATCAGGTTGTCCACGACATCGCGATCCAGCACCTGCCGGTACGCTTCGCACTCGATCGCGCCGGTCTCGTCGGCGCCGATGGGGCGACGCATGCAGGCTCGTTCGACCTCCCCTACCTCGGTATCCTGCCGGGGTTCGTAGTGATGGCGGCGGCCAACGAAGCGGAACTTGTCCATATGGTGGCGACGGCCGCGGCCTATAGCGAAGGACCGATAGCCTTCCGCTATCCGCGCGGCGAAGGCGTCGGCATCGAACTGCCGGAACGCGGCGAAATCCTGCCGATCGGGCGCGGCCGCATCCTGCGCGAAGGCGGCAAGGTCGCGATCCTCTCGCTCGGCACCCGCCTCGCCGAGGCGCTGAACGCCGCCGAAGATCTCGCCACCTACGGCGTCTCCACCACGGTGGCGGATGCGCGGTTCGCCAAGCCGCTCGACCTCGATCTCATCTTGCGCCTTGCCGTTAATCATGAGGTTCTGCTCACCATCGAGGAAGGTTCGATCGGCGGATTCGGCTCTTTCGTGACGCAGGCGATGCTCGAAGAGGGCTTGCTCGACGGCCGCCGCGCGCGCGGGCTGAAGCTACGCTCGATGGTGCTGCCCGACGTATTTCTCGACCACGACAAGCCGGAAAAAATGTACGCGCGGGCGGGGCTCGATGCGAAGGGGATCGTCGCCAAAGTGCTGGAGACGCTCGGCCGCAGCAGGGACGCCGCGCAAGTCCTGATCGCTTAACAGCATGCCGATCGACGCCGTACAAACCGCCAAGATCGTTCTTGTCGGTTGCGTCGGCGTGCTCGGCGTTTTGACCGGAATCGATAATATTCTCGACTACCGCACCAACTTCGAAGTCGTGCGCCACGTCTTGTCCATGGATGCGCTGCCGCCCGGCAGCGCGTTCGCCTGGCGCGCAATTACCGATCCGCGCCTGCAACGGCTCGCCTACGCGGCGATCATCGCGACCGAACTGCTCTACGGAAGCATTTGCATTCTCGGCGCTTTGCGCCTCTTCGGCACACGCGGGCCGGCGATCCGTTCGTTCGATGCCGCCAAAGGGCTGGCGGTCGCCGGTCTCGCCCTCGGCTTCGCACTCTACTTCTTCGGCTTTTTCGTCGTCGGTGGAGAATGGTTTCAGATGTGGCAAGCAAGCCAATGGAACATGCAAGAGTCCGCCTTCCGCTTTCTCGGCGCGATCGGCTTCGTGCTAATCCTCCTTTGCCTGCCCGAGCGCGACCGCTAAGCTCCTTGCCGTGTTCCCGAAAACGCCGACTCCGCGGCAACGTGCCGATCTCGCCCTCGTCGAACGCGGCTTTTTCGAAAGCCGTGTCAAGGCGCAGGAGGCGATCGCCGCGGGGCTCGTGCGCATCGACGGCAAGCCGTTGCGCAAACCCTCGGAGCCGATCGGCGCGGCGGCGCAAATCGAAGCCGCGGCGCCCTACCCTTGGGTCTCGCGCGGCGGCGTGAAGCTTGCCGCTGCGCTCGACGCTTTCGGTTTCGATCCTGCCGGCGCGATCTGCCTCGACGTCGGCGCTTCGACCGGCGGCTTCACCGATGTCCTGCTCGCTCGCGGCGCGGCCAAGGTCTACGCCTTCGATGTGGGACACGGACAATTGCATCCGCGCCTCGTTGCCGATCCGCGCGTCGTGTTTTGCCAAGGCAAAGACGCGCGTAATCTTACGCTTGCCGATTTTGCCGAACCGCCGGCCTGCATCGTTTGCGATGTGAGCTTCATCTCGCTTGCACTCGTTTTGCCGAATATCCTTAGGTTTGCCGGGTGCGGCGCGACGCTCGTTGCGCTGATCAAGCCGCAATACGAGGTCGGCCCCGCGTATGTCGTCAAAGGCATCGTCAAGGATGCCGCGGCGCGGCAGCGAGCCTGCGCGACGATTAAGGCGCTGCTCGAGAACGCAGGCTGGCAGATTGCGGACTTGATCGAATCGCCGATCCGAGGCGCCGAAGGCAACTGTGAATATCTCATCGGCGCCACCAAACCCGCGTACGAAAAGCATGCGCGTTGAGCTCACGATCGAGCGCCTCGGCCAGCGCGGCGAAGGCATTGCACGCGGCGCGGACGGCCTGATCTACGTGCCCTACGCGCTGCCCGGCGATACGATCCTCGCCGAGGTCGAAGGCACGCGCGGCAGGCTCGTCGAGATCACCGCGCCGAGTCGCGAGCGCATCGCGCCTTTCTGCCCACATTTCGGGACATGCGGTGGCTGCGCGGTGCAGGCGCTGGCGCCGCGCGCCTATGCCGAATGGAAGCGCGATCTTCTGGTGAGCGCGCTGCGCCATGCCGGGATCGAAGCCGAGGTCGACCCGCTCGTCGATGCACACGGGCTGGGGCGGCGGCGCGCCACCTTCCATGCGCGGTCGGATGGCGGAAAGCCACGCGTCGGCTTCATGCGGGCGCGGGCGCATGAACTGATCGATCTCGACTCCTGCCCGATCCTGGCGCCGCAGATGAACGGCGCGCTTGCCGCGGCGCACGCGGTCGCCGCAACGCTGCGCGCCGGAAGAAAACCGCTCGACATCGCGGTCACGGCATTTCAGTCCGGGCTCGATATCGACGTCAAAGGCCACGGCCCGCTCACCCCGGCGGAATTGAAGGCAGCGGCGAAGCTTGCCGAGGCGCACGATCTGGCGCGTATTTCCAACGATCGTCTCGTCCTTGTCGAGCGGCGTACTCCGATCCTTAGGATGGGCAAAGCCGACGTTGCACCACCGCCCGGCGCCTTTTTGCAGGCAACCGAGGCAGGCGAAGCCGCGCTCGCGGCCAAGGTCTGCGAAAGCCTCAAGGGCGCCCGCCAGATCGCCGATCTCTTCGCCGGGATCGGCACGTTCGGCCTGCGTTTGGCGGAGCGAGCCCAAGTTCACGCCGTCGACAGCGATGAATCCGCCCTTGCGGCGCTGCGCAAAGCGGCGCGGAGCGCGTCGGGTTTGCGGCCGATCACAATCGAAAAGCGCGATCTCTTTCGCCGACCGCTCGGCAAAGAGGAAATCACGCGGTTCGATGCCGTGCTCTTCGATCCGCCGCGCGCAGGCGCCGAAGCGCAGGCAGGCGCGCTCGCCCAATCTACCGTTCCGCTGATCGTCGCCGTCTCCTGCAGCCCGCAGAGTTTTGCGCGCGATACGGCACTGCTCGTCGCCGGCGGCTATCGGCTGCAAAGCGTCACGCCCTTCGACCAGTTCCGGCATTCGCCGCATCTCGAGTGCGTGGGGATTTTCCGGCGCCATTCAATGCCGACGCGAAAGCCGCGAAAGCCGCTCCTCGGCTGAAGGAGTCCGCCAGATCGGATGAGGTTCGGTATAAATTTATTGATCTAAATCTATGTCTTGCTTATGGATTTTATAATCGTCGACCTTGACTTTGGGCTGCCTCCTTAGGAGAGCAAAGAGATCGGTAAGAAGATCCGCGTATCTTCTTATCGCGTGATAGCCGGCGCAAGCGGCACGCGTTCGCGGGCGCATCGGAACGATCGCCCCTGCATCATTCCCGCAATCCAGGATAGAAGGCGTTTATGGCTCCCAACGAAGCGGTTCACAAATTGCCGTTCCTTGATGTCCCGGAGCGGCTCGCGGCGATCGTCGGCAGCAAGAATGTCCTGGTCGATCCAGCGGAGATGGCCGCCTACCTCGCCGAACCGCGCGATCTCTTCAAAGGCCGGGCGCTCTGCGTCGTTCAACCCGGCTCGACCACGCAAGTCGCGGCGGTGGTCGCATTTTGCGCCGAAACCGGCACCAAGATCGTTCCGCAGGGCGGCAATACCGGCCTCGTCGGCGGCCAGACGCCGTCCGAGCGTGGCGACGAGATCGTTCTTTTGCTACGCCGCATGGACAAGTTGCGCGAGATTGATCCTGCCTCGAATACGCTGACGGTCGAAGCCGGCATGACGCTGGCACAAGTGCGCGCCGAGGCCGAGAAGGCCGACCGGCTCTTTCCCCTCTCGCTTCCAGCCGCAGCCGCTTGCACGATTGGCGGCAATCTTGCCACCAACGCCGGCGGGACGGCGGCGCTCGCCTATGGTACGGCCCGCGACCTCGTCCTCGGGCTCGAGGTCGTACTCGCCGACGGCCGCATCTTGTCGGATCTCTCCAAGCTCAAGAAGAACAATACCGGCTATGACCTGAAAAATTTCTTCATCGGCTCGGAAGGCACGCTAGGGATCATCACCGCCGCGGTGTTGAAGCTTTATCCGCAGCCGCACGCGGTTGCGACCGCCTTTATCGGCCTCAACGGTCCGCGCGAGGCCCTGCGTTTTCTCGATTTGGCGCGAGAGAGCCTTGATTACGAACTGAAGAGCTTCGAGCTCATCCCGCGCATTGCCCTCGATTTTGTGCTCGTGCACGGCCGCGCGGTACGCGACCCTCTGTCCGCCCCCTACCCGAGTTATGTGCTCCTCGAAATCGCCGGGCAAAGCGAAGGCATCGACAAACGTCTCGGCGCCCTTCTGCAGTCGGCCAAGGACCGCGGCATCACCAGGGATGCGGCGGCTTCTCCCGAAGAGCGCCAGCTTTTCTGGCGCATCCGTTCGCAAATCTCCGACGTGCAGGCGCAGGAAGGCGGCTCGATCAAGCACGACGTGTCGGTTCCCGTGGCCGACGTGCCAGCGTTTCTCGAAGAGGTCGAGCGGGCGATCTCTGAGCGCATTCCCGGTGCGCGGCTTGTCGCTTTCGGCCATCTCGGCGACGGCAATGTCCATTGCAACGTCTCGCAGCCGATCGGCGCGGACAAAGCCGCGTTTTTGGCGCGCTGGGACGAGGTGAATGAGATCGTGCACGCAATCGTGGCCGCGCATGGCGGCTCGATTTCCGCTGAACACGGAATCGGGCGGATGAAACGCGCCCTCCTGCCGCGCGTCAAAGATCCGGTCGCCCTGGATGTGATGCGGGCCTTGAAGCGCACGCTCGATCCGCAAGGAATTCTCAATCCGGGCAAAGTGCTTTAGGACGCGCTCAGTTCTCCCGCCCCCCAGCCGCACGGCGCAGCCGATCGTTGATCGCTTCGCCGAGGCCCGTAGCCGGGATCGGCGCGACGGCGATCGTTGGGTGCCTTTCGCCATCGAGCGCACGCAAATATCCGAACAGGTTGGCGGCGGCTTCGATGAGATCGCGGCGCGGCGATAGGTCGAGCACATCGGTTGCTTCGCCAAACTTGCCGCCGAAGTCGAGCCCGGCTTCTCCCTCTTCCAAGCTTGTCGCATTGAGCCGCAGGCGGGCGCGCGGCGCATAATGGGACGCGAGCATCCCGGGCGCGCGCGGCGTGTCCGCCCCGGCAGGCGCCGCCAAAGGCCGGTCCAGTACCGCTTCGATTGCAGCGCGGGGAATGCCGCCTGGGCGCAAGAGCTGTGGCTGGGCACCGAGACAAGAGACAATCGTCGATTCGATGCCGACGATGGCACCGCCTGCATCGATCATCGCGTCGATGCGGCCGTCGAGGTCTTCACATACGTGCGCCGCGGTGACGGAACTGACCCGGCCCGAAAGATTGGCCGAGGGAGCAGCGAGCGGTAGGCCGGTTGCGGCGAGCAGATTTTGTGCGACGGAATGGGCCGGCACGCGCAGTGCGACACTGGCGAGCCCGGCGCGGGCAAGCGCGCAGACCGTTGCGCCGGGCGCAAGCGGCAGAACGAGCGTAAGCGGACCTGGCCAAAAGGCTTCGGCGAGCGCGCCCGCCTCGCGCGTGAACATGCCTTGCGTCTCCGCCGCGCTTCGATTCTCGACGTGGGCGATCAAAGGATTGAAAGGTGGCCGCCGCTTTGCCGCATAGATCTTGGCCACCGCCGC
>JBOHJJ010000195.1:0-1801 GCA_050728495.1 Methylovirgula sp.
CGAGAAAGTCGCCATGCCGGAGGCGACCGCCGCGGCCGAGCCGCCGGAGGAGCCGCCGGTCATATGGCGCGGATCGTGGGGGTTACGCGAATTGCCGTCGTGGATGTTTTCGCCGGTAAACCCGTAGGCGTATTCGTCCATGTTGAGCGCGCCGATGAGGATCGCGCCGGCGTTTTCGAGCTGCCCGACCACGAACGTGTCGACCTCGGCCGGCGGATCGTCGCGGCTGATCTTGGCGCCGGCGCGGGTCGTATGGCCGGCGATGTCGTAGAGGTTCTTCACCGCGAAGGGCACGCCAGCGAGGGGCCCGATCGCCTGCCCGGCAGCTCGCGCCCGATCGATCGTCGCGGCTTTGGCGCGCGCACGCTCCGCCGTGAGGCTCGTGAATGCGTTGAGCTTCGGATCAAGTGCGGCGATCTCGGCAAGCGTCGCCTCGATCACCTCGCGCGCGGCGATCTCGCCCGAGGTAACCGCCGCCGCGATCTCGCGGGCCGTCGCATGGCGCGGGTCAAAGCGCATTGCTCAAGCCTTGAAAATCGCGCCGGGCTCGCCGCGATCGTCGAGCGGAAAATCGGCGACGAGCTGCATCTGCCGCGCCAGCACGCGCAGATTGGCGATGATCTCGGCGCGATCGCCGCTCGCGGTCGGCAGATCGAGCAGTTCCGCCATGGCATCGCACCAGGCAGCGAGAGCGGCTTCGCTAACGTCGGGTCCCGAGCGCACGGGGAAATCAAACCTATTCCGCCGCGGTCTTCAAGTTTTCTCGGATGGTCGCGCGCAAAATGTCGATGGAGGCGAGATTGCCGCCGCGCTCGGTATGCCAGAAGGTCCAGCCGTTGCAGGCCGGCAGGCCTTGCGCCAAAGCGCCGATCTTGTGGATCGAGCCGACGATCGCGAGCGAGCCGGCAAGCGCCAACGTCCCGTCGGCGCGCACCAAGGCGCGATGCCGCTTGCGCTCGTCGACAAGAGTTTCGCCCGGCTCGACGAGGCCCGCTTCAACCACCGAGGCAAAGGCGACGCGCGGCTGCGAACGTTTGCTCGGCACGGCGGCGACTGTCGTCTCGGGCAAAGGTGCAACCGCGGCGATACGCGCCCGCGCCGCCGCCGCGTAGCCCGCATCGCGTTCGATGCCGATGTAGCCGCGGCCCAGCCGTCTGGCGGCGGCGCCGGTCGTGCCGGAGCCGAAGAATGGATCGAGTACAATATCGCCAGGATTGGAGGCGGCGAGAATGGCGCGCGCCAGCAGCGCCTCGGGCTTCTGCGTTGGATGCGTCTTGCCGCCCGATTTGTTCTTCAGCCGCTCGGCTCCGGTACAAAGCGGCAGAAACCAATCGGAGCGCATCTGGCAATCCTCGTTGCCGGCCTTCAGCGCTTCGTAATGGAACGTGTAGGACTTCGCCGAGGCGCTCTTCGCCGCCCAGATCAGAGTCTCATGCGCATTGGTGAACCGCCGGCCGCGGAAATTCGGCATCGGATTGGCCTTGCGCCAGATGATGTCGTTGAGGATCCAGAAGCCGAGATCCTGGAGGATGGCGCCGACACGGAAAATATTATGATAGGAGCCGATCACAAAGATCGTCGCGTTCTCCTTCATCACGCGGCGCACGGCGCCGAGCCAGTCGCGGGTAAAGGAATCGTACTCCGAAAAACTCGCGAACTTGTCCCAATCGTCGTCGACCGCATCGACCAGGCTTTGGTCGGGCCGCGACAGGGCCTGTTCGAGCTGCAAATTGTATGGCGGATCGGCGAAAACGAGATCGACGCTTTCGGCCGCAAGCCGCGCCAGTTTCTCGACGCAGTC
>JBOHJJ010000196.1:0-2994 GCA_050728495.1 Methylovirgula sp.
CAGCGCTTCGGCTTCCAAAGTCTCGGCCGGAACCACGCGCGCGACAAGCCCGGCACGCTCCGCCTCCGCTGCGTCCATCATCCGGCCGGTGAGGCAGAGGTCCATGGCCTTCGCCTTGCCGAGCGCCCGCGTCAGGCGCTGCGTGCCGCCGCCGCCCGGCATGATTCCGAGTTTGATTTCCGGCTGGCCGAATTTGGCGTTGTCGGCGGCGATGATGATGTCGCACATCATGGCGAGTTCGCAGCCCCCGCCGAGCGCAAAACCGGCGACCGCGGCGATCGTCGGCTTGCGCACCCTGGCAAGACGCTGCCAAGCGCCGACGAAATCCTCGGCGAGCGCTTCCATATAGGTTTTGGCGTGCATCTCCTTGATGTCGGCGCCGGCGGCAAACGCTTTGGCCGAGCCCGTGACGACAATGCAGCCGATCGCCGGGTTTGCCTCGAAGGCATCGAGCGCCGCGTTCAATTCTCCGACCAAAGCCGCGTTGATGGCGTTCAAAGCTTCCGGCCGATTGAACCGGACGAGGCCGACGCTTGCGTGGATTTCGACAGCGACCGTTGCCATGCTCCGCCTCGAATCAGTGGATCCGCGGCCAACCGCTGCGCGGTTAGCCGCGGACGCCGCAACGCGGCAAGTTAAGTGCGATGCGGCGCGTTGCCGGAATGATTCTTCCAAGCTTCTGCGGCGCATTGTTACGGTTTGTAACCGGATTTGACTTACCGTTCCAACCGTCTGCTTCTAAAGATGTACATTCAGTTCCCAGAGTACAGGCGGGGGAGCTGTCTTTTGCATCGGCACCTTCCCTTTGCCGCATGGCCTCGGGGATGTTATGGCTTCGCCAATGTCTTAGGATTTCCCGCGCTTGCGGTGGCCGAAATCTACCCTTGAATCATTTGAACAAAGGCGTTGGTCCTGAAGATAAACAGCCTTGCTGACTATGCGAGCAAGCGCCTCCGGCGTGCCGGCAAGGGCTATCTCGAAGAATACGATCCGTTTTTCGTGCCGATCGACAGCGCCCGCCTGGAGGCGGAGGCGCAAGGCCGGCATTTCGTCAGTTTCGCCAATTACGACTATCTCGGCATCGCCGGCCATCCGGCGGTGAAGGCGGCTGCGGGCGCGGCGCTCGAATCCTTGGGCGTCGGCGCGCTCGCCTCGCGTCTCGTCGGTGGCGAGCGCTCGACCCATCATGCTTTCGAGGAAAGCCTCGCGCAATTTCTGGGGGTCGAATCGGTCCTGACGCTGGTCTCCGGCTATCTCACCAACGTCACGACGATCTCGCACGTCATGAATATGCATGACGCCATCTTCATCGACGAGCTTTCTCACAACAGCATCATCTGCGGCGCCAAAGGCACCAGCGCCACGACGGTGGTCTTCCGCCATAACGACCTCGATCATCTCGACGCCATGCTGCGCGAAAGACGCAGCACCTACCGGCACGTGCTGATCGTGGTCGAGGCGCTCTACAGTATGGACGGCGACATCGTCGATCTGCCGCGCCTCGTCGAAATCAAAGAGCGGCACAAGGCCTGGCTTTTGGTCGACGAAGCTCATTCGGTCGGCGTGCTCGGCCAGGATGGCCGCGGCCTTTGCGAATATTCCGGCGTCGATCCGGCGCAGATCGATCTCACCATCGGCACGCTGTCGAAGACGTTCGCCTCGTGCGGCGGCTTCATCGGCGGCAAGGCGCCGGTTATCGAGTGGCTGCGCTACACGCTGCCCGGATTTGTGTTCAGCGTCGGTCTTTCGCCGGTGATTGTCGCCGCCGCGCATACCGCGCTGCAAATCGTCAAGAAAGAACCCTGGCGGATCGAACGGCTGCGCCAAAACGCCGAGCTGTTCGTCGAGCTGGCGCGCGAAGCGGGCCTCGACACCGGCCCGGCGATCGGACGCGGCGTCGTGCCGATCCTCTTCGCCGACAGCCCCGAAACGTTAGCCGCGTCGCGGCACCTGATGGAGCACAGTTATTATGTGCCGCCGATCATTCAGATCGGGGTTCCGAAGAATCAGCCGCGGCTGCGCTTCTTCCTTTCGGCCGCGCACAGAAGCGAAGACATCCGCAACGTCATCCATCTTCTTGCCCGCCGCCCGACCCAGGCGTCGGTCTCGACGCAACGGGTGAGCGCCGCGACCTGAGGCGGCGATGCGCCGCGTGGCATGCCGCTGCCTAACCGATCGTCCGGCGGATCGTCTCTTGCTAAGACCGGCGCCTTTACGATGAGCGGATTTGGTGCATGAGCAAGATCGCGATTCTTCCCGTCGCCGGACTGCGAACCTTTCTCGATTTCTGCAAGGTGCCGCGGCTCATTTATCGCGGCGCCAAAGGCTTCGCGCCGCCGCTCGATGCCGAGCGCTGGACTTTGCACGGCGCCAAGCTCAACCCGCACTTCGAGCTCGTAGACTACCAGGCCTGGCTGGCCCGCAAGGACGGCAAGCTCGCCGGCCGAATCTATGCGCAGGTCTATAAAGACGGCAGCATTCCCAACGGTGCCTCGCGATTTCAATTCGGCTCGTTCGATGCGGTCGCCGACGAATCGGTCGCCGATGCCTTGCTTGGCGCCGCCGAATCCTGGCTTGCAGCGCGCGGCGCGCGGACGATTCACGGGCCTTTTTCGCCCTCGGTGAACAGTGAATGCGGGATGCTCGTCGACGGATTTACCGCCGTGCCGATGATCTTCATGCCTTGGAACCCGCCCTATCTCCCGGCGCTTCTCGAGCGCCAGGGCTACCATAAGGCGCGCGATCTTCTTTCTTACCGCTACGACATTACCGCCGTCGACCGCATCGACCAGCCGGGCATCATCGCACGTCCCGAATGGCGCGAACGATTGAGGATCCGCAATATCGACCTCAAGGCGATGAAGGCGGAGGCTGCGCTCATCGTCGACATTTTCAACGACGCATGGAGCGAGAACTGGGGGTTCGTGCCGTTCACCTACGACGAGTTCATGTCGACTGCCGATGCGCTGAAATACGTGATGCCTCCGGACGGCG
>JBOHJJ010000197.1:0-3846 GCA_050728495.1 Methylovirgula sp.
GCGGAAAGATATACCGCGCTTCCGGGGCCGACCGTTTCGCGGCGAAAGCAGAAACGGCAATAGACCGGACAGACATGAAGCAGCTTCAGCAGCACCCGGTCTGGATAGCGATGCACGATGCCTTCGATGGGGCTATGTGCCTCGTCGCCGATCGGATCGCCGCGCTCCTCGGGCTCGACGATCAGTTCCTGGGGATCGGGAATAAACTGTTTTGCGATCGGATCGTCGGGGTCGGCAGGATCGATTAGCGCCGCCAACGGCTCGCTGAGCCCGATCGCATAACGCGCGCCAACTTCGCCGAGCGCCTCGCGCCGCGACGCGGGCACGAGGCCCGCTTCGATCAGATCCTCGACCGTAGTGATACTCATAACTACGTTCCTTCCTCGGCAACCGGCGTCCACACGACGTCCTCGATCCGTTCCGCTCCGCTCGTCAGCATGACCAACCGGTCGAAACCGAGCGCGATGCCGCAGGCCGGCGGCATTTCGGCAAGCGCGGCAAGAAATTCTTCGTCGATCGGATAGGTCTCGCCGTAGATCCGCTGCCGTTCCGCCATCGCGGCCTCGAAGCGGCGGCGCTGTTCGGCCGCATCGGTGAGCTCCCCGAATCCGTTGGCGAGTTCGACGCCGCACACAAAGAGCTCGAACCGTTCGGCGAAACGCCGATCCTGCTGTAGCCGGGCGAGCGCCGCAAGCGGCGCCGGGTAATCGACGAGCAAAGTGGCACGACCCTGGCCGAGATTCGGCTCGACCTTCTCGGAGAAGATCTTGCTGAAGAGATCCGACCAGGTGTCGTCCGCCACGATGCGCAGCCCGAGCCTCGCGGCCTGCTCCACCAAAGCCCGCGTATCGCAGCGCGAAGCATCATAAGTTTGCAGCAGATCGACGCCGGCGTAGCGGCGAAACGCTTCCGCCACGCCGAGGATCTCCGGCGGCGCCAGCGGATCGACGCGCCCGGAACGGAAGCGCAGAGATGTCGTTCCGACCGCGGCTGCGGCGACGGCAAGCAGCTCCGAACAATCCTGAAAGAGTTGCGGATAGGACTCCCGGACGCGATACCATTCGAGCATCGTGAACTCGGGATGATGCAACGGGCCGCGCTCGCGATTACGGAAGACGTGGGTGAGGCTGAAAATGCGCTCTTCGCCGGCGGCGAGCAATTTCTTGGCGGCGAATTCCGGCGAAGAATGCAGGTAAAGGCGCGAAGTGCGGCCGTCCGTCCCGACAAGCTCGGTGGCGAAGGCGGAAATATGCGTCTCGTTGCCGGGCGAGAGCTGAAGTGCGGCGGTATCGACCTCGAGGAAGCCGCGCGCGTCGAAGAAGCCGCGGACCGCCTTTGCCAACATGGCGCGCTGCTCCAAGATTTGCCGGCGCTTGGCGTGCGCCTCGGGCCGCCACCAGAAAGAAGACTTGCTCATTTCCTCATTTCGCTTGAAAAACCCCCGGCAATCCCTGTAGCGAAAACGCCGCGCCTTATAGCGTGCGCCAAGCTGCGCCGGCAGGCCGTCCCGCTTCGGCCTCGCGGTGATATCGTAACAGTCTGATTTCAGGAGCCTTTCTGCCAGCCGCCGCGGTTTGGCCGAAGGGCTCTCATCGCCAACCGAAGGAACGATCGTGAGAGTCATCGCCAGTTCGATTCGCAAGGGCAACGTCATCGAGAAGGAGAACGGGCAGCTCTACGTCGTCCTGACCGCCGAGAGCTTCCACCCGGGCAAGGGCACGCCGACCACGCAAATCGATATGCGCCGGCTCAGCGACGGCGTGAAAATTACCGAACGCTACAAGACCACCGAGCAGGTCGAGCGCGCTTTCGTCGAGGATTCGAACTTCAACTATCTCTATCAGGACGGCAGCGGCTATACGTTCATGAACGCCGGGACCTACGATCAGGTGGTGGTGCCGGCGGAGGTCATCGGCGAGCAGGCGGTTTATTTGCAGGAGGGGATGACCTGCATCTTGTCGGTGTTCAACGGCGTGCCCGTCGGCATCCAACTGCCGCCGCGCGTGACGCTCGAAGTCACCGAGACGGAGCCGGCGATGAAAGGCCAAACCGCCTCTTCCTCGTATAAGCCGGCAAAGCTTTCCAACGGGCTGCGCACCATGGTGCCACCGCACATCCAGCCGGGCACGCGCGTGATCATCCAGACGTCGGACGGGTCCTATGTGGAGCGGGCAAAGGACTAAGCCTTCGCCCTTGCTTCTAGGGGACGCGCTTGCGTTTCGTCTCAATCTCTTCGAGCAAGCGGCGAATCCCCTCAAGGTCGGAAGCGGTTTTCACCGGGGAAAAGACATGTCGCAACTCATGGCCGATCATGCCTGCCATGTCCTTGCGGGCATCGGCGTCGCTGTTCGACGCGATCCGACGCCAGCGCGTCGGGCGGCTCGGAAAATCATCGGAGCCCTGCATCGCGCCGGCCTTTCCTCAATCTCTCTAATTCTCGACAAAATTCGTTACAGAATCCTCCACCTGGCTGCGGCGTTCGGACTCCCGTCTGCGGCAGAAACGTGGCACCGCCGCTTTCGTTCCAGAGATGTGCCTGTTTGGACGAGGAAATCGCTGCCTTAGCTGTGGCGGAACTGTCGTGCTGCGCCGCTGCTTGTCGAAGCTCGGAGCGGGGATTATCATGCCGCTGCCGTGGGGTGCTGCCGGAGAATCGGCGGCTGAGATCACACCCTTCGAACCTGAATCTGGATAATGCCAGCGCAGGGACAGGCAGTGGGACATGGTCCCCCATTCGCATTGCTGCCCGCTCCGCCGCTGCAAGCCGACCGCGCTCGTGAAGGAGCAGGCCCATGAACATTCGCCAAAAACCCGAGAGCCTCATTCCGCAGACCGTGACCTGCGGGCCGCTGCGCGGCTCGCGCAAGATCTATGTCGAGCCGCAGGGGCGCACCGACCTGAAAGTGCCGTTCCGGGAGATCGGGCTCGATCCTTCCTCGGGCGAGCCGCCGGTGCGGGTCTATGATCCGTCGGGTCCCTATACGGAGGATGCGCCGTGCATCGATCTTTCCGCGGGCTTGCCGCGGCTGCGCGAAGCCTGGCTCAAGGCGCGCGGGTTCGAGACGTATCCGGGCCGGGCGCTTCGGCCGGAGGATAACGGCAACGTCGCAGCTGACAAACTCGTGCCGCTTTGCCCGGCAACGCCCGCGCCGTTGCGCGGCCACGCCGGCGCGCCGGTTACGCAATACGAATTCGCCCGCGCCGGCATCGTCACCGAAGAGATGATCTTCGTCGCGGCGCGGGAGAATCTAGGGCGCGAGAAGATGCTCGAGGGCGCGGAAGCGCGGCTTGCCGATGGCGAGAGCTTCGGCGCGTCGATCCCGGCTTTCGTAACGCCCGAATTCGTGCGCGACGAGATCGCCCGCGGGCGCGCCATCATTCCGGCCAACATCAATCATCCCGAATTGGAGCCGATGATCATCGGCCGCAATTTTTTGGTGAAGATCAACGCCAACATCGGTAATTCGGCCGTCACCTCCTCGGTGGCGGAAGAAGTCGACAAGATGGTCTGGGCGATCCGCTGGGGCGCCGACACCGTCATGGATCTTTCGACCGGCTGCAACATCCACAACATCCGCGACTGGATTCTGCGCAACGCGCCGGTGCCGATCGGCACCGTACCGATCTACCAGGCGCTCGAAAAGGTCGACGGCGATCCGATCAAGCTCACCTGGGAGATCTTCCGCGATACGCTGATCGAGCAGGCCGAGCAGGGCGTCGATTATTTCACGATCCACGCCGGCGTGCGGCTCGCCTATGTGCCGCTCACTGCGAAGCGCACGACAGGCATCGTGTCGCGCGGCGGCTCGATCATGGCGCGCTGGTGCCTGTCGCATCATAAGGAAA
>JBOHJJ010000198.1:0-3365 GCA_050728495.1 Methylovirgula sp.
GAGATGGCTGTCTAACGGCATGCGGTGCTCCTCCTGAAGGCCCATCCACGAAGGAAGTGTGACATAGGATTTTGGTGGGGCGAAGGGATTTGCGAGGGTTTCCGCGGTAAACTTTTTCTGCGTTCGGTCAACGAGGCTTAGCCAAAAGGTTTGGCCCAAAAAGCTTGGCCCAAAAGGCTTGACCAAGTAGGCGCGGGCGGCAATGCCCAGGGCGAGGCGCAGGTCGGATGCTTCTCACATTAAATTGTTTCAACCCGGTTTCCGCCTCCTTCCACTTTTTGCCCTTTTCTTACGTTTCCGTGCCAGCATCGGGTGGTTCGGTGTGGGGTCGAATCTATGCTTTTTAATAGGGATCGCGCGGCTCTGATGATCTCGGGGCTCGCCGTGTTTTGCTTCGCGGCGCCGGCGGTGTCGCAACCGATTTTTGCCGGCCAAGATCCGACCCGGCCAGGCTACTCTTTCGCGCTGACGAGCGGTGCCTCCCAAGAATACGACTCCAACGCGCCTCCCAACGACGCGGTGGCCGCTTCCTCTCCGAAGACCGAGCAGGAGGTCAATTACCAGACCACCGAGGCGCCGGGCACGATCATCGTCGATACCAATTCGAAGCACCTTTATTACGTCGAGGGCGGCGGCAAGGCGATTCAATATGGGATCGGCGTCGGCGGCCAGGGGTTTGCCTGGTCAGGCGTCGCCAGGGTCGAATCCAAGCAGGAATGGCCGAAATGGTTCCCGCCGCCAGCCATGCTGCTGCGCCACCCCGAACTTCCGACCGAGATGGACGGCGGCCTCGGCAACCCGCTCGGCGCCCGCGCTTTGTATCTCTACGAGGGCAAGGTCGATACGCAGTACCGCATCCACGGCACGAACGAGCCCGACACGATCGGCAAGGCCGTCTCTTCCGGCTGTATCCGGATGATGAATTCCGACGTGATGGATCTCTATAAGCGCGTGCCGATCGGAACCAAAGTGGTCGTGCTTTAATTGGAGGCTAAACGATAACCCCTAGGCTTTCTTCTACCTTTTGCCTTTTTCTCGCATTTCAGTGCAGTATCGCAGCGTTGCGGTGAGCGGAGTTGATCCATGCGTATCGAGATGAGATGCGGGGCTCTGACGATCCTGTCTGCACTCGCGTCGCTTTCGCTTGCGACGGCACCGGCCGCTGCGCAATACCGCTATTACTACGGCTACCCCGCTCAACAGAGCCGGCCGGATTACTCGGCCTATCCGGCCTTCCCCGGCGAAGAGGAAACGCAGCCCGGTTACGCCTATGCGCCGTCCTACGATCCTAACTATGGCGAGCCGGTTCCGCCGGGGCAAGCACAACCGGGCGTCCGCTACGGCCGCCCGCCGGTCGGGAACACGCCGAGCACCGACCGGGGCTTCTACAATCCGCCGCCCAACGACGCGGCGGCCGCCGCATCGGAGCGCACCGCCCGAGAGGTCGATTACCCCTCGACCGAGGCGCCGGGCACGATCATCGTCGATACCCACTCCAAGCATCTCTATTACATTCAACCCGGCGGCAAGGCGATCCAATATGGGATCGGCGTCGGCCGCGAAGGATTTGCCTGGTCGGGCGTTGCCAGGGTGGGAGCCAAGCAAGAATGGCCAAAGTGGTTTCCACCGGAGGCCATGTTGCAGCGCCGGCCCGACCTGCCGATCGAGATGGACGGCGGACTCGGCAACCCGCTCGGCGCCCGCGCTCTTTATCTCTACCAGGGCAAGACCGACACGCAGTACCGCATCCACGGCACCAACGAGCCCGATACAATCGGCAGGGCCGTCTCTTCCGGCTGCATCCGGATGATGAACGCCGACGCGATGGACCTTTACAACCGGGTGCCGATCGGAACCAAAGTCATCGTGGAGTAGTACGGCGCCAACCCTCTCCCTATGGGAGAAGGTGGGCGCCCGCTCCTTGACCTTCCCGCAAGTCTCGCATTTAAGGCGCACGGTTCCGCTCGCGCTTCGTCGCGCACGCACATCTCCCGGAGAGAACGATGCAGAATTGGCCGGTGCACGGCACGATTACGGGTCCCATCGTGATGATCGGCTTCGGCTCGATCGGGCGCGGCACGCTGCCGCTCATCGAGCGCCATTTCCACTACGACCGTTCGCGCTTCACGGTGATCGATCCGGTTGATACCGATCGCGCCCTTGTCGACGAGCGCGGCTATAAATTCATCAAAGCGGCCGTGACCCGGGAAAATTTCGTCAGCCTTCTGAAACCTCTGCTGACCGAAGGTTCGGGGCAAGCATTCATCGTCAATCTCTCCGTCGACGTCTCCTCCGTCGCGATCATCCGCCTCGCACATGAAGTGAACGGCCTCTACGTCGATACCGTCTGCGAGCCCTGGCCGGGCTTCTACGTGGACACGCGCCTTACGCTTTCGCAGCGCTCGAACTACGCGCTGCGCCAAGAAGTGCTCGACCAGCGCAAAGTATTGGGCCACGGGCCGACCGCGATCTCCTGCTGCGGTGCCAACCCGGGCATGGTGTCGTGGTTCGTCAAACGGGCGCTGCTCGACGTCGCACGTGACGTGGGCCTCAAGGCATCCGCGCCGCGGAACCGCGAGGAATGGGCGCGGCTTGCCAGAGACGTCGGCGTCAAAGGCATTCACATCGCCGAGCGCGACACGCAGCGCACCACGACCCCGAAGCCAATGGGCGTCTTCGTCAATACCTGGTCGGTCGAAGGGTTCGTTTCGGAAGGCCTGCAACCCGCCGAACTCGGCTGGGGCACGCACGAAAAACATCTTCCCCCGGAAGGCAAGCGACACGGTTACGGGCCCGACTGCGCGATCTATCTGCTGCGCCCCGGCGCCGGCACCCGCGTGCGCTCCTGGACGCCGACCGCGCAGGCGCAGCATGGGTTTCTGGTCACACACAACGAGTCGATCTCGATCGCCGATTATTTCACGCTTCACGAGAACGGCGCGCTCGCCTATCGGCCGACCGTGCACTACGCCTATCGCCCGGCCGACGATGCGGTTCTATCGCTTGAAGAAATGGCCGGAGCGCAATGGCAGCAGCAGCCGAACTGGCACATTCTCGACGAGCGCGAGATCGTCGATGGGATCGATGAGTTGGGTGTGCTGCTCTATGGCCACGCCAAGAACGCCTATTGGTACGGCTCGCAACTATCGATCGAGGAAACGCGGCGCGTCGCGCCGTATCAGAATGCGACCGGCTTGCAGGTCAGCTCCGCCGTGCTTGCCGGCATGGTGTGGGCCTTAGAGAACCCCCGCGCGGGCATCGTCGAGGCCGATGAACTCGATTTCCGCCGCTGCCTCGAAGTGCAGATGCCCTATCTCGGGCCGGTCGTTGGAGTCTACACGGATTGGACGCCGCTCACCGGCCGC
>JBOHJJ010000199.1:0-5139 GCA_050728495.1 Methylovirgula sp.
AGAGCCCCGCAAAAAACCGCAGCAAACAGGAAGCGCTTCGCGCAGCTTTTCTCAGCCGAGGCAAAGACCGCCCGGTACGACGGAATCAAACTCATTTTTGTCTCCCAGTGATCTCGGTTGAGGTTAGATGGCATCAGCACCTTTTTCGCCGGTCCGGATGCGCACGACTTCATCGAGCGGACTGACAAAAATCTTGCCGTCGCCGATTTCGCCGGTGCGCGCCGCCGCGGTAATTGCGGCAATCGTCCGATCCACGAGTTCGCTGGATATCGCGACTTCGATCTTGAGTTTGGGAAGGAAGTTCACGGCATATTCGGCCCCACGGTAGATCTCCGTGTGGCCCTTCTGACGCCCATAGCCTTTAACCTCGCTCACCGTCATGCCATGCACGCCGAGCGCGGTGAGCGCTTCTCTTACTTCGTCGAGCTTGAACGGTTTGATGATCGCCGTCACAATTTTCATTTGCTCCTCCAATGAGCGCGGATCCGGTTGGAAAGTACGTCGTGCCGCAAGCGATTATCGCTCGGCAAAAGCTCCGTCGGCGTTTTCCGTTGTCTTTGGGTTTCGAGGTCTTGGGTTTCGAGCCTTTGTGGTCTTGCGGAACGACATGCGGGTGTGCCGGGTCGCCTCTATTGCGACCATGCTCCCAACGGATACGCGGGATTGTGGGCGCCCATAGTCAAGTGCGCTCGAAAGCAAGCCACGGGCCAGCAATGCTTAATGGTTTCGTGCGGATCCCGCGCGTTGCCGGCGAAATCGCCCTGGCGCAGCGAAGAATTCAGGTCGATTTGCTGCGTATTCGGAGCAAGCCTTCTTGCGCAACTGAGGCGACGAGACTGCCGTTGCGGGCGTAGATGAGACCGCGCGTCAGGCCACGCGCGCCTCCCGAATTGGGGCTATCCTGCGCGTAGAGCAGCCATTCGTCGGCGCGGAAGGGCCGGTGAAACCATAGCGCGTGATCGAGACTCGCAACCTGCAGGTCCGGCTCGAAGATGGTACGGCCATGGGCGACCAATGCCGCGTCCAGGAGCGTCATATCGGAAAGGTAGGCGAGGACGGCGCGATGCACGGCCGGGTTGTCGGGGAGGGTACCGCTCGCTCGTACCCACACATACTGCACCGGCGCGGGGCGCTTTTGCCCAAGGTAGTGGGCGAGATCGACAGGGCGGATCTCGATCGGCCGCTCCTGCGCGAACCAGCGGCGCATTGGCTCGGGAAACCTGCCGCCGAATTGGGCATAAAGTTCGGCCTCACTGGGCAAATCCTCCGGTCCCGGGACGTCCGGCATCGAAAGAGCGTGGTCAAGGCCCTGTTCATTGATCTGAAAAGAGGCAGAAAGCGCAAAAATTGCGCGGCCACGCTGAATTGCGATGCAGCGGCGTGTCGTGAAACTGCGGCCGTCACGGATGCGATCGACCTCGTAGACGATCGGCACCGAAGGATCGCCCGGCAAAAGGAAATAGGCGTGAAGAGAATGCGGCTCGCGCGCCTCTTCGACGGTACGCGCCGCGGCGACGAGCGCTTGGGCGATCACGAGGCCGCCGAAGACACGCTGCCAGCCGACCTGCGGGCTGTGGCCGCGGAAAATATCGTGCTCGATCCTTTCGAGATCGAGGATCATGAGAAGATTGTCGACGGCAAGCGCCATGCGCGGCTCAGTCCTCGATCGGACGTGCCTCTTCCGGCAGCATGATGGGAATTCCATCGCGGATCGGATAGGCGAGCTTGGCGGCGCGGGAAATCAATTCCTGCTGTTGGGCGTCGTATTCGAGGGTCGTCTTGGTAAGCGGGCAGACGAGAATTTCGAGAAGCCGCGGATCGATCCGCGAAGCCTCCGGTTCGTCCTGCTTTGCATCCTTGTCGGTCATGGCGCTCATTCCGGGTTGTTTATTGTAGCGGGATCGGTGCCCATTTGCTGCGGGCGAGCTCGACTTCGGTGATCGCGACAAGGACTTCGGCGCGGCGTTTGAGGCTTGGCGCCTCTAGCAACGCCTGCTTCTCGCGTGGCCCGTAGGGGCTCATCATCGACAGCGCGTTGACGAGCGCTTCGTTCGGCGCCTCACGAATGCTCTGCCAATCGATCTGCAGATCGTTGGCATCGGCGAATTGGCGCAAGGTTTCGAGCACGCTGGCACGATCGACGGCCTCTTCATCCGCGCAGGGCGTAAAGTCCGATGGAAAGCCTGAAAATGCAACGCGGCACTGGCGATAAGGAGTCGCCGCGGCGATCTCTTCGACGATGCGAAAACGGGCGATGCCGGTGAGCGCGACGAGATAGCGCCCATCGCCGGTTTCGGCGAATTGGGTGAGCCGCCCCGCACAACCGACCGGCAGAAGCGCCGGCACTTCGGCCGCCTCGGTCGCGGGCTGGATCAAGCCGATGATCCGATCGCCCCGCAATGCGTCCTCCACCATCGCAAGATAACGCGGCTCGAAAATGTTGAGAGGGATCCGGGCGCGCGGCAGAAGCAGCGCGCCGGCGAGCGGGAAAACCGGGATGACCTCGGGCATCTGCGCGGGCGAGAGGTAATCGGTGGTGATGCTCATTCTTTCATCCCTCCTCCATCACCCTCCATACTTTCTTTAGGCGAAGAGCAGTGCCGAGAGCTTGCGGCGCGCCGCTATCGCCGCCGGATCCATATTGCCCCACGCTTCGAAGAATTGCAGCAATTGCTTGCGGGCGGAGCCGTCGCCCCAGGCGCGGTCGCGCCGGATAATTTCGAGCAGCGCATCCGCCGCTTCGCCGCGTTGGCCGTGTGCGTTGAGCGCGATGGCGAGGTCGTAACGGGCCTGATGATCGTCTTGTTCGGACGCGACGCGACGCGCGAGTTCGGCGACATCGCCGACGCGGACGGCTTGCACCGCGTTTTCGAGCGCCGCGCGGGCCGCCGCGATCAAAGGATTGCCCTCGGAACCGGGCGGGACCTGTTGCAAAAGATTTTTGGCGTCGGCAAGTTTGCCCAGCGCGACGTAGCTTCTGGCAAGACCGCCCAGCGCCGCAAGATCCGCCAGGTCTTCGCTGTGCAAGACGGCAAACCGTTCGGCCGCCGTGGCGGCATCGCCGCCCGCCAGCGCCGCCTCGGCCTCGGCGCGGGAATCTTCATTGCCGAACGGGCCGATCAACCGTTCGACGAAACCGCGGATCTGACCTTCAGGCAGCACCCCGACGAAACCGTCGATCGGCTGCGATTTTTGGAAGGCGATGACGGCTGGGATCGAGCGCACGCCGAGCCGGCCGGCGATCTGCGGATGCTCGTCGATGTTCATGGTGACGAGCTTGATTTTGCCGCCTGCCGCCTTCACGACCTTTTCGAGCGCCGGGCGCAATTGTTTGCAGGGTTCGCACCAAGGCGCCCAGAAATCGACGAGCACCGGCTGGCGGCCGGATTCGGAAAGAACGTCGGCGGCGAAAGTCGCCGTCGTCGTAGCTTTGCCCGCCGCTGTGTCGCTTTCGATCCGCCGCTCCGCCGTTTGCGCCATTGCGCGTCTCTCTCGCCGTATCCTGCGGGCACAATCGCGCGCCCGGTACCATACTAGCGGAAAATGGAGACGCGGCCGCCAAATCGCAACGGTTGGCCGACGTCGCCTATCAGGCCACAGGGGAAGGCTTATTTGCAATGGGATAGGGTTTGCGGCATAAACGCCGGCGCGGCGAGGCCGCGGATGCGGGTGTAGCTCAGGGGTAGAGCACAACCTTGCCAAGGTTGGGGTCGAGGGTTCGAATCCCTTCGCCCGCTCCAAAGTCCATCGAGAGCGGTAGAAGAAAGCGCCCGGAGGCGCTTTTTGCTTTTGCTACCTGAAGACGTCCCCGCTAGGGCGTCGCCATCGGCTCCTATCGCGGCAAGGAGGAAGCATGCCGACATATGCGATTCTGGGGATCACAGGACACGTCGGCGGCACCGCGGCACGGAAGCTTCTCGCCGCAGGTGAAGGCGTCCGCGCCGTTGTCCGAAGCGAAGGGAAGGCAAAGCTTTGGCGCGATCGCGGCGCGCAAGCGGCGCTCGCCTCGCTCGACGATCCGATCGCGCTGCAAGCCGCCTTCGAAGGAGTGGACGGTGCTTTCCTTATGACCCCGACCTGATCCGAGGCAGAGGACATGTTCGCCGAGAACACCAAGGCCCTGAAGGCGCTCGGTCAAGCATCGCGTAACGCTCGCCTCGCGAAAATCGTGCTTCTGTCCTCAATTGGCGCGGAGAAGCCGCATGGCACCGGGCCCATCATGAGGCTCCACGCGATGGAGAGGGAGTTCGCCGATCTGCCGTCGGTGACCTCTGTGCGGGCCGCTTGGTTCATGGAGAACTTCGTCGGACTGGTCACGTGGGTGCGCGAGACCGGCGTCTTGCCGAGCATGCTGGCGCCGCTCGATCGGGCGATCCCGATGGTCGCCACGCAGGACATCGGGAACCTCGTGGCGGAGACGCTTCGCTCGCGTTGGGAGGGCCAGCGCGTGATCAATCTCGAAGGGCCGCGTCGCTACTCCCCGCACGACGTTGCCGAAGTGTTCGCGCGGGTTCTGGCTCGAAACGTCAAGGCTGAAATTCTGCCCGAGACCGCGTGGCTTTCGACCTATCGCTCCTGGGGGATGACGCCCCGTTCGGGCGAGGCGATGGTCGAGTTGCTAAGAGGCGTCAACAGCGGTTGGATTTCCTTCGATGCGGCGAGCCAACCGGTTCGCGGCACGACCTTGCTCGACGCCGTCCTGTCCTAAGCTGCGGCCCAACCGGCGCGTGCGATTTGAATATCGTCGCGCGACAATTCTGTATTTAAATTATATCAATAGCTTAGCGCGCCTACTCGCCCACAATTGCGCAGCGGAGAACCGCGAACCGGAGCTTCGCCCGAAGCATCGACGTAACAACTTGCCGGGCGATCTCGACGCTGCGTAACCTAGGCTTGTCCACAGCTTGGCGCGCCTCATGATCGTCTATTTAACCAGCATGCCGCTCTGGGCCTCAGGTTTATTCCTCGTCGGCCTGACGACGCTCGTTGCCATGGGCGGGCCGCCGCTCGTTCGCCGCTACGTCACGCTCGAGAAGTTGACGCCCAACAACGAAGTCGCCGGATTCAAATTCGCGACCGTCGGCGTGCTCTATGCGGTCTTTCTCGCCTTCGTCATCATTCTCGTTTGGCAGAAGTACA
>JBOHJJ010000200.1:0-2797 GCA_050728495.1 Methylovirgula sp.
GCCATAGGTCCATCAAAACGAAGGCGAGATCGTAGAGGATATCGACGGTCGCCAATGAATCGTCGAACTCGATGGCGTCGAAGAGAACAGGACGGCCTTCTTCCTGTACGATGTTGCGCAGATGCACGTCGCCGTGGCAGCGGCGCACCTTGCCCTGCGCTTCGCGCGCCCGCAGCAACGGCTCGTGCGCCTCGTAGGCGGCGAGGAAATGCGCTCTGAGCGCCGCGACAGCGGCGGGCACGAAGACATCGTCGGACTCGGCGAGGCCAAAAATCGTATCTTCGAGCCGATGGCGAAAGTCTTCGGTGCCCCCGGCGTCGTGGCGCGGCGCATGTTGATGCGCGGCGAAGATGATCTCCGCAAGTTGCGCGGCAATGGAAAAGTCGAGTTCACCTCGTTCCGCAAGCCGGTCGAGCGTCTTCGTTTCGTCGAAGCGGCGCAGGTGAACCACCCACTCGACGATATCGCCGTCTGTCCCGCCGAGCCTCAACCCGCGCGCAGTGCGCCGGATCGGCAGCGAGCCGAGATAGAGGTCCGGCGCGTTGGCTTTGTTGACGGCGATCTCGTTCTCGCAAGCGGCGCGGCGCTTCTCCAGCGTCGAGAAATCCATGAACGGAAAGCGGATCGCGCGCTTTACCTTGTAGACATCGTGGCCGGCGAGAAAGACCACCGCGCCGTGCGTATCGATGCGTCTGACCACGCCGGCAAGCGCATGGGTGGTGGGATCCGCGAGAAAGGCGAAAACCTCGTTTTGATCCTCGCTAGGCTCCATGGCAGTGCTCCATGGATCGGCCGAAGTGCAAGAGCAACGGCCAGACGCAAAAAGGGCGGTGCAAAAATCGCACCGCCCCATCCTATCGGCAATTATTCGGCAGCGGCGAGTTTCTGCGTCGATTTCCTGGCTTCTTCGGCAAGATAGGCCATCGCCGCCTGGACGCCCGCTTTCTTGTGCGGAATGCCGGCGAGTTCGAGACCCATTTCGACGCCGCTGAGAGCGCCGAGGATCGTCAGATCGTTGGTGTCGGCGAGATGACCGATACGGAACACCTTGCCTGCCACCCGCCCGAGTCCAGTGCCGAGCGACATGTTGAAGTTCTCCAGCACCACCGCACGGAACGCATCTGCGTCATAGCCGGGCGGCAGGAGAACCGAGGTCACGACCGGCGAATAATATTTCGGATCCTTGCAGAGGACCTCGAGGCCCCAGGCGACCACCGCGCGGCGTGTCGCTTCGGCATGCCGCTTGTGACGGGCAAAGATGCGCTCGTATCCTTCTTCTTCAAGCATATCGAGTGCGACATCGAGGCCGTAGATGATGTTGGTCGCCGGCGTATAGGGGAAGAAGCCGTTGGCATTGTTGGCCAGCATGTCCGCCCAGGACCAATAGGATTTCTTGAACCCCGAGTTCTTCGAAGCGGCCAAAGCCTTCTGGCTCACCGCGTTGAAGGCGAGCCCGGCCGGCAACATCAGGCCTTTCTGCGAGCCGGCGACGGTGACGTCGATGCCCCATTCGTCATGACGCAATTCGATCGAGGCAAGCGAGGAAACCGCGTCGACGAACAACAACGCCGGGTGATTGAGCTTGTCGATGACCTGCCGAATCTCGGCGATCGGCGAGGTCGTGCCGCTAGCAGTCTCGTTGTGGACGACGCAAACGGCCTTGATCTCTTTATTCTTGTCCTGCCGCAGCCGCTCTTCGATCTGGGCGGGATCGGCGCCGATGCGCCAGTCCGACTCGATGAACTCGGGCTTCAGCCCGAGATTGGCCGCCATGGCCTTCCAAAGCGCGGCGAACTGGCCCGTTTCGAACATCAGCACGCGGTCGCCGGGCGAAAGCGTATTGACGAGCGCCGCTTCCCAACCGCCCGTCCCCGAGGCCGGGAAAATGATGACCGGGTTCTTCGTCTTGAAGGGGGCCTTCACCTTCTCAAGCACGCGCTTGGAAATCTTCTGAAATTCCGGCCCGCGATGATCGATGACCGGCGCGTCGATCGCTCGTAGAACACGGTCTGGTATCGGGGTCGGACCGGGAATTTGCAAAAAGTGACGCCCGGGTCTCCGCGGCCTATTGCTCATCATCTGTCTCCCAAACTTCTCCGTTGCCGCCTGCCCACAGAGGACAAACGCATCTCGTTTATTTTCGGGCAGATCCGGAAGGACCTCGCGCCGGCTTTCTCACGCTGGCCGCGGCCAAGGGAGAAAAATCCGTGATCGAGCATGCCTGCCCGACCAAATCGTCTCGGCTCGTCGCCATCGGGCCGGGGCCGGCCGGGAGGAGCCACAATCGGTACATGAATAATGACAAACCAAACGATGCTCAACAGAAATTTGCTCTGAGCGGAGCGGGCCAATCGAAAGGATTGCAGTGCGATATCGACTGCCGCTCTGCAGCATTCCCGCAGCTCTGCACGCCCGACCGAGGCGATCCGCGTCCGGCGTGCCAATTTGACGCGTCGGCGACGCACCGACCGCTGGGTGCTGCTCGATGTCAACAACGTGTTTCCGGCTTCAATGAAGCTGGAGCGCGTCCGACGCGGCGGCGCGATTAGCGCGCTATCGCTGTGCGCGCCTCGCGAAGCGCGCGTTCGCAGGCGCTCTCTTTTCCGGCCCGGTTGGCTTTGCGCGCCTGCACCAAAGCCGCAAGCGCGCGCGTCGCTCCCTCACTCTCGTGCAGCCGATGCTCGGCAGCGGCAATGGATGCCGGGGTTGGCTCATCATGCATGCGCGCCGCACGCGTCTCGGCGCTTTCGGGCCCGCTACGGGCAATGGCATCGATGCGAGCATCGACTGCGGCTTG
>JBOHJJ010000201.1:0-4395 GCA_050728495.1 Methylovirgula sp.
GGCGGCCGAGCGTCCCGCCATCGCCGTCGAGCCGAATGCGCACCGGCACGCGCTGGACGATCTTGGTGAAATTGCCGGTGGCGTTCTCCGCCGGCAACACGCTGAATTCGGCGCCGGTCGCCGGCGCGAGGCTCGCCACGTGGCCGCGGAAGATTTTGCCGGGCAGCACGTCGGCTTCGACCGTCGCGTTCATACCGGGTTTCATTCCGGCGAGTTGGTCTTCCTTGAAGTTCGCATCGACCCAGAGGCCGCGTGCCGGCACGATCGAGATGAGGCCGGCGCCGATTGCGGCGAACGAGCCTACTTCGGCGCTGCGGTTGCCAACCGTGCCGTCGATGGGGGCGCGTAATTCGGTGTAGCTCAGACGTAGCGCCGCGAGGTCGCGGTCGGCGGTCGCCGCAGCCAGAGCCGCCCATGCTTGGTTCTTTTCGGTGGCGATGACGTCGATCTCGCGTTGCGCCGCGAGCAGCACGGCGGCCGCCTTTTCGCCTTCGGCCACGGCCTGCTTATAGTCGGCGTCGGCGCGTTGGAACGTCTGCAGCGAAGCGTCGGCGCGCGCCGAAAGCTGCCGGTAGCGGGCTTGGTCGAAGCGGGCGCGGTCGGTCTCGGCATCGGCGGTGACGATGCCGGCTTGCGCCTGCGCAATCATCGCCTCTTGGAGGCGGCGTTCGGCATCGAGATTGGCGAGCTTCGCCTGTTCGGCCGCGACGGCAGCCTGCGCCTTGGCCAGGGCTGCGCGATAGTCGCGGTCGTCGAGCTTGATCAGAAGATCGCCGGCGTGGACGGCCTGGTTGTCGGAAACAGCGATCCTCGCGATGAACCCCGACACTTTCGGGGCGATTACGGTGATGTCACCGCCGACATAGGCATCGTCGGTGGTCTCGATGAACCGCCCCTCAATCCACCAATCTTCGCCGTACCACGCCGCTCCCAGAGCCGCAGCGAGGAACCCGCCGACGAGCGCCAGCCGCCGCATCTGCCGTTTCAGATCTCGTTTGGGCCGAGCGAGCGCCGTGTCACGTTCGAGCGCGATGTCGGCCATGATCGTTTCACCAATTCGGCGGAAATTCAGTTCGTGGCTTCGGCGGCGCCAAGCTCGGTTGCCGCGACTGCGCGCAGAAGGGCGCGCAGTTCCGCGGTGCGCTTGTCGCCGAACGTCGCTTCGAATTGATGCTGCGCCTCCAGCCAGCGCTCGGCCCCGGCCTCGTAGCGCGCGCGGCCGAGCTCGGTCAGTTGCAGCTCTTTGCTGCGCCGATCGGTCTTGCCGGGGCGGACGGCGACCAGGCCTTCGCGCTGCAGCGGAAGGATGTTGCGGCCCAAGGTCGTGCGGTCCATGACGAGCTCGGCCGCCAGCGTGTTGATCGTCATCGCGCCGGCTCGTTTGAGCTTGCCGAGGATCGAATATTGGGTCGTGCGCAGCCCTATCGGCGCCAGGAACCGATCGTAGAACTGCGTCACGTGCCGCGCCGCCTGGCGGACAGCAAGGCAGTTGCAGTCCTCTATCTTCGGCACGATTTGAACTGACCTCATTCCGGGTCTCCTCAATTCCAAGTCTCCCTGCGAAACTAAGTGCACATGCGCTTATATGCATGCATATACTCTTATGTCAAGAACGATCGACGCGGCGCGGGGCGCTCGCCATATGGCATTAAGCGGCGAAAGGAGGCCAAATGCGTATTCTTGTGGTCGGCGCAGGCGCCATCGGCGGCTATTTCGGCGGCCGGCTTCTGCAGGCGGGACGCGACGTAACCTTTCTGGTGCGCGAACGCCGCGCTAAGGAGCTTGCCAGGACCGGCCTTGTCATCAAAAGCCCGCGCGGCGATTTCACCCGGCCGGCGCCGCCCGTTATCTCCGCGCCGGCGTTGCAGGCGGGCTATGATCTGATCCTTTTAAGCTGCAAGGCATTCGATCTTGCCGGCGCGATGCAGTCCTTCGCGCCCGCCGCCGGACTCAATACGGCGATCCTGCCTCTGCTCAACGGCATGGCGCATATCGATGCGCTGTCGGCGCGGTTTGGGGCCGCTGCCGTGCTCGGCGGCGAATGCAAGATCTCGGCGGCGCTCGATTCGGAGGGTCGGATATTGCACCTCAGCGATTTCCACGAACTGACGTTCGGCGAATTGGACGGCCGGGGCTCGCCGCGCGCCGCGGCAATCGCGGCGGCGCTCGAAGGGGCTCGTTTCGACGTTCGACTGAGCGACGATATCCTGTACGCGATGTGGGAAAAATGGCTGTTCATCGCGGCCGCCGCCGGGATTACATCGCTGCTGCGCGGCACGGTCGGCGACATTGTCGCCGCCGGCGCCGCCGATCTTGCAACGGCGCTCCTCGACGAATGCGCGGCAATCGCGGCGAAACACGGATTTCGGCCGCGCCAATCCGTGATGCATGCTGGTCGCGCCATGCTGACAGCAGCCGGATCGGACTTCACGGCCTCGATGTTTCGTGACATCGAACGCGGCGCGCCGGTCGAAGCCAAACAGATCGTCGGCGATCTGCTGGCCCGGGGGAGCACGGGTACAAGCCCAATCTTGCGGATCGTCGCCGCGCATCTTGCGACCTACGAGGCGCGCCGCGCCCGCCAGGCGCATGCCGCGACGCCACAGGTCCAAGGAGCGCCTGCCTGAAAAGGAACTCGAGGTTTGCCCGAATACAACCCGCCGGCGGCCCGATGCCTGTTTCGAATCGTCACGCATGGACGACTGGGCGCCTATCCGTGCCTCTGCCCCTTTTTTCGTCGCGCGCTTCAGCGTAGAAACCGAGCCGAGTTCAGTCGAAAGGACATAAGATGACTGCGATCGTGGACATCGCCGCCCGTGAAATTTTGGATAGCCGCGGCAACCCAACCATCGAGGTTGACGTGACGCTCGAAGACGGTTCGTTCGGGCGGGCGGCCGTGCCCTCTGGCGCCTCGACGGGCACGCTCGAGGCCGTCGAATTGCGCGACGGCGATAAATCGAGGTTCGGCGGCAAGGGCGTGTTGAAAGCCGTCGAGGCGGTCGATCGCGACATTTTCGACGCGCTCGGCGGCATGGATGCCGAGGACCAAGTCGGCATCGACGACGCCTTGATCAAGCTCGACGGCACGCCCAACAAAGCAAGGCTGGGCGCCAACGCCATTCTCGGTGTGTCGCTGGCTGTCGCCAAGGCCGCGGCCGACGCGAGCAGCCTGCCGCTCTACCGTTACGTCGGCGGCGTGACGGCGCGCGTGCTGCCGGTTCCGCACATGAACATCCTGAACGGCGGCGTGCACGCCGACAATCCGATCGACTTCCAGGAATTCTTGATTCTGCCACTCGGCGCGCCGTCAATTCGAGAGGCGGTTCGCTGGGGCGCGGAAGTCCTCCACTACCTCAAGGGCACGCTCAAAAAGGCCGGCCTCAATACCAACGTCGGAGACGAAGGCGGCTTCGCGCCCAATCTACCGTCTGCCGAGGCGGCGCTCGACTTCGTGTTGAAGGCGATCGAAGGGGCGGGCTTCAAACCCGGCACGGACATCGCGCTCGGCATCGATCCCGCCGCGAGCGAATTCTTCCATGATGGCAAATACGTCTACAAAGGCGAAGGCAAGACCCGCTCGATCGAGGAACAGGCGCGTTACCTCGCCAAGCTCGCCGCCACCTATCCAATCATCGACATCGAAGACGGCATGGCGGAAGACGATTGGAAGGGGTGGAAGATCCTCACCGATCTCATCGGCGACAAATACCAGCTCGTAGGCGACGACAATTTCGTCACCAACGTAGAGAAGATCGCCGAAGGAATCGCCAAGGGCGTCGCCAATTCGGTGCTCATCAAGGTGAACCAGATCGGCACGCTGACCGAGACGCTTGCCGCGGTCGAACTGGCGCAGCGCGCCGGCTATACCACGGTGTTCTCGCATCGCTCTGGAGAGACCGAAGATTCGACCATCGCCGACCTCGTCGTCGCGACCAATGCCGGGCAGATCAAAACCGGCTCGCTGGCCCGCTCCGACCGGCTTGCCAAGTACAACCAATTGATTCGGATCGAAGAGGAGCTCGGCAAAGAAGCGCGCTATGCCGGGCGCGGCGCCTTCAAGCGGCTGGCGTAGATGTCCCCGTAGCCAAGCGCCGCTTCGCGCGTCCTTAATCGATCGCTAACCGCAATCGGTGAGGCTCGCCGAATGGTCGTTCGCAGGCGGCTTCGCGCCGTTGTTTTTCCACTGCTGCTCTACGCCTTTTCGGGCGCCGCCGATGCCTATTTCATTTGGCATGCGGCCAACGACGATCGTGGTCTTAAGACCAACGAGATTTACGAGCGCCAGATCGCGAGCTTGCGCGCGAATTTGACGAATCTCAACGCCGATCGGCATAGATGGGAGCGCAGAGTCGCGTTGTTGAGCGGCACGACGATCGACCGCGATCTGCTCGACGA
>JBOHJJ010000202.1:0-12848 GCA_050728495.1 Methylovirgula sp.
CAATTGACCGGATCATGGATCGCTGCTTAGATCGGTTACGCCATGCGATGAGCGGCAAGCCACGAAGCCGGCAGGCGACCGGGCGAAATCGCCGCCTGGGCAGTCGGGGATCAGGAGGGGCAGTCATGGTTCGATTTATCTGGCGGCCGGGAGTGGCGTTGGTGGCGTTGATCGCCTGCCTCTCGCTTGCAAGCGAAGGGCGCGCCGAATCCATCCAAAAACAATGCAGCGTAAAATACCGGGCGGCCAAAACGGCGAATTCGCTGAACGGCGAGAGTTGGAACCAGTTCTACAAACAATGCGCCGCCGAGCTGAAAGGCGCGCCCGCCGCGGCGCCGGCGAGCAGCGCGGCACCATCCACGCCTCCGCCAGCAACCGAGGCCACCGCTCCCGAGAAGCACCGACGGAAAAAGGAGGAGAAGACCTCAGCTCCTTCGACGCCGGCGCCTATGGCGAGCGGGCCGGTGGTCTTTCCGACCGGAATTTCCACTAAATATTCCAGCCAAACGCCGGCCAAACAGCGCTTTCACACCTGCCTCGATCAATACCACGCCAACAAGGCCAGCAATTCCAACGGCGGCTTGAGGTGGATCGAAAAAGGCGACGGCTACTACAGCGAATGCAACAAGAGGCTGAAAGGCGGCTAGAGCTTATTCCCCTATGCATTCGGTCACGTTCTTGCGCGCAATGACGCAAGGCCCGCTCAGGGCACGAGAACGATCGACCCCGTTGTCTGTCGCGCCTCAAGCGCGCGGTGTATCGCTACGACGTCCTTGAGCGGATACGTCGTGATGGGAATATCTACGGTGCCCTTCTTGACCACGCGGATGAGATCGCGTGCCATCTTCCGCAGGTCTTGCGGATCGGCCGTGTGGGTGTTCAGCGTCGGGCGGGTTGCGTAGAGAGAGCCCTTCCGCGCGAGCAGCCGGAGATCGAAGGCCTCAATCGCCCCCGATGCCGAACCGAAGCTCACGAACATGCCGAACGGACGTAGGCAGTCGAGCGAAGCCGGGAAGGTCGCCTTCCCTACCCCGTCGTAGACGACGTCGCAGAGCTTGCCTTTGGTGATCTCTTTCACGCGCGCCGCGAAATCTTCTTCGCGGTAGAGAATGATGTCCTTTGCGCCGGCTTTCTTGGCGAGTTCGGCCTTCTCGGCGGAGCCGACCGTGCCGATCACTCGCGCTCCGAGCGCACTTGCCCATTGGCAGAGGATGAGCCCCGTACCGCCGGCCGCGGCATGCACGAGAACTCTGTCGTCTTTCCTCACCTTGTACGTCTGGCGCAGCAGATATTGGGCGGTAAGGCCTTTAAGGAGCATCGCCGCGCCGGTCTCGTAAGAAACCGATTTCGGCAATGCGATGAGCCGCTCGGTGGGCACGATCCGCGCCTCAGCGTAACCGAGGTTCGCCAAATAGGCCACCCGATCGCCCACTTTGAAGCCGCGTACGTCTTTACCCAATTCGGCGATCTCGCCGGCCGCTTCATTGCCAAGCACAAACGGCGTCTGCGGCGCGGCGTAATGCCCGCTGCGAAAATATACGTCGATAAAGTTCACCCCCACCGCATGATTGCGCACGAGAACCTCGTCTGCCCCCGGCGGCGGCAGTTCGATTTCCTCGATCCGCATGACCTCGGGCGATCCGACTTCATGCACGCGAACGGCTCGGATCATGCAACCCACTCCCCATCTCGCTTCCGCTCTTCGTAGCGACAGGCAAGCGAACGAACCCGGCCTAGGCGCTCGGCGGCTCCCCGGGCGCGTTCACGCATCATTCACGACCTTTTGCGGTGCGCAACTTATCGTTCACTGCGCTGCGCAACGGTTCCTTCACCGAGCAACACATCCGAAACGCTCCTTCGCAACGGTTCGTTCACCCGAGGCCGTTGCGCGCAACCTATGATTCACCGAGATCGGCGCGCAAAGCGCAACGGGCTCGGTTCGATAAAAGTTTAGCTTTTGGCTTCCGAACTCGACAAATGCCCTTTGGCACATTCGCCCCCGTTGTGGCGCGGGGAAAGGCCCCGTGCACGGACACGGGAACCTTTCGATGCGCCTGGGGACGCTTTATCGTACGATACTCGCATCATTCGTGATCGCGACGGCATTCGGCATCGGCGCCGCCGCGGGTGGGATCGACGAACCGCGCGCAACCGACGCCATGCTCGGCGCCCAAACCTCCGTGCCTTATGGCTGGCTCGATTTCTGCACCCGAGAGCCGCAGGAATGCAATCAACCCGTCCTTCCGGCCGTCGACGAGAAGCTCACTTCCGAGGCTTGGCAAATCCTCAACGAGATCAACCGGCGCGTGAACCATGCGATCACACCGATTTCGAACCTGGCGCATTGGGGGACGATCCTCGATCATTGGGATTATCCGAAGGACGGCAAGGGCGATTGTAAGATCTACGCGCTCGAGAAGCGTCGGGAATTGATCGCCGCAGGGCTGCCGCGGCAAGCGCTGCTGATGACGATCGTCCGCGATCTCAACGGCGAAGGTCACACGATCTTGACGGTCAAGACCGACCGCGGCGAATTCATCCTCGACAATCTTTCCGACGACATCCGGCCTTGGGAGGCGACCGGCTATCAGTTCCTGAAGCGCCAGTCGCAGGAAAACCCCAACATCTGGGTTTCGATCATCTCCAAGCCCGTCGTCTCGAGCTTGCAGTAGGCGCGCTTTCTTTCTTCTTCGCGCATTAGGCGCGGGCGGCTCATGGGTCGTTAGCCGCGGTGCCGGCGCCGTCCAAGACCAGCATCGCCGAGATTTCCGCCTCACAGACGAGCTGACCCTCGACGAGCGCGCGCCCGCTGTAGCGCCACACGGTGCGGCGGCGATTGAGCTTCGTCATGCGGAACTCGACCCGGTCGCCGGGTATGACCGGCTTGCGGAATTTCGCCTTGTCGATCGTCATGAAATAGACGAGCGCCGGACGCCCGACCGCGTTGATGCAGAGCACGCCCGCGGTCTGTGCCATGCCCTCGATGAGCAACACGCCCGGCATCACCGGCCGTTCCGGAAAATGCCCCTGGAATTGCGGTTCGTTCGCGCTGACGTTCTTGATGCCGATGCAGGAATCATCGCCCTTCGCTTCGATGATCCGGTCGACCATCAGAAACGGATAGCGATGCGGCAGCGATTTGAGGAGCCGCTGGATGTCGAACGTCTCGAGCGTCTGCGCAATCTGCTCGTCCATCAACGCTCCTTATCTTGGGGGCGGCGTTTACGCACCCGCGGCCCGACCAGTTTGTCGAGCGCCGCTTGGCCGCGCAACCAGGTGCGGGAAGAGCGCGACGGGGTTCCGGCAAGCCGCGCGTTCTCCGGCGCATCGCGAGTGACGCCCGCTTGGGCGGCGATCTGCGCGCCGACACCGATCTGGAGATGGCCGACAAGTCCGGCCTGGCCGCCGACGCCGACGAAATCGCCGAGTTCCGTGGATCCCGAAATGCCGGCTTGCGCCGCGACGAGACAATGCCGGCCGATACGAACGTCAGGGGCGATGTGCACCAGATTGTCGATCTTGCTGCCTTCGCCGATCACCGTGTCGCGCATCGCGCCGCGGTCGATCGCCGAGTTTGCGCCGATCTCGACTTCGTCCTGAATGATGACGCGGCCGATCTGCGGTACTTTCGTGTGACTTGCGGACCCGACGACAAAGCCGAAACCGTCCTGACCGATCGCCACGCCGGCATGGATCACGACCCGATTGCCGATCAGCGCATTCGCAATGCGTGCGCCCGGTCCAATCGAAGCGCCGCGTCCGATCTTGACGCCGGGTCCAATGACGACATTGGCGCCGACGATCGACCCGGACCCGATCTCGGCTTTGGGACCGATGATGGCGCCGGGATCGACGATCACCTCCGGCTCGAGCCGCGCCTCGGAATGGACCGAAGCGCCGGGGCTTATTCCATTCGATCCGAACAGCGTGCCGACCCGCAACGCCTCCGGATAAAGCCGCGCCAGGACGAGCGCGAAGCCGCGATATGGGCAATCGGTCACGAGCGCCAGAGTGGTCTTGGGCAGATACGCCGCAAAGCGCGGCGCAAGTAAAGACGCCAGCGCCGCCGTCGTGCGCAAAGCGTCGAGATCTCGGGGATGATCGAAAAAGGTCAGGCTCGCCGCCCCGGCTTCATCGAGCGGCGCGAGGTTTTCGACCTGCATGTCGAGTCTGGCGCCGGGAGGCGCCGAGGCGCCGGTCCAAGCGACGACATCGGCCAGAGTCGGGCGAAGCGCCGGACGAAAGAAAATCGGATCGCTCATGAGACTGCGGATCGTCCCGTTTCTTGGGACGAGAAGGCTTATACCTCATTGCGCAGGCACGGAACTGCAATTCGCAGGCTCGCGCTTGGCCCGCGCCAGCGAGGCTTGCCGCACGATCCGTCGGTCAGAAGGTTGTGCCGCCGGTGAAATTGAAGATCTGCGTCTGGTCCCATTGGTTCTTGGTGATCGCTTTGGCGAAATCAAACCGGATGGGGCCCATCGGCGATTGCCAAATCAGCGAAACGCCGATGGAAGTGCGTATATCGGTCGAGTCGCCGCCGATCGTGATCGTATTGCCCTGCGTGAAATAGGGGGGCTGATTGTAGAGGATAACCCCGCAGGTCGGACAAGCCGCACCGTTCGGGCCGGCAAAATTGGTTTGTCCCTCGTAGCCCCACACGGCGCCTGCATCGGCGAAAATGCCGCCCTTCAAGCCGAGCTCTTTCGGCACGCCCCAAATGGGGAAGTCGCTCTCGATCGAGGCGCCCCAATATTTGGTGCCACCGAGCGGGTTGCCGCCCGGGTCGAGGCCTGGAGACACGTCGCGCGGTCCCAGACCGAACGGCGCAAATCCGCGCACCAGGCTCGGGCCCAGATTGAAGTTATCGATGATGCGGAGCTGATTGTTGCCATAGGAATTCAGTATGCCACCCTGCAGATGCACGAGACCGACGATGTCGAGATCCGAATAAAGTTCGTGATAGTAGCGGAAATCGGCGGTCGAGCGGATGTAATGCTCAGAGCCGCCGGCGCCGGCGAAATCTTGATGCAGCTCGGCATGAATGCCGTCCGTCGGATTTTTGAGATTGTCGAGCGAATTATACGACAACACGTAGCCGGGCATCGAGGTGATCGTCGTTCCCGCGGCTTGCTTCAAGGCGAGCGAGGCCTCGCCGTTCGACAAGCAGTTGTAGCCCGCGCTCGCCAGTGGCTGGTTGGGTATCGCGGTTCCCGCCGCCGAATTTTGAGGTGTGACGCCCTCGATCGGGCTAGCACAATCGTTGTAGGGGAAGGTCGCGTTGTTGGGGATCGAAATATACGACGAGTAGAGCGAATACCGCGGCGAGAAAGTGATTTCATCGGTCACCGGCAGACCGAAGCGCAGCGTGCCGCCTACCATGAAGTCGTTGTAGAACGCGTATTCCGAAACCATGCTGTTCTTGGCGAAGAGGTCGAATCCCGCCGCGAGGCGATGGCCGAGGAAGTACGGCTCGGTGAACGACAACGTAACGCCCTCGGCATATTGGCCGAGCATGACCGATAACCGCGCAAACTGGCCGCGGCCCATGAAATTGCTCTCTTGCACCGCGACTTCGCCAATGATTCCCTCCGCGGTCGAGTAACCGCCCGAAACCGAGAACTGGCCGGTCGGCTGATCCTCGACGGTAACCACCACCACGACCCGGTCGGGAGCCGAACCCGGCTCGTTGGTAATCGTGACCTTTTTGAAGAAGCCGAGATTGTTGAGCCGACGCTCAGCGCGATCGATCAGCACCTTGTTGTAGGGGTCGCCCTCGCTAATGTCGAATTCCCGGCGGATGACGTAATCGCGCGTCCGCGTGTTGCCGCGGATCTCGATGCGTTCGATATAAACCCGCGGGCCTTGATCGATGACGAAGACGATTCGCACCGTTCGGGTCGCCTGATCGCGGTCGCCGCGCGGATGCACTTGCGAGAAGACGTAGCCACGCTTGTCGAGCTCGAGGGTGATGGCTTCCGTCGTCTTCTGGACAAGATCGCCGTTGTAGATTTGTCCCGGAACGACGCGCATCGTCGAGCGTAACGAGGCGCCGTCGATACCGGCAATGTGCGACTCGATCTCGGTGCTGGCGACCCTATACTGGAGGCCCTCCTCGACCGTGATCGTGATGATGTAGCCCTTCTGCTTTGGGTCGTATTGCGCGTCCGAGCCGACGATGCGGAAATCGGCATAGCCGTTCTTGAGATAGAAACGGCGGATGAGCTCGAGGTCGGAGGCCAATCTGTCCGGATCGTAGACGTCCGACGTCTTGAAGAACGACAGCCAGTTCATCTCCGTCGTCTGCATGAGATCCCGCAGCTTCGCGGAAGAGAAAGCGTGATTGCCGACGAAGACGATCGATTTCACCCCGGTCTTGGCGCCCTCATCGATATGGAAGACGACGTCGACCCTCCCGTTGGGGAGATTGACGATCCGATCGGTGACGGTGGCCGCCGCTTGGCCGGCACGGCGATACATGTCCTTGATGCGCTCGATGTCGGCATCGACGATCGTCTGGCTGAAGGGGCCGTGCGTTTTCGACTGGATTGCGGACGTCAGTTGGGCGGTTTTGATCTTGCTGTTGCCCTCAAAGACAACACGGTTGATCAGAATGTTCTCCTTGACGCGGATGATGACGTGGCCGCCGGCGTGAATGACTTGGATGTCGGAGAATTGGCCGGTCGCGTAGAGATTCTTGACGCCTTGGTTGACGGCCGCCGGATCGGACCCGGTGAAGTAGGACCCGATCGTCTCGGAATCGACCCGGTGATTTCCCTCGACCTCGACGCCCGCCGCCCGCGCCGGTGCCGTTGCAAGAAACGGCGCCACGAGCAGGACGGCGAGAAGCCACCGAAACAAATGACCCCGATCAAAGCGCATCTACGCCCGGTCCCCGAATCTCTCGCTCTGGTTTCCGCCGCACGGCAAGGGAATTTTGCGAACCCCCTCCGCGCGGCATCCACGATCTGCTCCGGTCGAACGCCGGCGTTTGCAATACCGGACTCGTGTCCGGGAATCGGACGGGGCTTGCGAGCCGCACTGTTGTTTTGTCAGCGCTTTTTTGCCGCCGACCATGCACACCCCCGGTTCCGCTTCTACAAGGTTTGCGGCACGCTGCAAATGGACTTTGCCGGGCAGTCCGCGATTTTCGCGGCCGCGTGACGAGTAAGACACGCTTCCCGATGCAAGCCACTAGTTGCGCGACCGGCTGCGCCCCGATTCCCCCGCCACAATGTCCTTTCGCCGATTCCGCCCCGATGAGGTCGAAAGGCTCATTTGGACAGACGTAAAATGTCGTTGTAGGTGGCGAGGATCATGAGCCCGACCACCAAGGTCAACCCGATCTTGAACCCGACCTGTTGAATCCTCTCGTTGAGCGCCTTTCCGCGTACCGCTTCGACGGCATAATAGAAGAGGTGGCCGCCATCGAGGAGCGGGATCGGCAGAAGATTGAGGATTCCAACCGATATTGACAAAACAGCGGCAAGATTGAGAAGCGCCGCAAGCCCGATTTTGGCCATCTGGCCGGAGACTTCCGCGATGCGAATCGGCCCCGACAATTCATCGGTGGATTCTCGTCCCGTGATCATGCGACCGGCATAGGATCCCGTCTGCTCAATGATGAACCAGGTCTGGTTGGTGGCGAGCTTCGCCGAATCAACAATCCCATAACGCTGTATGTGCCAGTTTGCCGCGCTGGCGTTGGCTTCGACTCCGAGGACGCCAACCCGCGAGGTGCCGAGCGGGTTCGTCACGTCGCGTCGGCGCGGCGTTGCAACGAGAGTAAGTGCGTGTCCATGCCGCTCGACCACAAAGGATAGCGGCGTATCGCTCGAGGTCTGCACGATTCGCTGCATGTCCTCAAAGCTTTCGATCTTGGCGCCATCGATCGAAACGACAATGTCCCCCGGTACAAATCCGGCTGCTTGCGCCGCGCTCCCGGGCATGACTTTGTCGATCTCCGGAACCAGAATGCCGCGCCCATGCACGAAATAGATGCCGGTAAAGATCACGATCGCGAGAATGAAATTGGCAATCGGACCGGCGGCGACGATGACCGCTCGTTTCCATACCTTTTGCGCGAGGAAGGTGGTCGATTTCTCCGCTTCCGGCATAGCGGCAACGGCGGCGGCATCGCTCAGCGATGCGCCATTGGGGTCGCCATGGAATTTCACGTAGCCGCCGAGCGGCAAAATGCCGATGCGCCAGCGCGTTCCTTTGCGATCGACGAAAGCTGCGACTTCCGGTCCGAAGCCGAGCGAGAACGCATCGATTCGCACGCCGCACATGCGCCCGACGAGAAAGTGTCCGAGCTCATGGAAGAAGATCACGATGCTGAGGACGAAGAGGAACGGCACGATCGCCCCAAAGACCGACGCGAACTCGCTGGAAAATAACATTGATCTGGTCTCCAGGGCAGTCGCTTTGGGGGGACGGAGGACCCGGCCGGGGCGCCGCGCGCAACGGTCAGGTTTGGTTAGCGAATCGTTAACATGCCGGAACCCAACGGCTGCGCCAAGAGGGCCCGCGCCCTTTCTCTGGCGATATGGTCAATGGCGAGCGCGTCCTCTACAGATTGGGGTTCACGCGTCACATTCTCGCTGAGGGCGGCATCGCAGCAGCGCTCCACTAGGCGGGCGATATCGCCAAAGGCAATCCGCCGGTTGAGAAACGCCTCGACAGCCACCTCGTTGGCGGCATTGAGCACGGTCGGCAGGCCGCGGCCTTGCCGCAGGCAATCAAGCGCCAATCGCAGAGCCGGGAACCGTTCAAAATCCGGCCGTTCGAAGCTCAATTGGCCGATTTCCGTGAGATCCAAGCGGCGCGCCGCCGTCTTCTGCCGCTTCGGATAGAACAGGCAATGGGCAATCGGTACGCGCATGTCGGGCGCCGCCAAGCCGGCACTCACCGCCCCGTCGCGAAACGAAACCAAGCCGTGAACGATCGATTGCGGATGGACGAGGACTTGGAGGCGCTCCGCCTCGATGCCAAACAGATGATGTGCCTCGATAAGTTCCAGGCCTTTGTTCATCAGGCCGGCGGAATCGATCGTCACCTTTGGTCCCATCGACCAATTGGGATGTCGCAAGGCTTGTTCCGGCGTCGCCTTGGCGATGGCTTCGGCCGTCCAAGTACGGAACGGGCCGCCGGAGGCCGTGAGCGTGATTTTTTCTACGGTTTCCGGATCGGCGGCCCCAAGCGCCTGAAAAATGGCGTTATGTTCGCTGTCGACCGGCAAAAGGCGCGTGCCAAGCGAGACCGCCTGGTGGATAAACGCCGGACCCGCACAGACCAGGCATTCTTTGTTGGCGAGCGCTATGCTGCGTCCGGCCGAAAGTGCTGCGAAAGTCGGCTCGACTCCGGCCGTGCCGGTGATCGCCGCCATCACGATCTCGGCCGGATGCAGCGCCGCCTCAATGACCGCGGCGCGCCCGGCCGCCGGTTTGATACCTGTGCCGGCTAAGGCCTGTTTTAATTCGGCGTAGCCCCCAGGGTCCGCCAAGGCCGCGAATTTGGCGCCGAGATCGCGTGCTACCCGTGCGAGCGCGATCGGATCGCGCCCCCCAACAACCGCCGTGACGCGCAACACGCCGTTCGCGCCGACAATGATGTCGGCGGTGGACTTGCCGATCGACCCGGTCGCGCCGAGGATGACGACGGAGCGTGGCGCGGCTTCGTATCCCGGATCGGGCTTACGTTCTGCGTGTGGCATGCCACTCACATCCAGTGAAACAGGCCCTCGGCCGACGACGGAAAGCCGCGCATGGCGCCGAGACACGCGGCCCAGACGGCGGCGGCGATGAACCCGTCGAGGCGATCCATGAGCCCGCCGTGCCCGGGAATGAAATTGCTCGAATCCTTGGCGCCGAAGCGGCGCTTCATCCAGGATTCGAAGAGATCGCCGGCCTGCGCCACGGCAGCCGTAGCAAGGCCCAAAAGGAAAGGCGCAAAATTCGGCGCCGGCGTCTCGAGCCGGGTAAGCCGGGCGGCGAGCGCCAAGAACAAGGAACCGATCAAAGCCCCGCCGACGATTCCCAAAGCCGTGCCGGCCCAAGTCTTGGACGGCGAGATCTGCGGCAGAAACTTCGGGCCGCCGATCAGCCGTCCAGCGAAATAAGCGACGATATCCGTGCCCCAGACGACCGCAAATAACCAGGCGATCGCCCGTGGCCCAAACGGAAATGACATGCGCAACGTCACGACCGCGATGATCAGGCTACCGGCATAGAGGACGCCCATCCCCGACCAACCGCGCCGGCCCGGATCCGCGGAGCCGCCCGCGGCGAGCGCCGCAAGACCGATCGTGAGCGCCGCCAAATTGGCGCTGATCGTGCTGACCAGAATCGCCGCGGTCACCAGCGCCCCGGAGCCGATCGCAAGCCGCGTCGCCTGTCGCGCGCCGCCAGTGATCCGCTGCCATTCGAAGTGCACGATGAGCGCCGCCGCGAGCCATACAAGAACGAACAACCCGCCGCCTACTCGAAGGCTGAAAATTGCAATTGCGACCAAGATCGCCGAGGAACCCAGGCGCGGTCCCAAATCGGTAAGGCGCGCCGCGAGGCTTGGCGGGCCGCCCTCGATTGCACCATCATCGGGCCGTAGCTTCGGCGCCTCGGCGGGTTCTATCATCCGCCAACCTTAGCACCCGCGCGAGACAAGGTCACGCCACCGAACCGGCGCTCGCGCGCCGAGAACTGCGCAAGTGCATCAGCCAGAGCCTGACGGTCGAAGTCCGGCCAAAGGACCGGCAGGAACACGAACTCGCTATAGGCCGCCTGCCACATCAGGAAATTCGAAAGCCGCTGCTCGCCGGAGGTGCGAATGATGAGATCGGGGTCGGGAATGCCGGCAGTATCGAGATGTTGCGTCAGCATGTCCGCGTCGATTTCTGTGGCATCGATCAGGCCCGCGGCTACTTTCGCGGCCATCACGCGCGCCGCAGCGGCGATCTCCTGGCGGCTCCCATAGTTGAAGGCGACGACGAGGTTGAGACGCGCGTTGCTGCACGTTGCCGCCTCAGCTTCCTGCAAAAGCGCCAGGATGTCCGGATTGAGATTTTTGCGGTCGCCGATCACCTTGATTTTGACGCCGGCCTTTAGCAGCTCGGCGAGATCGTTGCGAACGAAGCGCTTGAGAAGGCCCATGAGGTCGCTGATCTCTTCGGCGGGCCGGCTCCAATTCTCGGCCGAGAAGCTATAGACGGTGAGATAGCGCAGCCCGAACTCGATCGCGGCGCGAACCGTCACGCGCAAGGCCTCGAGGCCACGTTGGTGGCCTGCGATGCGCGGCAGTCCCCGGTTCAAGGCCCAACGGCCGTTACCATCCATAATGATGCCGACGTGGATTGGGACCCGCCCAGGCCATTCAGTGGACTTTACTGCGGCGTTTGTCTTGATCATGTTCCGCATCTTTCTCAGCCGCGGTCCGAAGAAGCCGGTTTGGCGGCGATCGCACCGCCTGGTGCGCTTTGCATGCAGGCGCCCGCAGAAGCGATACCAGGTTCAATCGCATTTACGTCTTCGCGAGGTTGCGGCGGCAAAGCGCCGTCTAAACCTGCATAATTTCCCTTTCTTTCGTCGCCAAAGCGAGGTCAATTTCGGCGATGTGCTGATCGGTCGCTTTTTGCACCTCGGATTCGTGACGCTTTTCGTCGTCTTCGCTGACGCGCTTTTCCTTCAACAGTCTCTTCAAGGCGTCGATCCCGTCGCGACGGACATGGCGAACCGCGACGCGCGCCTCCTCAGTGTATTTATGCGCGATCTTGACCATCTCCTTTCGGCGTTGCTCGTTGAGTTCGGGAATGCGGATCCTCAGCACCTGGCCTTCGGCAACGGGTGACAACCCGAGATCGGAATCGCGGATCGCCCGTTCGATGGCGCCGAGGAGACCCTTGTCCCAAACCTGAACCGAGAGCATACGCGGCTCGGGCACGCTGATCGTCGCCAGTTGATTGATCGGCATCGATTGCCCGTAAGCCGCAACGTGAAGGGGCTCGATCAGGCTTGCCGAGGCGCGTCCGGTGCGCAGCCCTCCGAGCTCCTGGCGCAGCAGCGCGATCGCACCCTGCATGCGCCGCTTTAGCTCGGAAAGGTCGAAATCGTCGTTCATTCCTTCTTCCGCCGGAGGAGCCTTTGCGGGCCGCAGGCTAGGGCATCCATGAAAGGCCGACTTGCGCTCTTCTACCAATGCGCCGCGGCCGGAACCTTAAATTTGGCGTTGGGGCGGGTTCGCTACAGCCCGAATATCATCATAGAATCGGGCGATTTGCTACGTGATTTCCGGCCGCTGGCCAAGTCATTCTGCCGTACCAGGGGGCTAGGGGACGACGAGCGTCGATTTGCCCTTGCCAAGCAGCGCCGCGGAGATCGCGCCGGGTTCCCGGATCGAAAAGACAAGGATCGGAATCTTGGTCTCGCGCGCCAGCGCGAAGGCCGCCGTGTCCATGACGGCAAGGTTCTTGGCGATCGCCTCGTCGTGCGTCAAAAGCTCGAAGCGGCGGGCGCCGGGATCGCGTTTGGGATCGGCGGAATAAACGCCGTCCACGTGCGTTGCCTTCATAATCACGTCGCAGGACAGTTCGGCGGCGCGCAGCGCGGCGCCGGTATCGGTGGTAAAAAACGGATTGCCGGTACCGCCGGCGAGGACGACGATCCGGTGTTTGCCTAAATGGTGCAGAGCGGCTTGGCGCGAGTAGGGCTCGCAGATCGACGGCATTGGCACGGCGGAGAGGGCGCGTGCCGACTGGCCCTGCTTTTCGATGGCGTGTTCCATGGCAAGCGCATTCATGACGGTGGCGAGCATGCCGATCGAATCGGCGCGGGCCCGTTCGATGCCCTTTTCCGCCC
>JBOHJJ010000203.1:0-5939 GCA_050728495.1 Methylovirgula sp.
GGACCGGGACATCAACCTCTACATCAACTCGCCAGGCGGCGTGGTGTCGGCCGGCCTCGCGATCTACGACACCATGCAGTTCATCAAGTCCGACGTGGCGACGATCTGCATGGGGCAGGCGGCCAGCATGGCGGCGCTCCTCTTGGCGGCCGGCGCGGCGGGCAAGCGCTCGGCCCTGCCGCACTCGCGGATCATGATCCACCAGCCTCTTGGCGGGAGCCAGGGGCAGGCCACGGACATCGAAATTTACACAAAAGAGATTCTCACGTTGCGGACCGAACTGAATAAGATTCTGGTGCGGCACACGAATCAGCCGCTGGAAAAGATCGAGCATGACACCGACCGGAACTTCTTCATGTCCGCCGAAGAGGCAAAGACCTATCGGATCGTGGACAAGGTGATCTCGAAGCTTGAGCTGACCAAGAAACCCGAACCCGTCACGGTAGGCTAGGAGACTCGATACCCCGACCATGAAAAAGCGCGTCAGTTCTCCCCATCCCATCCGGTGCAGCTTCTGCGGCCGTGGCCAGGACGAGGTGTCTCGTCTCGTGTCCGGGCCCTCGGTCTACATCTGCAGCGAGTGCGTCAAGCTGTGCAACGACATCCTCGAGGGGGAAACCGATCACGCCGTAGGCGCGCCCAAGGGCTCGCTTCCCAAGCCGGCTGAAATCAAGAAGGTCCTCGACGACTACGTCGTGGGGCAGGATCGCGCCAAGAAGACGCTGAGCGTTGCGGTCTACAACCACTACAAGCGGATCTACTCCGGCAGCACCGTCGACGACGTCGAGCTTGAGAAGTCGAACATCCTCCTGGTCGGCCCGACCGGGACTGGCAAGACCCTTCTCGCGCGGACGCTGGCGCGGATTCTCAAGGTGCCGTTCGCGATCGTCGACGCGACCTGCCTCACCGAGGCGGGGTACGTGGGCGAGGACGTCGAGAACATCCTGGTCCGGCTCCTGCAGGCCACGGATTTCAACGTGGTGAACGCGGAGCACGGGATCGTTTACATCGACGAGCTGGACAAGATCTCGCGGAAGTCCGAGAACCCGTCGATCACCCGCGACGTGTCGGGCGAGGGCGTGCAGCAGGCGCTGCTCAAGATCATGGAAGGTACTGTTGCTTCTGTGCCGCCGCAGGGCGGCCGCAAGCATCCGCAACAGGAGTTTCTGCAGGTCGACACGACCAACATCCTGTTCGTCTGCGGCGGCGCCTTTGCCGGACTTGAGAAGATCATCTCCGCGCGCGGCACCTCCTCTTCGATAGGCTTCGGTGCCAAGGTTCAGTCGCCCGACGAACGCCGCACCGGCGAGATTCTGCGTAAAGTGGAACCGGAAGACCTCTTGAAATTCGGCCTCATCCCCGAGTTCGTGGGGCGGTTGCCGGTTATCGCCACGCTCGAGGATCTCGACGAGGACGCATTGAAGCGGATCCTGGTCGAACCAAAGAATGCGCTCGTAAAGCAGTATCAGCGTCTGTTCGAGATGGAGAACACCGAGCTCACCTTCCAAGATGAGGCGCTGAACGTCGTCGCCAAGAAGGCGATCGACCGCAAAACCGGCGCGCGTGGGCTACGCTCGATCATGGAAGCGATCCTGCTCGATACGATGTTCGAGTTGCCCGGCCTCGAAAGCGTCGAACAAGTGGTGATCGGCCCCGACGTGGTCGAAGGAAAATCTCGGCCGCTCTATATCTACGCCGAGCGAACCGAGAAGAGCGCCACCAGCGCCTGATGGCAGGCCGCGGCCCGCAGAAGGCCGCGGCCGACGGGGCTCACCAAAAGGCTTGAGAAGCCCCCGCGCGGCGCCGCTTCGCGCCAGACAGTCTTGCCCGAACGGCCGACGGTGGCTCGCGTCGGCCCGCTTCTTGAATGCCACCCTGGCAAACGCCATCTTAAGGTGGAAAAAATGCCCCAAAGAAGGGCGCAGAGTACGATCTCCCAAGGCGAACGGTTAGGTTAACTGGCAAGCACGAGAGTCGCTGCCCGTCCTGGCGAAGCTCGGACCCCGGTTATGAATGGATATTCAGATAGGATTGGATGATGAGCAACCAGAAGCGCGAATTGAGTCCGCCAGGTACGATCGAGAACTATCCGGTGCTGCCGTTGCGCGACATCGTGGTGTTCCCGCACATGATCGTGCCGCTGTTCGTCGGCCGCGAGAAGTCGATTCGCGCCCTCGAGGAGGTGATGCGCGCCGACAAGCTCATCCTGCTCGCGACCCAGATCAATGCCGCCGACGACGATCCGAGCCCCGACACGATCTTCAAGACGGGCACGCTCGCTTCCGTGCTGCAGCTCCTGAAACTCCCCGACGGCACCGTGAAGGTTCTGGTAGAGGGTCAGGTCCGCGCCCGCGTGCACAACTATACGCGTACCGCGGAATTTTACGAGGCCGAGGCCGAGATCGGCGCCGACGAGCCGACCGACAAGATCGAGGTCGAGGCTTTGGCGCGCTCGGTCGTGGCTGAGTTCGAATCCTACGTGAAGCTCAACAAGAAGGTTTCGCCGGAGGTCATCGCCGCGGTCAGCCAGATCGAGGATCATTCGAAGCTCGCCGATACGGTCGCGTCGCATCTCGCCGTTAAAATTCTCGATAAGCAATCGGTGCTGGAGACGAGCTCGGTCGCCAAGCGGCTGGAAAAATGTCTCGGGCTGATGGAAAGCGAAATCTCTATCCTGCAGGTCGAGAAGCGGATCCGCACGCGCGTCAAGCGGCAGATGGAGAAGACGCAACGCGAGTACTATCTGAACGAGCAGATGAAGGCGATCCAGAAGGAACTCGGCGACGAGGAAGGCAAAGACGACCTCTCCGAGATCGAGGAGCGTATCAAGTCGACGCGTCTCTCCAAGGAGGCGCGCGACAAGGCCATTATCGAGCTGAAGAAACTTCGGCAGATGTCGCCAATGTCGGCGGAAGCCACTGTCGTGCGCAACTACCTCGACTGGCTATTGGCCATTCCGTGGAACAAGAAGAGTAAGATCAAGAAGGATCTGACTATCGCGCAGGAGGTGCTCGACAGCGACCACTTCGGCCTCGATAAGGTAAAGGAGCGGATCGTCGAGTATCTCGCCGTGCAGAGTCGCGCCAACAAGCTCACCGGGCCCATTCTTTGCCTCGTCGGACCGCCCGGCGTTGGCAAGACCTCGCTTGGCAAGTCGATCGCCAAGGCGACGGGACGCGAATTCGTCCGTATGTCGCTCGGCGGCGTGCGCGACGAAGCGGAGATCCGCGGGCATCGGCGTACCTACATCGGCTCGATGCCCGGCAAGATCATTCAGTCGATGCGCAAGGCGAAGACGTCCAATCCGCTCTTCCTGCTCGACGAGATCGACAAAATGGGCATGGATTTCCGTGGCGACCCGTCTTCGGCGCTGCTGGAAGTGCTCGACCCGGAGCAGAACCATGCGTTCAACGATCATTACCTAGAGGTCGATTACGACCTCTCGAACGTGATGTTCGTAACGACGGCGAATACGCTCAGCATTCCGCCGCCGTTGATGGACCGCATGGAAATCATCCGCATCGCCGGTTACACAGAGGATGAAAAGATCGAGATCGCCGAGCGCCACCTGATTCCGGCGGCGTTGCATAAGCACGGGCTTGCGCCGGTCGAATTGAAGATCGAGCGCAGCGGCCTCGTGACGATCATCCGCCGCTACACGCGTGAGGCGGGCGTCCGCAACCTCGAGCGCGAGATCTCCAACCTCTCGCGCAAGGCGGTCAAGCAGATCCTCACCGGCAAAACGCTTTCGGTGACGGTCACCGACGAGAACATCGGCGATTTCCTCGGCGTGCCGCGCTATCGTTATGGCGAAGCGGAGCTCGAGGATCAGGTCGGGGTCGTGACCGGCCTCGCCTGGACGGAAGTCGGCGGCGAGCTGCTCACAATCGAAGGCGTGATGATGCCCGGCAAAGGCCGCATGACGGTGACCGGTAACCTGCGCGACGTGATGAAGGAGTCGATCTCGGCGGCCGCTTCTTACGTGCGCTCGCGCGCCGTCGATTTCGGGATCGAACCGCCGCTCTTCGATCGGCGCGACATCCACGTGCATGTACCGGAAGGAGCGACACCGAAGGACGGGCCTTCGGCGGGTGTGGCGATGGCGGCCGCCATCGTCTCGACGATGACGGGCATCCCGATCCATCGCGATATCGCCATGACCGGCGAGATCACGCTGCGCGGCCGGGTGCTGCCGATCGGCGGGCTCAAAGAAAAGCTGCTTGCGGCGTTGCGCGGCGGCTTGAAGAAAGTGCTGATCCCGTCCGACAATGCCAAAGATCTCGCCGAGATCCCGGACGGCGTGAAGAATGGGCTCGAAATCGTTCCCGTCTCGCGTATGGATGAGGTTTTGCGAGAAGCTTTGGTGCGCCGCCCGGTGCCGATCGTCTGGGAAGAAGAGCGCAAGCCGATTGCGCCGCCGCCGCCCGACGAAGAAGTGCCGGGGCTCGTCGCTCATTAGCAAATTGGCATTCATCCTGCTTGTAAAGTTGAACCCGGCTCGCAGCCCGGGTTCAGCATTTTTATGTTGCATGCCGGAAACGCCCGGCGTTTAGCTTGCCGCTCCCACAGGGCGGTTAGCTCAGTTGGTAGAGCATCTCGTTTACACCGAGAGGGTCGGCGGTTCGAGTCCGTCACCGCCCACCATGGGCAACGATCGTTGCGCGTGCGCCGGTAGAGCGGGTCGATCGCCTCCTCCCCTTTTTCCTTGATCCATTTGCAATTGCGTCATTTGCGCAAAACGGTATCTTGGGTTTTCGGAAGCGCTGCCTAGGGTCGGTTTTATGAACCAAGTTCGTCACTGTGGAAGGCGCGGCAACCGTTGGAGCGCGGCTGCCGCCTGCTTGGGGTTGGGAATTCTCCTCGTCCTTGGCTTTGCGCCGCATCCGGCGCACGCGCAGGCGATGACCTTTCGGCTGGTCTCGATCGGCGATCACGCCCGCTGCGGTCACGCCTGTCCGGTTGTGATCTCGGCCGAAGGCGAGATCACCAACGACACTCCCAACGCTTTCCTCTCGTTTGTCGAACGAAACGTCGGAACCAACAATCTTCATGCGATCGTCTTTCTGGACTCGCCGGGCGGCAAAGTGCTCGCCTCGATGGAGTTCGGCAAAATTTTACGCCGGATCGGTGCGGCGGCGATCGTCGGGCGCGTCGATCCGGAAGCGGCCAATCGACGGCTGAGCGAGTTCGTCGCGGCGCGCTGTCTCTCGGCATGCGTCTATGCGCTCATGGGCGCCAAAAAGCGGGTCGTTCCACCGCAGAGCCTGGTTGGAATCCATCGTATGTTCAGCTATGTCGACGCGGCCGACCCGGATAGCTCGACGGTCGTGCGCTACCGCCGCTACGACAACGGCGAGATGGCCGCCGTTCTCGAACGCTACACCTGGGCGATGGGCGTAAACCCGGAGCTTATCGCGTTGGCCGAGCGCATTTCCTCGGATCGAATCCACATCATGTCGCGTGCCGAGATCGCGCGTTTCCATCTGGCATCGTCGAAGTTCTAGGTTCTTGCTTGACTTGCTAAGACCCCTACCTTATCGGGCGGATCTCCGCGACGGACGCGGGGGAGTAGCTCAGCTGGTTAGAGCGCCGGCCTGTCACGCCGGAGGTCGCGGGTTCGAGCCCCGTCTCTCCCGCCATTGCGCATTGGTTCATGTGAGCCCGGCGTGATCTCTCGCATGACGCTTTTGTCGGCTACGATCCGATGCAAAACCGTCGTTTACTGATCGATCTTCTCGTTTCGCCAGTGCTCGTGCTCTGGTTCGTCAATGCGGCGCTGGGGGCCCCGTGCGGTGCCGAGGTCGACAAAGTACAAGCCGCAGTCGATGCTCGCATCGATGCCATTGCCCGTAGCGGGCCCGAAAGCGCCGAGACGCGTGCGGCGCGCATGCATGATGAGCCAACCCCGGCATCCATTGCCGCTGCCGAGCATCGGCTGC
>JBOHJJ010000204.1:0-4815 GCA_050728495.1 Methylovirgula sp.
ATTGCTCGGCCGCCGCGGCGGAAACAGAATCAAGGTGAGCCGTGGCAGGGGAGCGACATGACATTTCTGCGCAGATCCGGCTGGAGGGCCAAGAACTGCAGCACCGGCTTGACGCTTGCCGGCGCGTGCTTGGCTTTTAGCACCGCGCCCGCTTGGGCCGGATTCGGTCATCCCGATCCGGGAGAAATCGGCCTGCAGGAGCCGGTGACCTCGATTGCTAGGGAAATGACTTTTTTCCACAACGATATCGTGCTGCCGATCATCATCGGGGTCAGCCTGTTCGTTGCCGCGCTGCTTCTCTATTGCATCTTTCGGTTCAACGAGAAGGCCAATCCGACGCCATCGGCGCTGACCCACAACACCGGCCTTGAAGTGGCCTGGACGCTGATTCCGGTGATGATCCTGGTGGTGATCGCCGTTCCTTCTTTCCGCCTGCTCGATCATCAGCTCATCATTCCGCCCTCCGACATGACGGTGAAAGTCACCGGCCACCAGTGGTATTGGAGCTATGAGTATCCGGCCAACCAAGGCGGCGGCTTCAGCTTCGATTCCTACATCAAGGATCCGGGCGATCTGAAGCCGGGTGATATTCGCCTGCTTTCCGTCGACAACGAGGCCGTCGTCCCGGTCAACAAGACGGTGCTCGTGCAGGTGACCTCCTCCGACGTCATCCATGGCTTCACCGTTCCGTCCTTCGGCATCCGTATCGATGCCGTGCCCGGCCGCCTCAACGAGACTTGGTTCAAGGCCGACCGGGAGGGCGTCTATTACGGCCAGTGCTCCGAACTCTGCGGCGAGGATCACGCCGATATGCCGATCGCCTTCCGGGTGGTGAGCGAGGACGAATATACGGCTTGGCTTGCCAAGGCGAAGAAGAAGTTCGCTTCGGCCAAGAGCGCGCCGCTCCATTACTATGCCGACAACACAACACCCGTCGCGGCCGGAAACTAATTCGTCAGGCCGATTGTTCGACACGTCAACGACACTTCGGGGAATGAGAAATGGACACGATCGCGACCGCTCATGACGAGGCCCCGGCACATCCGACGGGATGGCGCCGCTTTCTCTATTCCACCAATCACAAGGATATCGGCACTCTCTATCTTTGCTTCGCGGTCTGCGCCGGGCTCTTCGGCGGCGCTTTGTCGATCGCCATGCGCGCTGAGCTTCAGCAGCCTGGCCTGCAGGTCTTCCCGTTCCTCGCCGAAATTCTCCACGGTGCGCCGCCGGCGCTTGCGACGGACTACGCAAAGAACCTCTACAACGTGTTCGTCACAATGCATGGCCTCACGATGATTTTCTTCGTGATCATGCCGGCGATGATGGGGGGATTCGGCAATTGGATGGTTCCGCTGTTGATCGGCTCTCCCGATATGGCCTTCCCGCGGATGAACAATATTTCGTTCTGGCTGTTGCCGGCTTCCTTCACGCTGTTCTTGACTTCGTTCTTCATGGAAGGCGCTCCCGGCATGAAGGGCTTCGGCGGCGGCTGGGTTCTCTATCCACCCCTGTCAGAGATCGGCTTTCCCGGTCCGGCGATGGATTTCATCATTCTGTCGATTCATCTTGCCGGCGCATCCTCGATCCTCGGCGCGATCAATTTCATCACCACGATCTTCAACATGCGCGCGCCCGGCATGACACTGCATAGAATGCCGCTGTTCGTCTGGTCGGTCCTGGTGACCGCCTTCCTGCTGGTGCTGGCGCTGCCGGTGCTCGCCGGCGCGATTACCATGCTGCTCACCGACCGCAATTTCGGCACGGCCTTCTTCAAGCCCAACCTTGGCGGCGATCCGATCCTGTTCCTGCACTTGTTCTGGTTCTTCGGCCACCCTGAGGTCTATATCATGATCCTGCCGGGCTTCGGCATGGTCAGCCAAGTCATCTCGACCTTCTCCCGCAAGCCCATATTCGGCTATCTCGGCATGGTCTACGCTATGGTGTCGATCGGCATCGTCGGCTTCCTGGTCTGGGCCCACCACATGTTCACGGTCGGCCTGTCGTTGGATACGCAGCGCTATTTTGTCTTCGCGACCATGGTGATCGCAGTGCCGACGGGCGTGAAGGTGTTTTCTTGGATCGCCACGATGTGGGGCGGCTCGATCTCGTTCAAGACGCCGATGTTATGGGCGACGGGATTTATCATTCTCTTCGTCATCGGCGGCGTGACAGGAGTCGTGCTCGCCAATGCCGGCATTGATCGCGCTTTGCACGGGACCTATTACGTCGTCGCCCATTTCCACTACGTTTTGTCGCTCGGCGCGGTGTTCGCGATCTTCGCGGGCTTCTATTACTGGTTCCCGAAAATGACCGGGTACATGTATAACGAGACGCTCGGTAAGATCCATTTCTGGCTGATGTTCGTCGGCGTCAACGTCACCTTCTTTCCGCAGCATTTTCTTGGGCTTGCGGGAATGCCGCGGCGTTACATCGATTATCCCGACGCCTACGCGCTATGGAACGCCGTCTCTTCCTACGGGGCCTACGTTTCGGGTCTCGGCGTTCTCGTTTTCGTGTATGTGATCTTTGACGCCTTCGCGAAGAAGCGCGTCGCCGGCAACAATCCGTGGGGACCCGGTGCGACCACGCTCGAATGGACCCTGACTTCACCGCCGCCGTTCCACTCCTATGAGGCTTTGCCGCGGGTCGTGGGAACCGAACATTGATGCAAGCGGCTGCTCTTTGCCGACGCTGAGGATGTAAGCCGCGCATGGCCTTCCTCGAGGAAAGTAGCGCAGTTCCAGGCGTTGCGGCGATCTCCGTCGCAAGCCCGCGCGACTACATCGCGCTGTTAAAGCCGCGCGTGATGTCGCTCGTCGTTTTCACGGCTTTGACCGGGCTTCTGTTCGCCCCGCATCACGTCAACGTAGTCATTGGCTTTGCCTCGCTCTTGGCGATTGCGGTCGGCGCCGGCGCCTCCGGGGCGCTGAATATGTGGTACGACGCCGACATCGACGCCGTGATGCGCCGCACCTGCCGGCGTCCGATCCCGACGGGCAAAGTCACGGGCCGGGAAGCGCTCGCCTTCGGGCTGACGTTGGCGATCTTTGCGGTGCTGACCCTCGGCCTGGTTGCCAATCTCTTTGCCGCCGCGCTGCTCGCCTTCACGATCTTCTTCTACGTTGTGGTCTACACGATGTGGCTCAAGCGTTCGACGCCGCAGAACATCGTCATCGGCGGCGCTGCCGGCGCACTGCCGCCGCTCGTCGGCTATGTGGCCGCAACCGGACAAGTGAGCCTTGCCGCGCTCGTCCTCTTCGCGCTCATCTTCGTTTGGACGCCGCCGCATTTCTGGGCGCTCGCCTTGGTGCGCTCGGATGAATACGGCCGCGCCGGCATCCCAATGCTGCCGAACGTGAAGGGGGCCGACCGCACAAGGCTTGAGATTTTGATCTACAGCCTCGTTCTGGCGCTGCTCGGCGTGATGCCTTTCGTTCTCGGCTTCGCATCGGTTGTTTATGGATGTCTCAGCGCCGCTCTCGGCGCCGCCTTCGTCGCTTTGGCGGTGCGCGTCTACCGCGTCCGCAGCGGCGGCGGTGCCAATAAATGTGCGATGCAGCTCTTCGGTTTTTCGATCCTCTACCTCTTCCTGCTGTTTGCCGAACTCTTGAGCGAGCGCATGGTCGCGCTGGCGACCGGATCGTGAGGCTGCGATGGACCTCAAACGCCGATCCGAAGGTATCGTGCTCACACCAGCGGAGATCAAAAGCCGGCGGGCGCGGAATATCGCAATCGGACTCGTAGTCGGCCTTTTGGTTCTGCTCTTTTACGCCGTGACGATCGTCAAGCTCGATCCGGGCATCTTCCATGCGGCGGCGGGTGGGAACGGGTCGCCGCTTTGAGGGATCATTCGCCGCCTTGACCGAAGGCGGCAATCGGGGCAAACGGCGAGGGCACGTCGCCGAAACAGCCACAAACGTAGAGCCGGAGTTAGGAGAGGGGACAGACTGATGGCGGACGCCCACACAAAACCGAACCACGAGTATCATCTCGTCGATCCGAGCCCCTGGCCGATCTTAGGCGCGCTCGGTGCATTCACGATGGCGCTGGGCGGCATCATGTGGATCAGGGCCATCGTCCTCTTCGACGCCAAGCCGGGCAGCTATATTTTCGGCGCCGGCGTTATTTTGGTTCTCTACGTCATGGCCTCGTGGTGGCTCGACGTCATCAAGGAGGCCGAGTATCAGGGCCAACACACCCGCGTCGTGGCGATCGGGCTGCGCTACGGGATGATCCTCTTCATCGCCTCGGAGGTGATGTTCTTCGTCGCCTGGTTCTGGGCGTTCTTCGATGCCAGCCTCGATGCGAATGAGAAAATTCAATATGCGCGCGTCGCCTTCACCGGCGGCCATTGGCCGCCGAAGGGCATAGAAGCGATCGATCCCTGGCATTTGCCGCTGCTCAACACGCTCATTTTGTTGACGTCGGCCACGACGGTGACCTGGGCGCACCACGCGTTGCTCAACAACGACCGCGCCAATCTGAAGAAGGGCCTCATTATCACGATCCTGCTCGGTGTCGCGTTTACCTGCTGCCAAGCCTACGAATTTGCTTCTGCGCCCTTCGCCTTCAAAGGCTCGATTTTCGGGTCGACCTTCTTCATGGCCACGGGCTTTCACGGTTTTCACGTCATCATCGGAACCATCTTCCTGAGCGTCTGCCTGATCCGCGCTTTCGCCGGGCAGTTCACGCCGCAACGCCATCTCGGCTTCGAGTTCGCCGCCTGGTATTGGCATTTCGTCGACGTGGTCTGGCTCTTCCTCTTCTCCTGCATCTATGTTTGGGGCACGTGGGGCGCCCCGATGGAGCATTGAC
>JBOHJJ010000205.1:0-7753 GCA_050728495.1 Methylovirgula sp.
CCCGAAGATCCAACCGCCGGGCTTGCAGCCGCTGCCGCCGCTCACCGCCTATAAGTCGGCGCCGGAGACGCTACCGCGGGGGAGCAATCCGCCGCTCCAAGATCCGAACAATCCCGGCCCCACCGTCGCCGTCATTCCTCTGTTGCCGCACCCGCTGCGTCCGAAGTCGGATCTAACCCCGTTCGCGCCGGTCGGCGTCGATGTCGGCTCGCTGCGGCTTATTCCCTATGTCGAGACCGATACGGGCTACGACAGCAATCCGAACTTTCTATCGAGCGATGCGATGGGCTCGCCTTACGCGCACGGCGAGGTGGGGCTCAGCGCCCAGTCGCTATGGTCGCAACACAGCTTCACCGCCGATTTGCGCGGCGGGTACTATGACTACTTCCGCGTCCCCGACGCCAACCGGCCGCAAGCAACGGGCACGGTCACCGGCCGGATCGACGTGCTGCGCGATACGCAGATCAATCTCGTGAGCACGTTCGACGTCGAGACCCAGCAACCCGGCTCGCCAATTCTCGCCATTCCCAACAGCGTCTTCATCACCAACCGTCCGCTCATCGTCACCTATGGCCAATCGGCGGGCGTTACCCAGGAGTTCAATCGTCTCTCGATCAGCCTCAAAGGCGCCTTCGCCCGCTATAGCTTTGGTGACGCGACGCAGTCGAACGGAACGACTCTCCCGCTGTCGCTGGACGACTTCAACGATTACGGCGTTGAGGGGCGCGTTTCCTACGAAGTCACGCCGGCGTTGATTCCCTACGCCGACGTTCTTGGCGACCGGCGCAGCTACGATCATTCCGCCGACGTCTATGGATTCGCGCGTAGTTCCAATGGCGTCGCCGAGAAACTTGGCGCTAAGCTCGAATTCACCCGCTTGCTGACCGGCGACGTCGCTGTCGGCTATGCGAACCGCGTCTATGTCGATCCGCGCTTACCCAATCTCAGCGCGCCGACGATCGACGCCAGCCTCATTTATTCGATAACGCCGCTGACCACCGCCACATTGAGCGCGGCGACCTTTCTTTCGGAGACCACGCTTGCCTACGCCGCCGGCACCGTCAGCCGCAGCGTGAGCCTCAACCTGACGCACGCGCTGCGCCCCGATCTCCTGCTCTCGGGAACCGTTGCCTATGCGAACAATGTTTACGACGGAGCGCCGATCACCGAGCAGATTTATTCAGGCACCCTCAAAGCCGATTACAGTCTCTCTCGTTTCGTCGTCTTGACCGGCAGTATCACGCACCAACGCTTCCTAAGCACGGCGCTCGACTCAAATTACACGGACGACATCTTCCTGCTCGGCCTGCGACTGCAGGATTGAATTTCTACAGCTTGCCGACGAGACTCTTCAGAAGCGCGCGAAACTCGCCCGCGATTTCCGGATTGGCGAGCGCGAAGGCGACATTGGCGCCGAGAAATCCCAGGCGCGAGCCGCAATCGTAAGTCTTCCCGTCAAAGCGTACGCCGTGGAAGGCTTGCGTCGCGGCGAGCATCCTCATGCCATCGGTGAGCTGGATCTCGCCGCCGGCGCCCTTTTGGCCTTTCCCGAGGATCGGAAAAATCTCCGGCGAGAGCACGTAACGGCCGGAGATGATCAGATTCGAGGGCGCCGTGTTTTCGGGCGGTTTCTCCACCATGCCCTTGATCTCGAACGTCGGGCCGTGGTCTTTGCCGACCGACACCACCCCGTATTTATGCGTTTCTTCTGGCGGCACTTCCTCGACGGCGATGATATTGCCGCCGTGTTTCTCGTAGGCTGCGATACATTGGGCAAGACAGCGCCGCTTGTCGGGGCCGGCCGCCATGGTCAGCATGTCCGGCAGTACGACGGCAAAGGGTTCGTCGCCGACGATGTCGCGCGCGCACCATATCGCATGGCCGAGCCCGAGCGGCGCCTGTTGGCGCGTGAAGCTAATCGAGCCGGGTTTCGGCAGATCGGCGAGCAGCGCGCGCCATTCCTTGGTCTTGCCGCGCTTCTGCAGGACGTCTTCGAGCTCGTAAGCCATATCGAAGTGATCTTCGATCACCGCCTTGTTGCGGCCGGTGACAAAAATGCAGTGTTCGATGCCGGCCTCATGCGCCTCGTCGACCACATGCTGGAGAATCGGGCGGTCGACGACGGTCAACATTTCTTTGGGAATAGATTTGGTGGCCGGCAGGAAGCGCGTTCCGAGGCCGGCAACCGGAAAGACAGCCTTGCGTACGCGTTGGCTCATTCGGAAACCCAAAAGGTTCGCGTTTCAGGGGAGCTCGCAGTTCAGCGCATAAAGCTGCCCATCTAAGGATGCCAGCAAGGCCTACGTCAACTTGTCTGGATTAACCGGGCGTTTTGCTCTTCCTGGCAGGATCGGCGGCGGAGAGTTTTATGGCAGTTCTGGTCACCGGCGGGGCGGGGTATATCGGCGGCCACATGGTCCTCGCGCTTCTCGACGCGGGCGAAGAGGTGGTCGTGCTCGACGACCTCTCGACAGGCTTTGCATGGGCGGTACCGAAGGCGGCGCACCTCATCGTCGGCGACGTCGCCGATCTACTGCAACTGAGGAAAATTGTCGCCGAACACCGGATCGATTCAATCGCGCATTTCGCGGCTAAGATCGTGGTGCCCGACTCAGTGGCCGACCCACTCGGCTATTATTTCAGCAATACCGTCAAGGCCCGCGCTCTCGCCGAATTCGCAGTGGGCAACGGGATCAAGAACTTCATCTTTTCTTCGACCGCCGCCGTTTACGGCGAGCCGGCGGTCAATCCGATCTTCGAAACGGCGCAACCGGCGCCGATCAACCCGTACGGGCGATCGAAACTCATGGTCGAGTGGATGCTCGAGGATGCCGCCAAAGTTCATGATCTCTCCTATGTGGCCCTGCGCTACTTCAACGTAGCTGGCGCCGACCCGAAAGGCAGGCTTGGCCAGTCAACCCCTAACGCGACGCACCTCATTAAGGTTGCAGTGCAAGCGGCACTTGGGCTACGCCCGGGAATGGAAGTGTTCGGCACCGATTATCCGACGCCGGACGGCACCTGCGTGCGCGACTACATCCAGGTGAGCGATCTGATTGCGGCACATCTGCTAGCGCTCGCCCATTTGCGCTGCGGCGGCGAAAGCCTCGTATTGAATTGCGGTTACGGACATGGCCACTCGGTGGCCGAAGTCATCGACGTGGTCAAAAAGGTTTCCGGAACCGATTTTGAGGTCAGACTCACGGGGCGGCGCGCCGGCGATCCGGCGGCACTCGTCGCAGGGGCGCAAGCTGTGCGCAGGCAGCTTGGCTGGAAGCCGAACTATGACGATCTCACGGAGATCGTGCGACAAGCGTACCAATGGGAACGCCAGTTGCGCGACGAGACGTTTGCCAACGCGCGCTAGTGGCTGGCGTCCTGCTCACGCATTTCCTTGTTGTATTCGTGCCGGCGCCACATTCCGGCGACGCACCCCACGATGGCGCCCTTGACCGCGTGATGACCGGCGACATGGCCGGCTACGGCGCCGGCCGCGCCGTATTTGAGACAGCCGCCGGGTTTGGCCTCAGCGCCCGACACATTGGCGATCGCCGCACAAAAGAGGCAGAGCACGACAGCGGTCCGCATCCAAAACTCCTTCAACGCGAGACAAACTAAGCTTTGCCGCAGCGCGGCGTTCCGGACGGATATGGGGCTGCGCCGCGCCCGGGAAAAGCCCGATGACCAGGCGGCCTCTAAATCCAGCCCTTCAGTTCACGCGCGGCGACGTCGACAATGACCGTCGTTCCCTCGGCGCTATCGTTGAGACACGGCACCGTGGCGAATTTCTCGCCGCCGGCTTCCAAGAAATAATCGCGGTTCTCCCGGTCGATCTCGGCCAGCGTCTCGACGCAATCGGCGGCGAAACCGGGAGCAATGACAACGAGATTGCGGCATCCCGCCTTGGCCAGCGCTCGCACGGTTGCATCCGTATAAGGCGCGAGCCATTGGGCGCGTCCGAAGCGTGATTGATAGCTCATCTTGAGTTTCTTGGCGTCGGGGCCAAGCGCTCCGGCAAGGAGCCGAAACGTTTCCTCGCAGTGGCGCGGATAGGGATCGCCGCGATCCGCATACACCTGCGGAATGCCGTGAAACGAGGCGAGGATCACATCGGGGGAGAAATCGAGGCGGCTCAAGAATTTACGCAGCGAGGCGGCGAGCGCCTCGATATAGGCCGGTTCGCCCCAATACGGAGCGGCAATGCGCAGCGCGGGCTGCACGCGCATGCCCGCCAGCGCCGCGAACACCGCATCACCGACACTCGCCGTCGTTGCCGCCGCATATTGCGGATAGAGCGGCACGACGAGCACCCGCTCGCATCCGGTTTCGACAAGGCGGGTGAGCGCCGGCGCGATCGCCGGTTTTCCATAGCGCATCGCCCATTCAACGTGGATCGCGGCCTTCATTGGAAGCCCGCCACCTTCGATCCAAGCCGAAAGCTTCTCGGCCTGGGCACGGGTGATCGTCTTCAGCGGGCTTTCGTTGCGCTCGCGGTTCCAGATCGATTGATAAACTTTGCCGCTGCGCGTCGGACGCACCGTCAGAATGACGAGATTGAGGATTGGCCACCAGATGAGCCGCGGCGTCTCAATGACGCGCCGGTCGGAGAGAAATTCCTTCAGGTAGCGCCGCACGGACCAATAATCGGTCGCCTCGGGCGTTCCGAGATTGACGAGCAAAACGCCGATTCTTCCGCCGGCGTGCGACGACGCAGCAATCATCATTACCCTTGTAGGCGCCGCGCGGATCTTTGTGCGCCGCGTCTTGGCGTTGGCGCGAAGCAATAGAGGGTTTTTGCCCGTTTCGCCATACAGCGCGGGGCGCCCACGAAGACTGGAGCGAAGCCGATGGCTTCAGGCAGCCGCGCCGGTGGTGCGCGCGTGCACGCGACGCAGTTCGGCAAGCGCCGCTTCGACCGAACTCAGCTGACGTTCGAGATGGCCGATCTGGGCGGCGATCTGGTCCGCCGGAAGGTTGAGATCTGCCTCGCCGTCGCCGTGTGCCAGGATCTCGCGGATCTCGGCGAGCGTGAAGCCAAGCTGCTTGGCTTTCAAGATCATTTCAAGGTGTAGCCGGTCGCGGCCGGAATAAAGCCGCGCCGTTCCATTTCGGCGCGGATGCAGCAGGCCACGGTCTTCGTAGAAACGCAAAGCCCGCAGGCTTACCCGGAATTCGCGCGCCATTTCGCCAATCGTCCAGATGCGCTCGCCCTGGTTCTCGGATGTCTCGGGGCGGTATCGGGCGGTGTTGCTGAAATTCATCTCCATGGCGCTCCCCTCGTCAAAGGAATGACCGAATCACCTATACAACTATAGAGGGAATTACGTAGTTGACGCCACACATACAAATGCTATGATTGCATTAGCCTTGGCAAGGTTTTGCATAACTAGACGGAATTTGCTATGATCTTATGTATGAAAACACTACTTTCGCGCGAGTCGCCAAAAGTGGATGAGGCGCGGCTTCTTCCATCGAAGAATTCCGAATTACCGAGAGTTACAATAAATATGATAACCGCTGGAATGGCGGCATATCGGCGGTGGAATCCCGAGGAGGAAGAATTACCGTTGATGGTAGCGGCGGTATTTTGGGCGATGTGGGAAGCTAGTCCTTATAGGCTTCCTCCTGAATAACCGCCTCCAAGCGTGCAATATCTGGCGATTTGATGAGGAAATTTGCGGTAGCCAAGACCTCTACCAACAGCGGGTCAAGAGCGGCAACAGAGAAGTTTAGAGGGGGTGTGCCCGGATCAAGTCCGAACTTGATTGGGGCGCTATCGATTCCAAGCTCCGGCAGCAAATGCACTTGGGCCTCTTGGTCTTGAATACTATAAGAGCATGCTGCTCGGACGGCCTCTAGGAATTTCTCTCCTGCTTCCATAGCAGTTTGAGAATGGACCCCGGAAGCGACATTTGCGATATGCTTTATCACTTCGCGCCGCGATACCCATTGACCTCGATAGCAAAGCACACGTTGTGAGAGAAATTTATCAGGCCGAAGGTCGATTCGTGCATGCGTAACATCGTTTAGAAGTCTGGCCGTCTCTCTAGCCTTTCGCTCCGGATCTGGGCCTGCGGGGCCAGCATTCATCATGACAAGGAACTCTATTCCAACTCCAAAGACATTTGCGCCCCCACTCGCAAAAAACAGGAAGAACACCTTATTTGCGGCCTTGTAGAAAGGATTGTTGTCTGGAGCTAGTAAGGTGATTCTCCCAAGGCGCGGCGCTGCGACTTTTAGCAAATCTTCCTCTACCAAAATCCGTCGAAGGACGGCACTTAGACGGCGGAGTTCACCGCGAGACGTCTCAATCCTTGATATTACTTCGCGTAAATACTTTAGATCTTCAACCAGAGCGATCGCAGTTGTTCTCGTTTCATCAATGAGTTTAGCCTTTTGTTCATTTGTAAGCGAAGCCATGGAGCATGCTCCAAGAGTTTGTCATAACTATTCGAGGAGGAAGTTCAGCCGATGGGCGGAGATAACGACAGCCAACATAGCGACGAAGAAGCGCAGCGGCGGATCAAGGTCGCCTTGCGAGGCGCCTTTGCAGGTGCCCCAACACCCCTGAAGCATATTCCGAAAAAGAGCGGCGAGTCTCGGTCCTTAAAGCGCAAAAAACCTCAGCGCAAGCGAGCACGCCAGCGCAAGAACCGCGCAGCCTGAAATCTGAAATTTGGCTTAGTGAGGTTGCCGGTACGTGAGGCGCTTACCTTCGCCGCCCTTGACGGCCAGCACCGCACGTTCCCCGTCCGTAATCGTCCGCGTGTTGTAGCGGAAATCGAATTCTGCCAAATAGCGATGTAAGTTTTTCTCTGCGCAGTGCTGATAAACGCCGCGCATTCCTCTTTTGAAAATCGAGAAAAAGCCTTCAATCGTATTCGTGGTCACGTCGCCTCGGGCATATTCCTTGTCGGAATGAATGACGGTTTCGTGCGCAGCAAATTCTCTTCCAACGTTCCAATAGAGACGGCTTTCATCGGTATGCAAGCGGCTCTCGCGGGCGACATTCGCGCGAACGATTGCCGCAACGTCGCCAAGGTGCGCAGCCGGAACATGGAACGAGCGAACGTCGCCGCCACGCTCGACTAGAGCAATAATCGCACGTTTGCGGCCTGCCGCGCGGCGCGGATCATTGGAAAAGGGCTTGCCAGTAGTCGTGAACTTAGGGCGCCTCGCCTCGGGAATGTCGCCAAAGTAGGTTTCATCGGCCTCGACGACTTTTCCTTCGCCGCCGAGCGGCGGAAGATCGAGACCGCCGCGCCGCATCGCTTCCATGACGCGATGATGCAAAAACCAGGCGGTATTGTACTGGCAGCCGAGCTGGCGATGGAGTTGATGGGCCGAGAAGCCTTTCTTGCTCGACGCGCCCATCTGGAAGGCAACAGCCCACTGCGTAAGCGGCGCATGGCTGCGTTCCATGACCGAGCCGGTCATGACCGTGAAATCCTTGCGGCAGGTGGGATTGGCGCAGCGATAGCGACCGGCCTTTTTGGTCGCATAGTGCTTCTCGCTCTTGCAATGAGGGCAGACAGGGCCGTTTGGCCAGCGGGCGGCCTCAAACCAAAGCCGCGCGGCTTCTTCGTCGTGAAAATAGGGTGCTGCGAACTGATTCTTGGCCATTGGAATTGCTCCCGATGGCAAGAATACTAGCACTTGTGGCTTGTGGCGTCAACTACGTAATACCCCTATAGATTGTATAGTCACTTTACGCAACCCTAAGTTAATCTCTGTTCCAAAATCGGGCAAAGTT
>JBOHJJ010000206.1:0-17819 GCA_050728495.1 Methylovirgula sp.
GATCAGAACCCAGGCGACGAGCGTGGCGCCGAGCCCAACCACGAGGTTCACCCGCCAGCGCTGCGCGAGCGGATAGGCGCCATAGGTGAAATAGGGAAGCTTATGAGCGACAAAGGCCCAGCAGGCGCCGGCCCCCGGCGCGCGGCAAGGCAGTCCGTCGCTTGCGTTCCACACCGCATCGAAGACGAAGAACCGCAGCAAGCCAGGCAGCGCCCAGATGACGAATGCGATGCAAGCAACCGTCAGGAAGATCGAGGAGGGCGTCGCAAAAAGCCCGCGCAGCGGATCGATGCGCGCCGTCAGTCGCGATCGTTCGGCAAGCGCGGTCATCAGGCGTTGCCCCTGCCGAGGCGGCGGTTATACAGGTTCATGGCCAGCGAAATTGCCAGCGAAACCGAAAGATAGACGGCCATGGTCGTGAAGATGACCGGCACGGCCGCGCCGGTCTGGTTCAGCACCGTGCCGGCAAAGACCTGCATCAAATCCGGATAGCCGATGAGCACGGCCAACGAAGAATTCTTGAAGAGGTTCAGATATTCGCTGGTCAGCGGCGGCACGATGAGCCGCATGGCTTGCGGGACGATCACGTATTTGCGGGCTTGCCTTTGGCGCAGGCCGAGCGCCGCCGCCGCCTCGCTCTGCCCTTTGGGGACTCCCTGGATGCCGGCGCGCACGATCTCGGCAATGAAGGCTGAGGTATAGAGCGAGAGCCCGAGAAGCAGCGCGACGAACTCCGGCAGAAGCTTGGTGCCGCCTACAAAGTTGAAGCCCTGGAATACCGGCGTGGCAAGGCCGATCGGTTCGCCCGCCGCAAAATAGACCGCAACCGGAAGCGCGATCGCCACCAGCGCGACCAGCAATGGCCTGCCTTTCGCCCAAGCCACGACGGCGAGACCGAGACCGGCGATACACGCGACAATTACAAAGATCGCCCCCGTCGCGAAGATCGGTGCCGGCAGAAAGAGGCCGCGGTTGTTGAGATAGATATGCCCGGCGAACGTCCAGGAGCGGGGCGGCCGCGGCAAGCCTTCGAGCACGATGTTGTACCAGAAGAGCAGTTGCAGCAGCAGCGGCACGTTGCGGATCGCCTCGACGTAGAGCGCGGAGAGCGCGGCGACCACGACGTTGCGCGACAGCCGCGCCGCACCGATCGCAAAACCAATGAGGCTTGCCAGCACGACGCCCAGGGCCGAGACGAGAAGTGTGTTGAGGAGGCCGACCAGAAACGCCCGGCCATAGGTCGCAGCCGCCGAATAGGCGACGAGATGCTGATCGATGTCGAAACCGGCCGGCTCGTTCCAGAACGAGAAATCGACCGGGATATGATGGGCGCGCATGTTGGCGAGCCCGGTCGCCGTCGCCTCGTAAAGGAGGAATGCAAGCACACCGAGAAACAAGGCTTGGACAGCGAGGTCGCGCCAGTTCAGCTCAAGTTCAACGGATCGGCGGAGCATATTGAATGCCGCCATGCGTCCACAGTGCGTTGAGGCCGCGCTTGATCTTCAAGGCAGAGCCGTCGCCGAGGTCGCGCTCGAAGACTTCGCCGTAATTGCCGACGCGTTTGATGATCCGATAGGCCCAATCCTTGGTGAGGCCCAGCCCTTGGCCAAAATCGCCCTCGAGTCCGAGGATGCGTTTCACCTCGGGACTGTCGGATCGCATTTCCGCATCGACGTTGGCCGAGGTGATCCCCGCCTCCTCGGCGTCGAGCATGGCGAAATTCACCCATTTCACCAGATTGAACCATTGATCGTCGCCCTGCCGCACGGCCGGGCTGAAAGGTTCCTTCGAGATGACCTCGGGCAGGATGATGTTGGCGCCCGGATCGCTGAGCTTGGCGCGCTCGACGTAGAGCGCCGAGGAATCGGTGGTGAAGGCGTCGCAGCGACCGCTATCATAGGCTTTGAGCGCTTCATCCGAGGTCGCGAAGGCGACCGGCTCGTAAGACATCTGATGGGCATGGAAATAGTCGGCGAGGTTCAACTCGCTGGTCGTGCCCTGCTGCACGCAGATCGACGCGCCGGAGAGTTCGAGCGCCGAGGAGATGTTGAGCTTGCGGCGGACCATGAAGCCTTGGCCGTCGTAGAAATTGACGCCGGTGAACAGCAGGCCTTGGTCGGCTTCGCGCGAGATTGTCCAGGTCGTGTTATGCGCGAGAATATCGATCTCCCCCGATTGCAGCGCCGTGAACCGGTCCTCGGCCGTTAAGGGAATGAACTTCACCTTGCTCGGATCGTCGAAAATCGCCGCCGCTACCGCCCGGCAGAAATCGATGTCGAACCCGGTCCAATGGCCGCTGTCGTCGGGCAGGCCGAAACCGGGCAGGCCTGGATTCGAACCGCAGATCACATAACCGCGCTGGCGTACCTGATCGAGGGTCGAAGCGGCCGCCGCGCTGCCCCAGAGCGCCACGAACGCCAACAAGCACGACAGAAAAAAAATGAGATTTCTTGACGGGAATACGCTGAACATCAAACCTGCGCGGCCGTTTGGGTCTCTTTGGACCGGGATTTGTTCCGGGTGCCTTGTCCTGGACGCGGAGCGCTGCGACTATCGGGAGTTTCGGCCGCCCGGGTCAAGCGGCGTGAGAATGCTGGGCAGCGCATGACGCGAGAGTTGCAACCCCGAACGAAACTGGTTCATGCCGGCCGACATCCCTTCGAGCAGCATGGGTTCATCAATACGCCGGTATATCGCGGCTCGACGGTGCTTTTTCCGACCTATGCCGATCTCCTCGCCCGCAACGCCCGCTACATCTATGGTACCGTCGGGACGCCGACCACCGAAGCGCTCGAGGCCGCTTGGACCGAGATCGCCGGTGCGGCCGGTACCGTGTTGGCGCCGTCCGGGCTTGCGGCGATCGGCCTTGCTTTACTGACCGCGCTCAAATCCGGCGACCACCTGCTCGTCACCGACTCTGTCTATCGGCCAACGCGCAATTTTTGCGACAGCATCCTGAAACGTTTCGGCGTCGAGACGACCTATTACGATCCGCTGATGGGGGCGGCCATCGAAGCGCTGGTCAAGCCCAACACGCGCGCCATCTTTCTCGAGACGCCGGGCTCGCAAAGTTTCGAGATGCAGGACGTGCCGGCGATCGTCGGCGTCGCCGCGGCGAAGGGCTTGGCGACCATCCTCGACAATACCTGGGCGACGCCGCTATTCTTCCCGCCGCACGCGTTCGGCATCGATATGGCGGTCGAAGCCGGCACAAAATATCTTTCCGGCCATTCCGACCTGCTGCTCGGGCTCGTTTCCGCCAACGAGCGTTGGTTCAAGCGGCTGCGTGCGGCCTTCGACGCGTTCGCGATGTGCCCCGGTCCGGAAGATGTATTCTTGGCGCTGCGCGGCTTGCGCAGCCTCGAATTGCGCTTGCGGGAAGCCCAGCGCCAAGGGCTTGCGCTCGCCACATGGCTGGCGGCACGGCCGGAAGTCGCCCGGGTGCTGCACCCGGCCCTGCCCGATTGTCCGGGTCACGCGATTTGGAAACGCGACTTTTCCGGCGCCTCGGGACTTTTTTCCGTGTTTCTCAAACCCTGCTCGCAAAGTGCGCTCGCCGCCTTTCTCGACGGGCTCGAACTGTTCGGCATGGGGTTCTCCTGGGGCGGTTACGAGAGCCTGGTGGTACCTTTCGATTGCAGTCCGTATCGAACCGCGACCGTGTTCAATCCGCCGGGCCCGGCGTTGCGTTTCTCGATCGGTCTCGAAGACGAGGAAGATCTGAAGGCGGATCTCGAGGCGGCGTTCGCGCGACTGCGCGCATCGGCGGAATAGATCGACGCGCGGCCGGCACCGGAAAATGGTCTAAATGAACGGTTCAGACGGGTGTAGAACTCGGTGACGCGGCGAAGTGGGGGTCTTTTTGCTCAGCGCGCTCCAAAGGCAAAGCGTTGTTCCGTTTTTGCAAGGATTGCCGGGCACCGACGTTCTGCGGCTCGTGTTGCTGAGCCTCGCCGCTGTGATTGCCATCAGCCTCGGAGTAAGCTTCCTCTTGGAAGCGAACACGCCGGGCGCGACGCCGCGTTCGACCGCCATGGGTCTGGCTCCCGCCGAACCCCTGAGCGTCGCGCGGCAGAAAATCGAAGCGGAGATCAATCGCGAGTCGCCCGACTACGCCGGCTTCTTCGAACGCCTGCACGCGATCCTGCCGACCGAATATGACGAGATCCTCGACGGGTTCGCCAAACAGGCCGTCGACGGCGGCGACGTCAGCAACGTCGATTCGCTCGTTTCGCAGGCGGTGCGCGATGTGCGTCTGTCGAACGGCGTTTTGGCCGCCAACGCGGATAGTCGGGCCCTGTCGCGTATTTTCGACGTCCAACTGGGGATGATGCAGGTCTTGGCGGCCAAGGATCCGCGGCTCTGCGTCGATTTTCTCTACGGCGGGGCGAGCCAAGCATTCTTAGCCTTTTCGTCGCACAACCGGCGGCTCATTGCCGCGATGGCGATTGCCGGACTCGAGGCGATCGGCAGCGGTCGCGCCAACCAAATCCAACGCCAGCCGCCGAGCGATGCGGATTTCAATGCGCTGGAAAGCGCGATGAAGGCGCAGGGCCTCACCGAAACAGAAATCACCGCGATTCTCGATGGGAAAACCCCTGATCCGCCCATTCCGGACGCCAGAATGTGCACGGTCGGGCAGATTTACTTGAAGACCCTCGCGGCTTTGCCCGAACCTGTGCGGCTGCGCATTTACGGCCTGGCCGTGGAGCTGATGGCGCGGCCCTAACCGGCAACATTCCGGTTGAACGCGTCGCTCTTTCTATCCTAATGATAAAATTGATGGACAGAACTGCGGTGCCCCGCCTAAGTGTGGCGCGGATTCCAAATCGCGCAATGTCAGCAACACACCCAGCATGTTGACTAAAAAGGGAAAATACGGGCTCAAAGCCATGGTGCACCTGGCTGGCCGGCCGCCGGGCGAACCTTCGCTCGTGACCGAGATCGCCACGACGAACGCAATCCCCAAGAAATTTCTCGATACGATTCTCGGCGAATTGCGCAATGCCGGCCTGGTGAATTCGAAGAAGGGCAAAGGCGGCGGGTATACGCTTGCCCGCTCGGCGCGGGACATCCGTGTCGGCCACATCATCCGCATTCTCGATGGGCCGCTCGCCCCGATCCAATGCGCGAGCAAGACCTCATACCGGCGTTGCGACGACTGCAAGGACGAGAAACACTGCGGGGTGCGGCTCGTCATGCTCGAAGCGCGCGAGGCGATTGCGACGATCCTCGACAACCGCACGCTCGCCGACATGCGCGCCTTCGCCATGCGCGGCGACGCCGAGTTGACCTATCACATATGATCGGCAGCTGCTTTCCTTGCCGCCGCTTTCCTTGCCACCGTGATCCGGGCATAAGCATCGAAGCCGATGCCGGAACGCTTTCTGCCGCCCACCCCAAGCCAGCATGGCGAGTCGGTAGGCAATCCATTCGTTAGACGGTTTTCCTCAGATGCCGGATGAGAAATCTCTATTGCGCTCTCTGTTCGAGGCGGCGATCTCGGCGGCGGATCCCGGCCGCGTTCTCGCCGGCTATCTGCCGCCACCGCCGAAAGGCCGTACGCTGGTAATCGGCGCCGGCAAAGCCGCCGCTTCGATGGCGCGCGCCGTCGAGGCGGCATGGCCCGACGATCTCTCCGGCATTGTCGTGACCCGCTACGGCCATCATCTGCCGACCCGCAAGATCGAGATCGTCGAGGCAAGCCATCCGGTTCCGGACGAAGCGGGGCTTGCAGCGTCCGGCCGGATTCTCGCAAGCCTGAAAGGCCTCACCGAAAACGATCTGGTGCTCTGCCTCATCTCCGGCGGCGCTTCGGCACTGCTGCCGTTGCCGCTCGAAGGATTAGGCCTCGAAGACGAACAGGCGCTCAACAAAGCGCTGCTAAAGTGCGGCGCGACGATCAGCGAGATGAACTGCGTGCGCCGGCATCTCTCGGCGATCAAAGGCGGCCGTCTGGCGCTCGCCTGCCACCCGGCGCGGCTCGTCACGCTGCTGATTTCTGACGTGCCGGGCGATGCGTCGATCGACATCGGCTCCGGCCCGACGATCGCCGATCCGACCACCTGCGCCGATGCTTTGGCGATCATCGCTCGCTACGGAATCGCGATCAGCGACAAAGTGCGCGAAGTCCTGGCGAGCGGGCGCGGCGAAAGCGTCAAGCCCGGCGACCCGCGCCTTGCCGGAAGCGAAGTGAAAATGATCGCCACCCCGCAGATGGCGCTCGAGGCCGCCGCGGCGGCGGCGCGCCAAGCCGGCATTGCGGCACATATCCTGAGCGATCGCATCGAGGGCGAAGCGCGCGATGTCGGCAAAGTGCTTGCCGCCGTCGCTCGGCAGGTGGCGCGTCGTCAAGAGCCGTTCGCGCCGCCGTGCGTATTGCTCTCCGGCGGCGAAACCACTGTGACCGTGCGCGGCAAGGGCCGCGGCGGCCGCAACGTCGAATTCCTCTTGAGCCTCGGGCTCGCGCTCGACGGCCATCCCGGCATTTTCGCTTTGGCCGGCGACACCGACGGCGTCGATGGTCTTGAAGAGATCGCCGGCGCCTATCTCGCGCCGGATTCGCTCGCCCGCGCCTGGAAGAAGGGCATCAAGCCGCAGGAAAGCCTCGCCGCCAACGACGGCCATGGCTTCTTCGAGGCGCTCGGCGATTCGATCGTCACCGGACCGACCTTGACCAACGTCAACGATTTCCGTGCGATCCTGATCACCAAAGAAGTTGCGGCCGGTTGAACTCTCGGACCGCTTGCGCCTATCGAGGCCAATGATGCTCACGGTTCTCGCGACCGGCTTCGGTGCCTTCCCCGGCGCGCGGCATAATCCGAGCGCCGCCCTGATGGCCGCGCTGGAACGCCGCAAGGCGTGGTTTACCGGCTTCGGCATCAAGCTCGAGACGCGCGTTCTGCCGGTGCTCTACGCCGAGATTGCGCCGCGCCTCGCCAAACTCGCGGCGGAAGTCGAGCCCGATGCCCTTTTGCACTTCGGCCTCGCCGGCCGGCGCAAGATGATTTCGATCGAGACGCGCGCCTGCAACCGCGCGAGCCGGCTTGTGCCCGATACCAGCGGGACCACTACGCCGAGCTTCTCACTGGTTCGCAACGGCGCCGCAGTCGTCCAAGCGCGCATCCCGGCAGCGCAGATTCTCGCAGCTTTGCACCGCGCCGGGATCGACGGAAATCTTTCGCGCGATGCCGGCACCTATCTTTGTAACGCGGCGCTCTATCATTCGGCTACCGCGCGCCAGCCCCCTTACGTCGGCTTCATCCATATCCCCTGGCCGGCGCGGCACGGCGGGCATCCGAGCTTCGCCGAGATCGTGAAGGCCGCCGAGATCGCGATCCTCACGATCGGCGGCGCGGCGCGGCGCGAGAGAATTCCGGCATGAGCTTCGGTCTTTCCAGCTTCGTCATTCCGGTCCTGGAGATCATCTGGATCGACGTTGTGCTGTCCGGCGACAATGCCATCGTCATCGCGCTCGCCTGCGCGCGGCTCCCGCCCAAGCGGCGTTCGCAGGGCATCGTGTTCGGCACGCTCGCCGCAATCGGTCTGCGCGCACTCTTCACCCTGGTCTTTGTCGAGCTGCTCGCCCTGCCCTTCGTCAAACTCGTCGGCGGCCTGTTGCTGCTGTGGATCGCCGTCAAGCTCGCTCGCGACGAGCGGCAGCGAAAGCCGGTCTCCCCCGCCGCGTCGGTCCTTGCTGCGGTCGGGCTGATCGTCGTCGCCGACGCCGTGATGTCGCTCGACAATATGATCGCGGTCGCCGCAGCGGCGAAAGGATCGATGCTGCTGGTGATTTTCGGGCTCGCACTGTCGGTGCCGTTGATCATCTTCGGATCGGCGCTGCTGAGCGGCCTTTTCGCACGATTTCCGGCGTTGATCTGGGCGGGCACGGCTTTGCTCGGATTTATCGGCGGCGAGTTGATCGGCCGCGAAATCGCCGCGGCGCCGGGTGGGATCGCCGAACTGCCGTTCGTGCACGCCGCCTATTTCACGCCGCTTTGCGGTCTCTGCGGCGCGATCTTCGTCGTGCTCGTCGCGAGATTGCTGCCGACCTCGCGCCAAGCATCGCGATCCGGCTGAACGGCGCGCGCCACCTGCTCGCGCAGCATCGGCAGAACGTCCGCCTCGAACCAGAGATTGCGTTTGATCCAGCCGTTGTTGCGCCAGGAAGGATGCGGCAGAGCGATGATGCGCGGGCGCACGCCGGCTTCGGCTTGCCAAGCGCCGACGATCTCGGCAAGCGAAGCGCCGCGCGGCAAACGCCGGCCGAGCCGCGCGAAATGGTAGTCCTGCGCGTAGCGCCCGATGGCGAGGATCAATTCGATCTGTGGCATCCGTTGAAAGAGTCCGTCGTGCCAGGTCTGCCGGCATTCCGGACGCGGCGGCAGATCTGCCTTGGCGGGGTTCTGGCCCGGAAAGCAAAACCCCATCGGCGCGATGGCGATGAGCGATTCGTCGTAAAAGGTTGCGCGCGAGACGTTCATCCAGGCGCGCAGTCGGTCGCCTGACGGATCGTTGAACGGCAAGCCGGTTGCATGCACGCGTGCGCCAGGCGCCTGGCTGGCGACGAGCAGCTGCGCCGTCGTCGAGACACGCAGGATCGGCCGCGGTTCGTGCGGCAAGCGCGCGAGGACCGGCGCGTCGCGGCAGATGCGGCAGGCGCAGATTCGCGCCGCATAGGCTTCAAGATCGGCCCGTTTTGACTCCGTAGAAGTCATTTTTAACCATGATTTGTAACCAAGGACCCGTGCCCCGCCCGCAAGCCATCCCCCTGTTTCGGATGGCGCGTTTAGCTGTAATCCTAACGATCGTGTGAGCGTAGCGTTAATCTTTCTCGGCCATGGTCTAACGAAACCTTGCTCGACGACATAGAAATCGACGGACCTCGCAAAGCATGACTGAAGTCACCGCCGAGATGATCGAGCGCGGGCGCGGCGTTGATCCGAAGACCGCCGCCGAGCGGCGCCGCCTCCATGCCAAGGTGCGCGAGGCCCGCGAAAAGCTGACCTCGACGGGATCCGGCCACCGGACGTTCGACGTCGAGCTCCTTCAACTTTTTGCCAAAGGCCAGAAGTCTTCGACCTTCGGGCTCGCAATTTTCGCGCTCGTCGCGGGCGCCATCGCTACAGCCTGGGTTCCCGTTCCGGCGCTGCTCGTCTGGCTCGCCGTCGAGTTCGCGGTGCTGCTCATCTCGTACGCATTGGCAGCGAAGTTCTGCTCGCTCGACCCGGCAAGCGTCAACGTCGGCCGTTGGCGCAGCAATTTCATCATGGCCGAGGTCATGCAAGGCATCGTCTGGGCGCAGATCGTCGGATTGGTCGGCGAGACCGAAGATCCGAACGGGCGTACCTTTATGCTGCTGACCCTTTTGCTGGTCGCCGCCATGAACGCGACAATCACGGCGTCGATCCCGATTGCCGTCTATGCGGGGCTCGCCCCCATGACGGCGGCGATCGTCACCTTTTTGTGGCCGGCCAACCTCGCCGACAAAACCATGCCGCTCACGATTCTTGCCTGCGGCACCCTGCTCTATTCTGCGGTTCTCGCCAAAAAGCTCTACGCGCGGGCGCTCGACACGCTGTCGTTCCAATCGGAGAAGGACGAGCTCATCGACGAGCTCGAACAGTCGAAGGCGAATAGCGATCTGGCGCGGCGGCGCGCCGAGGAGGCCAATCTCGCCAAATCGCACTTCCTCGCCACGATGAGTCATGAACTCAGAACGCCGCTCAATGCCATTCTGGGTTTTTCGGAGGTGATGAAAGCCGAGCTCTTCGGTACGCACAAAGTGCCGGCCTATAAGGAATATTCGAACGATATTCACGCCAGCGGTCAGCATCTTTTGAAGCTGATCAACGAGATTCTCGATCTGTCGCGAGTCGAGGCCGGCCGCTACGAGCTTAAGGCCGAGCCCGTCGCTCTCAATTATCTCATGGACGACTGCCGGCATCTGATGGCGCTGCGCGCCAAGAAACGCGACATCACCGTCAACGAATCCTCGGAGGCCAAATTGCCGCGCATCTGGGCCGACGAACGCGCCGTGCGGCAAGTCGCATTGAACCTCTTGTCGAACGCGATCAAGTTCACCCCGCCCGGCGGGACGGTCACGATCAAAGTCGGCTGGACTTCGGTGGGCGGCCAATATTTCTCGGTAAAGGACACCGGCCCGGGAATTCCGGAAGAGGAAATCCCTGTCGTGATGTCGTCCTTCGGACGCGGCGCGCTCGCCCAAAAAAACGCCGAGGAAGGATCCGGGCTCGGCCTGCCGATCGTCAAAGGCCTGGTCGAGCTGCACGGCGGCACGTTTACGCTGAAATCGAAGGTGCGCGAGGGCACCGAGGTCATCGTAGTCTTTCCACCCGAGCGGGTCATCAACGCCTTGCCGAGGCTCGATCCCGACGAGCCGCCCCCGACCGAGACCAGCCCGCAGCGGCAGGCTCGCTCCGCCGCCTAGGCGCCGGCCCGGTTGCACACATCGCTTGCTTCTCCTAAGCCGGGCTGCGCCACACGCCGCGGCGCCCTAGATCTTTCCGCCAAGCGAAGTCGAGGAACGAATGCGAGTATCGAAATGGCTGCTGGCGCTGGCTCTACTAGCTCTCGGCGCCGTAGCCGCAACGCCGCTTGCGGCGCAGGACCATGCCAAGCCGGAAAAGCCAGCGGCGGTTGCGACTACGCCGCCCAACCCGCTCCCGCCCGAGGCGGTGACGCACCACGTGCTCGAACTGCCCGGCCGGACGATCCACTTCACGGCCGAGGCTGGCGCCATCCGGCTAAGCAATGCAAAGACCGGCGCGCCGCTTGCCGACGTCGCCTACGTCGCGTTCCTCAAGGACGGCGAAGACCCGGTCAAGCGGCCGCTGACGTTTGCGATCAACGGCGGGCCGGGCGCGGCATCGGCCTGGCTCGATCTCGGCGCGCTCGGCCCCTGGCGCCTGCCGTTTGCCGGCGCGCTTTCGCCTTCCGCGCCGCCGCTCACCGTCAATAACGCCGATACCTGGCTCGACTTCACCGATCTCGTTTTCATCGATCCACCGAAGACCGGCTATAGCCGCATCCTCGCTAAGAACGAATCGGCTGCGAAAAGCCTCTTTTCGGTTCCCGGCGACATCGATGCGCTCGCCGTCGTCATCCGCAAATGGATAGCGGCGAACAAGCGTTGGCAGAGCCCCAAGTTCATCGTCGGCGAAAGCTACGGCGGATTTCGTGGGCCGAAACTGGCGGCCCGTTTGCGCGACAGCGAAGGCATCGGCGTCAACGGGCTCGTGTTGATCTCGCCGGTCCTCGACTTCGCCTGGCTCGACGGCACCGACAACCCGCTCACTTATGCGGGGCGCCTGCCCTCGTTCGCCGCCACCGCGCGCGGCCTCACCGGCCTTGACGGACGCAGCCACCTTGCCGACGTCGAAGCCTATGCCGCGGGTCCCTACGTGGTCGATCTACTGCGCGGCGAACGCGATCCCGCCGTGCTCGATCGAGTGAGCGCGAAAGTCGCCGGCTTCATCGGCCTCGATCCGGCGTTCGTGCGCCGCCTCGCGGGGCGAGTCGATGCCGCGGCATTCGATCGCGAACGCGGCCGCGCTCAGGGCCGCGTCGCCAGCGCCTACGACTCGCTCGTCACCGGCTTCGACCCCAACCCGCATGCCGCCACGAGCCAGTACGCCGATCCGGTTCTCGATGCGTTGCGGCCGCCGCTCGCCAGCGCGATGGCCGACATCTACCAAAATAAGCTCAACTGGTTTGTCGAGGCGCGCTACGACGTGCTCAACGGATCGGTGAGCCACGACTGGGATTGGGGCTCAGGACAGCCGGAAGCGATCAGCGATCTCAAGCAAGACCTGGCGCTTGATCCGCATTTCCGCGTGCTGATCGCGCATGGCCTCACCGACGAAGTGACGCCCTATTTCGCTACCCAACTGCTCATCAATCAGATCCCGCCGATGGGCAATCCGAACCGGTTGCGTCTCGTCGTCTATGGCGGCGGCCACATGGTTTACGCGCTCGACGCTTCACGCGCCGCGTTGCGCGAAGACGCGCGAAAGCTCATCGAAGGGAAATAACGATTCGGCGTTCCACGCTCCTCGACGCTGCTTGGCGGATCATATTCCGCCTTGGCTTCCCACTTGCCCGTGTCTGGTGGCGGCTGCGGCACCACGAGCATCAAGGCGCGCTCGTGGCAGTCTACGTCGGTCAAGAGCTGTTGTTGCTGCGCTCGTCGTACCGGAGCGAATGGAACTTTCCTGGCGGCACCATGCGGCGCGGCGAGACGCCGGAGATGGCGGCGCGGCGCGAACTCGGCGAGGAAATCGGCTTGGAAGCCTCGTCGCTGTCTCCGGCGGGTGACGCCCAAGGCATCTGGGACGGACGCAGAGATCATGTGCATTTTTTTGAATTGCGGCTCGATCGATTGCCCGCATTGCAGCTCGACAATCGCGAGATCATCGCCGTACAACTCGCGCCGCCAAGCGCGTTGCGCGCCATCACGCTCACCGGCCCGGTTGCAGTCTATGTTGCGAGGACGCTCCCTCGAGCTCAACAAATCCAATCATAGAAATGGGCGTTCGTAGACGCCAACGCTGCGCGGCGCGCAGGCCGGGAGTTTGAGTCGTGCATCTCTGCACTCGCGGAGTCTGTGCCGGCACCGCTCGTCTTGAGCAATTGGAATTGGATCTGTCGGCGCCTGTCGCTGCATATAGGCGAGACGGTCGCGTAAGTGTGCCCAAAACATAGAGCCGTGCCGGTTCATGTGGAGTGTCCTCCCGCGTTTGACGTCGCGCCCGAAATGTTGTCCCAATGGCTGCGGGATTGACGACGTCAGACATTGGCGCTGGGGAATCCGGCATCTCACATTGGTGGATTTTGGTTCTTGCGCTCATGTGCTTTCTTCTTGCGATTGGCTTTTTTGTCGCCGCATCGAAGTTTGCATGTAGACGTGCAACTGCGGTTGCCGTTAACGGATGTTCGGACTCGCCAACGATGCTCGGCATCGCGAAATGGAACGCCAGCTAACCTGTCGAGTGCAATGCTCTAGGTGGCGTTCTAACCGCGAGATGAGGTAAAACGACAACCCGCCGACCAGTGGCCATAGCTTGATTTACGGCGTCGCCTATCGATCTATTCGGCATAGGGATCAAGCAAACCTAACAAGGAGTGATCGAGATGAACGTGACAACTTCCTTCCGCTCCTGTTTGGAGCCATCCGAGTTTATCTCCTTGTACCACACGGTGCGTGAGACCATTCGCAGTCTCGGTGCGCGTCTTTCAGACGCCGACGCAACTGTTCAATCAATGCCGGATGCGAGCCCCGCGAAATGGCATTTGGCGCACACGACCTGGTTCTTCGAAACTATGGTGCTCGTTCCTCGGCTCTCGGGTTACCGCTTATTCGATGAATCCTTCGGTTTCCTTTTCAATTCCTATTACGACACTATCGGCGCCCGGCAACCAAGGCCAAAGCGCGGCCTCATCACTCGTCCAAGTCTCGAGGTGATTTACGACTACCGCGCGCACGTTGACGCAGCCGTCGAAAAACTGTTGTGCGATGCGCCCTCGCCGGACGTAGCAGCACTGATCGAACTCGGCTGTCATCACGAACAGCAACATCAAGAGCTGCTTCTCACCGACATTTTACATCTGTTCGCCCAGAATCCTTTGCGGCCTGCCTACAAAGATCCGAGCCCTATCGCGGTCGATCCAAATACCGATCAAACGATTGCTTATAAGTCGGTGCAAGGCGGTGTCGTCGAAATTGGACACAACGGCGAAGGATTTGCCTTCGATTGCGAAGGCCCCCGCCATAGCGTGTTTCTGGAGCCGTTTCGACTAGCCGACCGCTTGATCAGCAATCGAGAATGGATCGAATTTATTTTGGATGGCGGCTACGACAATCCCCTGCTTTGGCTTTCTGAAGGATGGGCAAGAGCCCGCTCGGAGAATTGGACGATGCCCCTCCATTGGGATAAGCGCGACGACGAGTATTGGACCATGACGCTGCGCGGCGCACAACCGATCGACCCTGCCGCTCCGGTTTGTCATGTGAGTTATTTCGAGGCTGACGCATTTGCCACGTGGGCGCATCGACGCCTGCCGACCGAAGCGGAGTGGGAGCACGCGGCGGGCGAGGTTTCTCAAACAGGCAACTTTCTAGAGTCGGGTCGCCTGCGTCCTAAGCCCGCGGCAAAGTCGACCGGCGAGGTTCGTCAGATGTTCGGCGACGTTTGGGAGTGGACGCGCAGCGCCTTCTCTCCCTATCCGCGCTTCCGCGCGGCCGAAGGGGCGATCGGCGAATACAATGGAAAATTCATGTGCGGCCAATTCGTACTGCGAGGTGGATCGTGCGTAACGGCCGCCGACCACGTTCGGCCGACCTACCGCAACTTCTTTCCCCCGGACGCAAGATGGCAATTCTCAGGGCTTCGGCTTGCCGAGGATGCTTGAAGCTTCGTCAGTGGAGGATCGCCGAACCCGTCGAATGGACGGGTTCCGATCCGACGTTCTTGCCGGACTTGCCCGACGGCAAAAGACCTTACCGAGTCGATGGCTCTACGACGAGCGGGGCTCCGAGCTGTTCGAAGCAATAACAAAGCTCGAAGAGTATTATCTTACCCGGACCGAGACGGCCATTTTGAAGCTTCACGCTGTGGAGATTGCCAAATTTTGCGGCAGCAGAACGGTGCTCCTCGAATATGGCGCGGGCGCCGGAATCAAGACGCAGATCTTGATCGATGCTTTGCAGACGCCGCGCTTATACGTGCCGATCGATCTGGCGGAGGATTTCCTGGAACGAACCGTCGCGCGCATGCGCCAGAATTTTCCGTTGTTGGAGGTTAGCCCTATCGTTGCCGACTTCAATACGGATTTCGAAATTCCCCCCCGCGTGCCGAGATCGGGACGAATGGCGTTCTTTCCCGGATCGACCATCGGCAATCTCGATCGCGGCGAAACCATATCGTTTCTGCGGCAAGTTCGAAATCACGTCGGCGAGCAAGGCGGCGCCGTCATTGGCGTAGACCTGAAAAAGGATATTCCAACTCTTCTAGCGGCTTACGATGACGATCGGGGAGTTACGGCCGCGTTCAACCTCAACCTCCTCACGCGCATTAATCGCGAGCTCGGCGCAGACTTTCTGTTGGAGCAATTTGTCCATGAGGCGCGTTGGAATGACGCCGCGTCTGCCGTCGAGATGCATCTTGTGAGCGTTGGCGCGCAGACCGTAACGATCGACGGCCGATCTTTCGGGTTTGAACCCGGTGAGACGATCCATACCGAAAGTTCTCGAAAATACGATCTTGAAGCCTTCGCCGATCTTGCAAAGCTTGGGGGATGGCGCGTCGGGCCGATCTGGACGGATGCAGCAAAGCTCTTCGCTCTCTTCGCGCTCGCTCCCGTTTTTTGATCGCCCCGGTCGATCAATAGGGCGGCGGGCGACGCATCCGCTGTTCTCTTGCAGCTTCTGTCCACCAAGCGAGATCTTTGAAGAAACGATCGGCATCACGATCGAGGGCTTCGCCGGCCGCCCCACGAGGCAGCGAGTCGCTGCTCAGCGTTTCAGCGATAGAACCAACGGTCAGCGTGCTTGAAATTACCACCATCCCCATCTCCGATAAAATACCGTGCCAGACCACGTTGGAACGGGCTCCCGAGATGCGCCCTGCCGAATAACTGGCGATCGCCGCCGGGCGCCAGAACCATTCTTCGAGGTAATGGTCGGTGAGATTCTTTAGCCCCGGTTGCGGGCCCCAGTTGTATTCGCCGGCGACAAAAACGAAGGCGTCAGCGGAGCGAATTTTCTGGGCGAGGATCTCCATCTGCGGCGGCGCAGATCCTTTGGGGTACTCCTTGTACATCCGATCAAGGATGGGCAGCGCGACATGCTTCGCATCGATAATCTCCGGCTCCGCGCCGCGTGCCTTGAGTGCGGCCGCTAGATAGTTCACGAGCCGAATACCCAATCGGTTGGAACGATAAGACCCGTAGAAAATCAGTATTCGATCAGGCATCGGTCGCCTCCAAAATGCAAATCTCTGCGATTTCGCGGGCGTCTTTTATGGTAGATCTATTTCTCGACCTGCGTCGGAATGAAATTGACCAGCCTTTCGTCTAAAGGACCCGACATTTTGTCGCGCACACGCAGGTTGCGAACGACCGCCGTCGTTTTGCTCGTCGCGGCGGGATGCGTGAATTACCTCGATCGCGCGGCCTTGGCCGTCGGCGAACCCGAAATCCACCACGCGCTCGGGCTTTCATACAGCAGAATGGGGCTGTTGCTCTCGGTGTTCGCCTGGAGCTATGGCCTGGCGCAAATTCCAGCCGGTGTCTTGGTTGATCGTTTTGGCCCGCGCTGGATCTTGGGAGCCGGTCTGGTCTTGTGGTCGGCTGCTCAGATTGCCGCCTCTTTCGTCGGATCGCTCGCCCAATTCGTGGCCGCGCGCGTCGCATTGGGGATCGGCGAGTCGCCCATGTATGTCGGCGGAACCCGCGTCTGTGCGGATTGGTTCGCCCCGAAAGAGCGAGCGTTGCCTATCGCGGTCTTCAATTCGTCGTCGGCGCTCGCCCCGGCCTTTGCGCCGCCGCTGCTCACCTGGCTCATGATAGCTTTCGGCTGGCGCACGATGTTTCTCATTGCGGGACTAGCCGGCTTCGTCATCACGGCACTTTGGTTGGCATTCTACCGCGCTCCATCCGACGCCGATATTCCCGACCTCGCCGAGATTCGTCGCAACGATGGAGAGAAACGTGAAACGATCGGCCGGGTCCCCGTATTGTGGCTGCTCCGCTTTCGGACCTCTTGGGGCATGTTCCTGGGCTTCTCCGGGGTCGTCTATATCTCATGGCTCTATGCCACTTGGCTGCCCGCCTACCTCGAACAACAACGTCATTTGAGCGTCGTGAGCGCGGGCCTTTGGGCGGCGTTGCCGCTCGCGGCGGGTTTTTTGGGCGCCGTCTCAGGCGGATTCATTGCCGATCGCCTCGGACGTGCGGGAATGGAAGCGGCCGCGGCTTGCAGGATCCCGACTATTTGGGGATTGATCGCGGCCGGCGGCTTCACGGTTGCCGCGGCTTTCGTCGTCAACGTCTATGTCGCCGTCGGGCTCATGGGCTGCGGCCTGTTCGCGGCCAATGTTTCGTCGAGTTGCGGTTGGGCTCTTGCAGCCGTCGTCGCACCGGCCAACGCAGTCGCGACACTCGAGGCAATCCAGAATGTCGGCGGATCGGTAGGGGGCGCTCTCGCACCGTTCGCGACGGGCGTGCTCGTTCAAGCCACAGGTTCGTTCGTGCCGGCCTTCGTGCTCGCCGGCTCGATCGCGGTAGTTTGCGCGATCGTCTACCGCTTCATGACTTGGCGAGGCATTTCCGCGCCGCCGTAACGGCGCGCAGAGGCCTGGCGTTCGAGGTCATCGAAGGCTCCGTGACTTACCGGCTGAAAAAGCCGCCTGAGGCTTGCGCCGGCGTTACGCGAAAGGTGCCGATTGGTTCGCCCTGCGCGGCGCGTCGAGATCGCCGATCGCGGATGGACCGCCGACCATCTCCCTCAATGGCGGCAGCCCGAAGTCTCCGCTGCTTGTCGCCGCAGCGACACAGCCGCCGCTCGGTCGATCTGACCGCCGGTAGGACGTTTTTCTACTTTGCGTTGAATCAACGCGGCAGCTGCCGAGCAGAGCAAAGTCTGTTTCGTTTTTAGTAAGATATCAATAAGAGCCAGGAAGCCGCGATGAGTGCTACCTATGCAATCGATCATATAAGCGCTGATCAAATCGATCAGGCCTATCCGCTCGTCAGCCTTGTCGCACCAACGCTCGATCTCAATACCTGGCGGGCTTTATGCC
>JBOHJJ010000207.1:0-2193 GCA_050728495.1 Methylovirgula sp.
CGGGGCCGACCACGACGAAATCGATGTTCATCAGCCGGCAAAAGTCAACGACGGCGGGTTTGTCGCAGGGATCGAGCGCGACGGTCTTGGCGAGCCGCGCGATCCCCGGATTGCCGGGCGCGGCGAAAAATTGGCCAATGAGTGGGCTTTTGGCGAGATGGATGGCGAGCGCATGTTCGCGTCCGCCTGAGCCGAGAAGGAGGAGATTGATGGACACTGGGGGAACTCTATCTGCGCCCAAAAAGTCGTTCGATGTCGGCAAGTTTCAATTCGATATAGGTGGGCCGGCCATGATTGCATTGGCCGGCGCCCGGCGTCCGCTCCATCTCGCGCAGCAGCGCGTTCATCTCCTCGGGCAGCAGCCGCCGGCCGGCACGGACCGAGTGATGGCAAGCGAGCGTCGCCAGCACATGATCGAGGCGGCGTTCGAGCGGCGCGGTCGCGCGTTCGTCCTCGGCAAGCGTGTCGGCAAGATCGCCGAGTAGCCTTCGTGCGTCGAGATGGGTGAGGAGGCTCGGCTGTTCGCGCAGCAAGACCGCGCCCGGCCCGAAGGGCTCGATCGCCAGCCCGAATTCGGCGAGCAGCGGCGCCGCATCAAGGAGCCGCGTGACGGCCGCCTCGTCCAGTTCGACGACGGCGGGGATCAGCAGCGGCTGGCGCTCGACGTTGTTCTTGGCGCGCGCTGCTTTCAATCGCTCATAGACGAGCCGTTCATGCGCGGCGTGCTGATCGACGATGACAATTCCGTCCTGCGTTTGCGCGATGATGTAGGTTTCGTGCACCTGCGCGCGCGCCGCCCCGAGCGGCGCCATCTCCGTTTCGGGTGGGCCGAGATCACGCGCGTCGGCGCTTGGCGCGAGCCCGTCAAATCGCGCCTGCCCTTCGGCAAATTCTGCATTGGGCGGCGACAGATCCGCAAACCGCGTCCCGCCGTTGCCGCTCCAGATTTGCCGATGCACAATCGCCTCGATCGCCGCCGCACCGCCCGAGGGCGTCGCCCGATAAAGCGCGGCCGCCAGCGTCTGCTTCAACGCCCCGATCAAAAGACCGCGCACCAGACCGGGATCGCGAAAGCGCACTTCCGCCTTCGCCGGATGCACGTTGACATCGACCTCACTCAAATCGCAGGTCACGAACAAAGCCAGCGCAGGATGCCGACCGGCCGGCAGATGGTCGATATAGGCGGCGCGCGCCGCGCCGGCGAAAAGCTTGTCGCGCACCGGCCGGCCGTTGACAAAAAAATATTGCCGCGACGCAGTGGCGCGATGCCAAGTCGGCAAACCGGCAAAGCCGCGAACGCTTATGTCTTCGCGTCCGGCATCGACCGGCAGCGCATTGGCGCGAAATTCTCTGTCGAGGATCTGCGTCAGGCGTGCCAGAAGGCCCGCCGCGTCCGGCGCGCAGGGCGGGTAATCGAACCCTGCCAAGTCAGGCCCTGTCAGCGTGAAGCGCACGCCCGGATGCGCCATCGCCAGGCGTTGGATCACATCGGCGACGGCTTGCCCCTCACTTCGGTCGCTTTTGAGAAATTTGAGCCGCGCCGGCGTCGCGGCAAAAAGTTCGCGCACTTCGACGCGCGTACCCTGCGGCTGCGCGGCCGGCTTGAGCGCGCCTTTGCGGCCCTGATCGACCCCAATTGCGCAGCCTTGCGCCGCGCCTTCGCCATGCGTCGTAATCGTTAGGCTCGCGACCGAGCCGATCGACGGCAGCGCCTCGCCGCGGAAGCCGAGGGTCGCGATGTGTGCAAGATCTCCGTCCGGCAATTTCGACGTGGCGTGGCGCTCGACCGCGAGTTCGAGATCCGCGGCGCTCATCCCGGCGCCATCATCGATGACGCGGATCAGGCGCTTTCCGCCTGCTTCGATCGCGACCTCGATGCGGCTCGCCCCGGCATCGAGCGCGTTCTCGACGAGCTCTTTCACCGCCCCGGCCGGCCGCTCGACCACTTCGCCGGCGGCAATCCGGTCGACGAGCACAGGATCGAGGCGGCGAACGGGCATGACGATCTCACTCTTGGCGAGGCATGCGCTCACGCACACGATCCTCTCCCATTGGGAGCGGGTGGTCGGCGGAGCCGGCCGGGTGAGGGGTTACGATGGTGCAATTTGGAAGCGCGTAACCCCTCATCCGCCTCACTTCGTTCGGCACCTTCTCCCACAGGGAGAAGGTGTGCGGCGCAATCTACATCCCCAC
>JBOHJJ010000208.1:0-3767 GCA_050728495.1 Methylovirgula sp.
ATCCGCGGGTCATGAGCAGCTGCTTACCGATCTCCGTCACTTCGATGAGCTTGGTCGGGTCGCTGTCGAGATCGACCATGTTGCCGGCCTCGCGGGCGGCCTGCGTGCCCGATTGCATGGCAACGCCCACATCGGCTTGGGCGAGTGCGGGCGCATCGTTGGTGCCATCGCCGCACATGGCCACAAGTTTGCCTTGCGCTTGCTCGGCGCGAATGAGTTTCAGCTTCGCTTCCGGCGTCGCTTGGGCGAGAAAATCGTCGACGCCTGCTTCCGCGGCGATGGCCGCGGCGGTCAGCGGGTTGTCGCCGGTGATCATCACGGTGCGGATGCCCATGCGGCGCAGCTCATGGAACCGCTCGCGGATGCCGCCCTTCACGATATCTTTCAGGTGAATGATGCCGAGCAGCCGGCCGTCCTTGGCGACGGCGAGCGGCGTGCCGCCGGATTTGGCGATCTCGTCCGATTTTGCCGTCAGTTCGCGGGCGGTGGATTCCGGCACCGGCGAGGCCACAGTGCGGACATAAGCGAGAACCGCGTCGACCGCCCCTTTGCGGATTGAGGAATCTGCCGTGTCGATGCCGCTGATCCGGGTCTGCGCGGAAAACGGGATGAACGTTGCCTTGAGTGCGCTCATGTCGCGCCCTCTGAGCGCGTGTTTCTCTTTGGCGAGGACGACGATCGAACGGCCTTCGGGCGTCTCGTCGGAGAGCGAGGCAAGCTGCGCCGCATCGGCGAGCTCCGTTTCGCCGACGCCGGTCAGCGCAACGAACGCGGTCGCTTGACGGTTGCCGAGCGTGATCGTGCCGGTCTTGTCGAGCAGCAGGGTATCGACGTCGCCCGCCGCCTCGACGGCGCGGCCCGACATGGCGAGCACGTTGAAGCGCACCAATCGATCCATGCCGGCAATGCCGATCGCCGAGAGAAGCGCGCCGATGGTCGTCGGGATCAAGGTCACGAACAGAGCGACCAGCACGAGAACGGTCAGCCTTCCGCCCGCATACGCGGCGAAGCTCGGAATCGTCGCCACCGCGAAGACGAAAATGATCGTGAGCCCGGCGAGCAGGATGTTGAGCGCGATCTCGTTCGGGGTCTTCTGCCGCGCCGCGCCTTCGACGAGGCCGATCATGCGGTCGAGAAAGGTCGAGCCTTGTGCGGCGGTAATTTTCACCTTGATCCAGTCGGAGATCACCAACGTACCCCCGGTCACCGCCGAGCGATCGCCGCCGCTCTCGCGAATGACGGGCGCCGACTCGCCGGTGATCGCCGATTCGTTGACCGAGGCGACGCCTTCAATTACGTCGCCGTCGCTCGGAATCAATTCGCCGGCTTCGACGAGCACGATGTCGCCGGGCTTCAAGGACGTGGCGGGCACGGAACGCCACGCGCCGTTTGCTTTGTCTCCGTTGGAAAGCAATTTGGCGTTGGCTTCCGTCTTGCTCCGCCGCAATGTCGCGGCCTGCGCCTTGCCGCGGCCCTCGGCGACCGCCTCTGCAAAATTGGCGAAGAGAACCGTGAACCACAGCCAGAGGATGATTTGAAACGCGAAACCGTAATGGCCGCGACCGGTGGCGATATCACGGAAGAAGAGGATCGTGACCAGCGCCGCGACGACCTCGACCGTGAACATCACGGGGTTGCGAATGAGAAGGCGTGGGTCGAGCTTCTTGAACGATTCGACGATGGCAGCGACAAGGATCTGCGGGTCCGCCATGTTGGCGACGGAAGAGCGTTTGCGCTTGAGTTCCATGCGGTGTCTCGGGATCAGTAGAGCGTGCCGGCGTTCATCGCGAAGTGCTCGACGAGCGGACCCAGCGATAGGGCGGGGAAGTAGATGAGGGCGCCGGTGATGACGATGACGCCAATGAGCAGGCCGACGAAGAGGCCGCTATCGGTCGGAAAGGTCCCGGCCGAGGTGGGCACGATCTTTTTCGTCGCGAGCGATCCGGCGATCGCCAGCATCGGCACGATCATGAGGAATCGCCCGATGATCATCGCAAGCCCTAGCGTCGTGTTGTAGAAGGGCGTGTCGGCGGAAATGCCGGCGAACGCGCTGCCGTTGTTCCCCGTCGCCGAGGTAAACGCGTAGAGGATTTCGCTGAACCCGTGCGGGCCGGCGTTGGCTGGGCCGGCGAGACCTGCGGGCAGCACGGTTGCGAGCGCGGTGAAGCCGAGGATCGAGAACGGCAGGATCAGGATGGCGAGCATCGCCATCTTCACTTCTTTCGCGTCGATCTTCTTGCCAAGGTATTCCGGGGTGCGCCCGACCATGAGCCCGGCGATGAACACCGCCAGAACGGCGAAGATCAGCATGCCGTAGAGGCCAGAGCCGACGCCGCCGAAGATAATCTCGCCGAGCATGATGTTGACCATCGGCACCAGGCCGCCGAGCGGCATCAAGCTGTCGTGCATGTTGTTGACCGCGCCGTCGGACGTATCGGTCGTCACCGTCGTAAAGAGGGCGGAGTTGGCGATGCCGAAGCGCACCTCCTTGCCTTCCATGTTGCCCCCGGGCTGCAAGGCCGACGCAGTTTGGTCGACATGCAACGCCGCGAAGGCCGGGTTGCCGGATGCTTCCGCGTGATAGACGGTGGCGACGCCGGCCAGGAACAGAAGACCCATGACGGCGAAAATCGTCCAACCCTGGCGCTGGTTTCCGACCATGCGACCGAACACGTTGGTCAGCGCCGCGCCGATCGAGAAGATCATCACCATTTCCACGAGGTTGGTGATGGCGTTGGGATTTTCATACGGATGCGCGGCATTGGCGTTGATGAACCCGCCGCCGTTGGTGCCCAAAATCTTGATGACTTCTTGCGAAGCGACCGGCCCCTGCGCAATCACCTGTTTAGCGCCTTCGAGAGTCGTCGCCCTAGTATACACGTTCAAGTTCTGCGGCATGCCTTGCCAGAGGAACAAGCCGACGACGATCGAGATCGGCAGCAGGACGTAGAAGACGCAGCGGGTGAGATCGACCCAGAAATTGCCGACGGTTTGCGCCGAGCGGCGCGCGAAGCCGCGGACCAGCGCGATGGCAAGCGCGATGCCGGTCGCCGCCGAGACGAAATTATGCACCGTGAGCCCCGCCATCTGCGTTGGATAGCTAAGCGTCGTCTCGGGCACGTAGGATTGCCAGTTGGTGTTGGTGACGAAGCTGATCGACGTATTGAAGGAGGAACTCTGTTCGACGGGCCCTAAACCTTGCGGATTGAACGGCAGCACGCCCTGCAATCGCTGCAAGCCATAAAGCGCCACAAATCCGACGGCGCTAAAGGACAGCATGGCGATCGCATACGTTGCCCAATGCTGTTCCTGATTTTCGTCAACACCGCAGATACGATAAACGAGGCGCTCGACGGGTTGGAGGACGGGCGAAAGGAAGGTGCGCTCGCCGTTAAAGACGCGCGTCATATAGGCGCCGAACGGCTTCACCAGCGCGATAACGAGCGTCGAAAAAAGCGCGATCTGAATCCAGCCGTTGAGAGTCATGCGGGCTCTCCTCAGAACCGCTCGGGACGGACGAGAGCGCAGACGAGGTAGACGAGGATGAAGAGCACGGCCAAGGCGCCGAGCCCATAATCGATGATCATGTTCGCCTCACAGACTGTCGCAAACGAAGACGTAGAGCGTGATGATCAGGAAGGCGCCGATCCCGATTGCGAGATAAAGCAGATCGAACATGCGCATGACCTCCGTCGGGCTGTGCAGCGGTTTGCGCGAAAAACTCGCCGCTTCACATCGATCGTTCACGCGCCAGTATTTGAGGAAGA
>JBOHJJ010000209.1:0-8636 GCA_050728495.1 Methylovirgula sp.
GCCGTGCAATTGCCCGACGGCGCCTCGCTGCAACGCACGCAGGCGGTGCTCGCCAAAGTGAGCGAGGTCGCCGGCAAGGTGGACGGCGTTCAACACGTGGTGGCGATCTCCGGCGTCTCGGCACTCGACAACAATGCTAGCTTGGCGAACGCCGGCGTCGCCTACATCGTCCTGAAGGATTGGAAAACGCGCGGCAGCAAGGAGGGCCTGCTGCCGATGTTCACGAAACTGAGCAGTGCGTTGGCAGGCATCGAACAGGCGCGGATCACGGTTTTCCCGCCACCGCCGATCCAGGGGATCGGCAACGCCGCCGGCTTCGCCATGCAGATCGAGCTGAAGGACGGGAGTTTCGATCTCGTCAAGCTGCAGGCCATCACCAACGCAGTGGTCGCCGACGCGCGCACGCAAAGCGCTCTGCAGCGCGTTTCGACGTCGTTCCGCTCGACCGTGCCGCAGCTTGCGGTCGAGGTCGACCGCGTCAAGGCCGAAAGCCTTCACGTCAGCGTCGACCAGGTCTTCGCGACGCTCGCCTCCTACCTCGGTTCGACCTACGTCGATCAGTTCAACAAGTTCGGCCGCACGTTCCAAGTCTATGTTCAAGCGGATTCGCAGTTCCGGCTGCGGCCGCGCGACGTCGCCAACTTGCCGGTGCGCACCCAGAACGGCGATATGATTCCGCTCGGTACGATCGTGCATCTCGTGCCCGATGTAGGTCCGTCGCTGGTCAGCCTCTATAACCTCTATCCGACGGCGGCGGTCATCGGCTTGCCGGCGCCAGGGTTCAGCTCCGGACAGGCAATGCGGCTGATGGAAGAGATTGCCGGGAAGGTTTTGCCGCCGGGCGCAGGCTACGAATGGACGGCAATGTCCTATCAGGAGAAGATCGTCGGCGACCAGATCTATCTCACCTTCGGCCTCGTGCTTCTCCTGGTCTATCTAGTGCTCGCCGGACAATACGAGAGTTGGATCGCGCCGATCTCGGTGATCCTCGCCGTTCCGCTGTCGCTCGTCGGCCCCGTGCTCACGTTCAGCGCGCTCAAAGTCGACGACAATCTTTACGTGCAGATCGGCCTTGTTCTGCTGATCGCGCTTTCCGCCAAGAACGCGATCTTGATCGTTGAATTCGCCCGCGATCTGCGCGCCCAAGGTCAAAGCCTCGTCGAGGCGGCGCGCGGCGCAGCGCAGGCCCGCTTCCGGCCGATTCTCATGACCTCCTTCGCCTTCATCCTGGGGGTGGCGCCGCTTGTCGTCGCGCAGGGCGCCGGCGCCAACGCCCGCAAATCGATCGGCATCACCGCATTCACCGGGATGATCGCCTCGACCTGTCTCGCGGTGGTTTTTGTTCCCTCTTTCTTCGTCGTCGCGCAGCGGTTCGAGGAATGGCGAAAGGCGCGCAAGCGGTTTGCGGCCAGAGAAGCCCCGGCCGAATGACAGCACTGTGAACCGCTTTGGGCGCGCAGCTGCAAGACGCGCGGCACCTGAATGCCCTGCAGCGGTAACTCCTGGAATCGACGAAGAAATTAGATGAACATCGCGCGCGATCGCCGCTGTCGCGGATGAATTGCATGATCCTTTCGCAACACCGGTTCAGGTTTTACGGTTCGTATTCGAACATGCTGGGCCGCGCACGCGAGCCATGTTAACATGCGCGCGCGGCGCGGGATCTCGCTCTCGCCAAGCGCGGCCAAGAGCCTGAGAAAGGATTTCCCTTGCACGGTGACAGTCTCCTGATCATTGTCATTGTCGGCATCGTCGCCGGCTGGCTCGCTGGCCAGATTGTGCGCGGTACCGGCTTTGGTCTCATCGCCGATCTTTGCATAGGCGTCATCGGCGCTTTTATTGGCAATTGGTTGCTGCCTGAGTTGGGCGTTCACCTTGGTTTTTCCCGGATCATAGACCTGATCATTTCCGCGACGATCGGCGCCATAGCGTTGCTGATTATCTTGGGTCTGTTCCGCAGACGCCGTTGGTAATGTGCTGATCGAGCCGGCAACGGCTCGGTCAAACCGGAAAATCCGCGGCACGAGGTAACATCTTCAGCCGCGCGACCCAGATAAAGATCGGTACAGCCGCAAGCTCGCTCGTCACACAGAAAGCGACTACCGCCGCGGGCGAAAGATCGTAGAGGATTCCGATCGCCGCGCTGCCAAGAAACCAGAAGAACCCGTAGCCGGCGGTGAACAGTCCGAACGCCGAGGCGCGGCGGCTTGCCGGCACCATCGGCGCGACGGCGGCGGGGATGATCGACTCGTGCACGCCCATGCCGATGCCCCAAATCGCCGCGCCGATCAGTGCTACCCAGAAATTTCCGAGAAACACCAACGGCGCGAAAGCGGCGGAGAAAACCGTAAGCCAGATCAAGACGGCGAAGCCGAAGCGATCGAAGAGCCGGCCGAAGAGCAAAGCGCCGCTGCCGCCCGTTCCCATCGCCACCGCATAAAAGATGGCGATCCAGTCGCTTGGCACCGTATGGGCGCGGTAGAAATGATAGGCGATGAGCGGATAATCGGCAAAACCCGCCGCGACCAGCCCCGCGCCGGCGAGATAGATCCAGAAGATGCGCGGCAAGCTTCCGCCTTCCATCGCAGGATGCGTCCGCTCCATATCCTGCGGGCGCGGATAGAGTAGGCGCGCAATCAAAACGAACGTTAGCGTGATGAGCGCCGGCACCAGTAGAACCGCGAAAGCCTCCCGATAGCCGCCATGACGCGCCAAGACCGCGGCGACGAGGAGCGGCCCTAACATGGCGCCGCATTGATCGAGCACTTCATGGATTCCGAATGCCCAGCCGTAGCCGCCGACCTCCGCCGCTGCATGCGACAGCATCACGTCGCGCGGCGGATTGCGGATGGCTTTGCCGACCCGCTCGAGAATGACGAGCGCCGCGGCCGCCGGCCAATTGCCGGATAGCGCCAGCGCCGGTACCGCAAGCATCTGGACGACATAGCCGAATATGGCGATCGGCCAGAACTTGCCGCTGATATCCGCAGCGCGGCCGGAGACCAACCGCAAACCGTAGCCGAGAAACTCGCCGAACCCGGTGACGATTCCGACGATGGTGGCGCTCGCCCCGAGGTTGGCGAGATAGGGACCGACGATGCTACGCGAACCCTCGTACGTGAAGTCGGCGAAGAAGCTCAACACGCCGATCAGCAGTACGAAGGTAAGCGCGCCGCGCCGGCCGCCCCGTAGGGAAAGCCTAAGTGTCATGCTAGGTCTCGCCAAGCCGCCGGAGGGAGCATCCAATCATTGTAAGTATAGCAGCACTTCCTTTAGAACTGCGCGTCGGGGAAACGCGGGAGCGCCAATGTCGCTGGATTTTCTCAAGACGGCCTTCGTGACTCTGCTGGTGACGGTCGATCCGCCGGGGCTCGCGCCGGTGTTCATCGGTCTTACCTTCGGCATGGCGCATTCCGTCAAACGCGAAATCGCGCTGCGCGCTACCGTGATCGCCTTCGCGATCCTGGCGGCCTTCGCCTTCGGCGGCGGCGAGTTAATGAGCGCGCTTGGCATTTCGATCCCGGCCTTCCGGATCGCCGGCGGCCTGCTCCTGTTCTACATCGCCTTTGAAATGATCTTCGAGTTGCGCAGGGAGCGCAAACGGGAATTCGCCAGCGATGCCGTCGAGATCGATCGCGTGCGGGACTTCGCCGCGTTCCCGCTGGCAATCCCGCTGATGAGCGGGCCGGGTTCGATTACCGCGACCATTCTCTTGGCGGGGCGCGCCAATAGCGATTGGATTACGCTTGCGGGACTTATGGCGGTGGTCGCACTCGTGATGCTGCTTTGCTACGCGACCTTCCTTCTTTCCGAACAGATCGGCCGCCTGCTCGGGACGACCGGCAATCTGGTATTGAGCCGATTGCTCGGCGTGGTGCTGGCAGCGCTGGCCGTGCAATTCGTGGTCGACGGCGTGGCGGCCGTGATCGGGAAATGAGCAGCCGCGCTTTGCCGGGCGCGGCACTTCACGGAGAGTATCATGCCCGACAGGCTCGATCCGCCGCCCAGCAGCATATCCGGCCCGGCGTTCCTGCTTTCGTTGCGCGGCTACAAAGCGCACTTTCTTCCCGCCGATTTTGCCGCCGGGCTGAGCCTTGTGGCGGTCGCCATTCCGGCGCAAATGGCGACCGCGCGTCTCGGCGGATTTCCGCCGCAGATCGGCTTCTTCGCGTTTCTGGCCGGCACGCTCGGCTTTGCCGCGTTCGGGGCCAATCGCTTTCTGTGTTGCTGCGCCGATTCGACGATCACGCGGATCTTCGCCGGCAGTCTCGCGCTTCTCGCCGCGACCGGCGCGAAAGAATACGCGCTGTTGTCGGCGGCGCTGGCGCTGATGGTCGCTTGGCGCTCGTCGTCGCCGGAGTGTTTCGGCTGGGGAGCATCGGCGATCTGCTTTCCATTCCGGTGAGCATCGGGTTTCTGGTCGGTATCGCCGCGCATATTCTGATCTCGCAAGTGCCGACGATCCTGGGCGTTGCACTCCCGCACCACTTGGCCGACATCCCCCCGCACTCGGCGGTCAATCCGTTCACGCTGGCGATTGCGTTCGGCGAGCTCGCTTTGCTCTTTGCGGCGCAGCGCGTCGATCCGCGCATCCCGGCAGCGCTCGTCGGATTGGGAATTGCTACCTTGAGCGTGCTCGTCTTCCGGCTCGACGCGCACGGCGTGGCGGTTCTCGGAGAAGTTCCCCGCGCGTTACCTCTTCCTAAGATCCCGGTAGTGTCGGCGGCCGACATCGCCAATCTTTTTCCGCTGACGCTCGTCGTGGCGATCGTCGTTATTGTGCAGACCGCGGCGACGACGCGCGAATATTCCTCGGACCGGCAGCCGGATCTTGACCGCGATATTCTCGGCGTTGGCGCCGGCAGCATCCTCGCTGGCCTGCTTGGCGCGTTCCCTGTCGATGCAAGTCCGCCTTCGACTGAGATCGCGATGACCAGCGGCGCCCGTTCGCAGCTTGCCTGCCTTATTGCCGCAGCGATGCTGCTTCTTTTGCTGCTCTTCGGCGCCGAATTGCTGCGCGATGTCCCGCAGGCGGCTTTGTCGGGGGTTCTGCTTTTCGTAGCGCTCAAGATCGTTCGCGTCGATCAGATCGCGCAAATCTTTCGTCAGTCCTTTGCGGAATTTCTGCTCATCGTCGCCACCGCTGCCGCGATCATCATCCTGCCGATCGGCGCGGGCGTGGCGATCGGCATCGGGCTTTCGCTATTCCACGGCATATGGAGCACGGCGAGCGGCAAAGTAATCGTCTTCGAGCGCGTCCCTGGAACCTCGATCTGGTGGCCGCCGACGCCAAACCAGAAAGGCGAAACATTGGCGGGCGTGGCAGTGCTTGCGTTCGACGCCCCGCTCTCGTTTCTCAACGCGTACCGGTTCCGCCGCGAAATCACCGATATTTTGCGATCCGCGCCGGCGAAGCTTGTCGTTCTCGAGGCGACGAACATTTCGCAGATCGACTTCACCGCCGCCGAGACGCTGCGCGGGATCATTCGCGATTGTCATGCCGGGGAGACCGATTTCGCGATCGCGCGTCTCGAATCTCGACGCGCCGAGGAGGCGGTCCGCCGTTTCGGTCTCGACGCCGAGTTGGGACAAAACCACATCTTCCGCAGCGTGGAAGAAGCGGTGCAAGCGCTTGGCCGCAACGCGCAGATAGCGGCGTGACATTCCCGGCAATATCGCGGCGAGCAGGAGCTCGGAACTCAGGCTTCGTTGGGACGCGTACGTCGTGTCTTGCGTTCGACAATCACGGTGCGCCCTGCCCCTTCGCGGCCGGTAGCCGTGATGACGCGCGCCGCATTGCGCGGCGCGACGCTTTTCAAGACCTCGGGGCGCACCACTTCCACCGGCAGATCCATGAATCCTGCGGCGATCTCGATCTGCTCGTCGAGCTGGTCGGAGAGACCTTGTGCCGCGACGATCGCCTCCTGCAGCGTCGGCGGATCGCGGCGCACACGGCGCGAGCCATACTTCGTTTCCCAACTGTCCGCCATCAAACCACGCCTTCTCACCACAGTGATTATCGCGAGTTCGATGCCGTGCAGCAAGAGCCGGAGTCCGCGACAATTGGCGCGCGCTTGCGTTAAAGATAGGCGTGCGAAAATGCCTGGAATGCCCGGGCGCGATGCGAGAGCGCCGGCGAGCCATCGGCGGGGATTGCCTGTTTCTCGTCCATCATCATTTCGCCGAAGGTGCGCGTGAAGCCGTCCGGCAGGAATATCGGATCGTAGCCGAAGCCGAGCGTGCCGCGCGGCGGGAAAATCAGCGTGCCAGACACCTTCCCCTCGAAGTCTTCGGTGCGCCCCTCTGGCCAGGCGAGCGTAAGCGCGGAGGTGAAATGGGCGCGAAAAGGCGGCTTCGCCCCGGCCGCTCGCAGTGCCGCCTCGACTTTCTCGATCGCCGAGGCGAAATCGCGCGGGCCGCCCGAGGTTGTCTCCGCCCAGCGCGCCGAACGGAGGCCTGGCGCGCCGCCCAGTGCGTCGACGCAAAGCCCGGAATCGTCAGCCAGCGCCGGCAGGTTTGCGGCCCGCGCGGCGGCGCGCGCCTTCAACGCCGCGTTCTCCCGGAAACTCTCGCCGGTTTCCGCCGGCTCGGGCAAAGAGAGCTCGGCTGCCGAAACCGCCTCGATTCCATGCGCGGCAAGCAAGGTGCGCATTTCCCAGAGCTTGCCCGGGTTATGCGTGGCGACCACCAGGCGGCCTTCAAGGCGCCTGCCCATCAGGCGATCGCCTGTTTTTGCAGTTCGATGAGTTGCCCGATACCGGCGCGGGCGAGGTTCAGCATGGTGTTGAGCTCCGCCTCACTGAACACCGCGGCCTCCGCAGCTGCCTGGACCTCGACGAGCGAACCTGCGCCGGTGATGACAAAATTGGCATCGGTTTCTGCCACGACATCCTCGGCATAGTCGAGGTCGAGCACCGCCTCCCCGTTCGAAATGCCGCAGGAGACCGCCGCGACGTGATCGCGCAACGGAGTGTCCTTGAGGATCGAGCGACCGTGCATCCATTTGAGGCAATCGCGCAGCGCGACCCACGCGCCGGTGATCGCCGCCGTCCGGGTGCCGCCGTCGGCCTGTAGCACGTCGCAATCGATCATAATTTGCCGTTCGCCGAGCATTTGCAAATCGGTGACCGCGCGCAAGCTGCGGCCGATGAGCCGCTGGATCTCCTGGGTGCGCCCCGACGGCCGTCCCGCAGTCACTTCGCGCTTGCAGCGCGTCTGGGTCGCGCGCGGCAACATCGCATATTCCGCGGTCACCCAGCCGCGACCCTGCCCGCGCAGCCATTGCGGTGGCTTATCCTCGAGCGAGGCCGTGCACAGCACATGCGTTTCGCCGAATTTGACGAGGCAAGACCCTTCCGCATAGCGCGCGACATTGCGCTCGAGCGTTACCGGTCGCAATTCATCGGCGGCACGTTGGGAAGGACGCATAAAATCCTCTGGTTCACAGTTCCGCGACGCACATCGCAAGGCATCGGCATCGCCGGTGTCCGCTGACGTGTTTGTCTTCGGAACGGAGCTGATGCTTAAGCGCTTCGCCCCGCCCACGCAACTCCGGATGCGGATGCCATCGCCGCCGCGTACATTCTTACGCCCGCGCAATCGACGGTATGCCGAACGTGAGCCGCGCGGCTTCATCGGTTTCGAAGAACCTGATGAACCATTTGCGAAACGCGAAGCGCCTTTGATGCGTTGTTGCAGGCATCGGCGCCGCTACCCGGACGGAGCCGTTTCCTCGGCGCGGCCGCAAGCCCCGATCGGCCACTGCCAAAACCGCAGCATAGAGGTGCTCCGATGAAAAGGTTTCTTTTTGGGACCACGTTCGCTCTCGCCGGCTTGGTCGGTTTCGTCCCGCTCGCAAAAGCCGCCGGTCCCGCCTGCATGCCGGTCGGCGCGGCGCTCTTCAACACGCAGGCCGCTGCCGCAGATGCCGGAGGCGTGGCCGTGCGGCTCGGTGGGGATCAAGCCGAAGACTTCGTCGACTACATCAACGACAACACCGGTCACTACGCCGACTACTGGGGAGACGGGATCATCGTCGGACGTTTCCCGGCGCTCGGCTATGACACGCTCGCGACCATCGATGGCGCCTGCGTCAACGCGACAAAGGTCATCATGCTCAATCCGATGACAACCAACCTTGCCCTTCAGGCGGCCCAATTCGACTACGATTGAGCAAACGCTGCGAGCCCTTTCCGCCTAGCCCCAATCGACGCCGGTAAGGGCGACGCTTTTCTGCCAAAGCGCCGCGGCGAAACGATCGTCTTGCGCCGCTCGCGCAGGCGTCTTGGGTTTGCATTTGTAGAAATATTCGCCGCTGACGCCCGAAACTTCGGGGGATGATGCGAGATAGACGATCGTCTCCGCGCCCTTCTCCGGAGAAATCGCAAACCGTTGGACGACCTTGAGGAGAGAGCTGACGATGCCGCCGCTCTCATGGCCGAAGCGGGTGGCGACGACTCCGGGGTGAAGAACGTTCGCGGTCACGTTCGTGCCCTTCAGCCGCCGAGCCAATTCGCGGGTGAACAGGATGTTTTCGAGCTTGGCACGCGCATAGGCCTGCATACCGGTGTATTTTTCCGTCTGCAGATCGTCGATGTCGAAGCGCGCGCCCCGGTGCGCATCGGAAGAAGTGTTGA
>JBOHJJ010000210.1:0-17411 GCA_050728495.1 Methylovirgula sp.
CGACCGGCCCATCGAGGAGGTTGGCGGCGGCCCGCGCCGATCCGACGCCGCGCACCGAAATACCCAAATCGTCGAGCCCCGGCCCAACCGCGATCGCTGACTTCGGTGGCGCTACAACGGCGACGGAATCCGCGTCCGGGGCGGAGGCGGAGCTTGGCAACTTCGGCGCGATCGCGGCGACTGTCGCGGCGGTCGAACCGATTCCGAGCAGCGGTGGCGAATCGCCGCCGGCGCCAAACGCCGGCAAAGCGCCGTAAACCGCCCCGCCGTTTTCGCCGCGCCGGTCCGGACGCGGCGGCGGTTGCGGAATATATTTATCGACGTCGGATTTGTCCTTCTCCATCTGCCGCCAGCGGGCCGCGTTACGCAGATGCTGTTCGAGCGTTTCGGAGAAAACGTGGCCGCCGGTTCCGTCGGCGACGAAATAGAGATCCTGGGTATGCGACGGATTGGCCACCGCTTCGAGCGAGGCCTTGCCGGGGTTGGTGATCGGCCCGGGCGGCAAGCCGTCGATCAGATAGGTGTTGTAGGGGGAAGGCTCCTCGACTTCCGATTTCAGGATCGGATGCCCGAGCGTTCCCTTGCCGCCGACGAGACCGTAGACGATGGTCGGATCGGATTGCAGCCGCATTCCTTTCTGCAGCCGGTTGAGGAATACGGCGGCGACGAGTGGCCGTTCGTCCGCCTTGCCGGTTTCCTTCTCGACAATAGATGCCAAGATCACGAGTTCATAGGGCGAATGCAGCGCGAGGCCGCTCGCCCGTCGCGCCCAAATCTGCTCGACGAGCCGCTTCTGGTCCGCCTGCATACGGCGGATGAGATCGGCGCGCGCCATGCCGCGCGGAACCTTGTACGTCTCCGGCAGAAGCGTGCCCTCTTTCGGAATTTCGCGAATGTCGCCCATGAGTAGGTCGTTGCTGCGCAACCGCTCGACGATCTGCTCGCTGGTCAGGCCTTCGGGAATGGTCACTGAATGGAGGATCTGTTTGCCGTTGACGAGCGTGTCGATGACATCGTGCATGCTGGCACTTTGCCGGAACATATATTCGCCCGCCCTGACGCGTGAACGATCCCCCTCGATCAGCAGCGCCAGATTGAAAATCAAAGGACTGTCGATTACGTTTTCTTGCTCGAGCATGCCGATGATGTCCGGCAGATCCGTGCCGGGCGCGATGAAAAGTACCTTGTTGGCGGGCAGCGGCCCCGGTTCTTGAAGACGGTGCGCGCCCCATACGACGCCGAAGAGGCCGGCAACCGCGACGATCAGGAGAAACGACAACAGGCCGGAAAGCGCCGAGAGCGTCGGGCGGCGGCGACGCGGCGTAGGCGGCGGCGGCGGAGTTTCGGGTTGCAGCGCCTCGTTCGGACTCTGCAGCTTCGGACGGCGGCTGAAAAAACCCGCCGCCGCCGGCGTTTCCGGCCCCGACGCACGTTCCTCTTTCTGAATCAGACCTGCCATGACCTCACCGTGCCGGCGCTATCAGGGGCGAAGGGTCTTTGTACACGAAACCCCTGCGTGGCAAAATCATGGCATTTGCCGCCTGCGGTCGATAGTGCCGCGCGCACCGGCAGTCTGTGGGAGAATTCTGGCCCGAGCGTGGCCGCGTTCACGCGACCGCCCGCAAGATGAGGCAGGCGTTGGTCCCCCCGAAGCCGAAGGAATTCGACAGCGCGAACTCGACCTGCCGCTTGCGGGCCTTGTGCGGTACGAGGTCAACCGGCGTCGGAACCGAAGGATGATCGAGATTGAGCGTGGGCGGCACGATTTGATCGCGAATCGCCAGCGTGCAGAAAATTGCTTCGACCGCGCCCGCCGCCCCAAGCAGGTGGCCGATTGCCGATTTCGTCGAGGACATCGAGAGCCTTTCGGCGGCCTTGTCACCGAAGAGGCGCTGCACCGCGGCGAGTTCGATCTCGTCGCCGAGTGGCGTCGAAGTGCCGTGGGCGTTGATATAGTCGATGTCCTGCGCCGCGATTCCGGCCCGTTTCACGGCGGCCTGCATGGCGCGCAAGGCGCCTTCGCCGCTGCTTTCCGGCGCGGTGATATGGAAGGCGTCGCCGGACATGCCGTAGCCGACGACCTCGGCATAGATCTTGGCGCCGCGCGCCTTGGCGCCTTCGTAGGATTCGAGGATGACGCAGCCGGCGCCGTCGCCCATCACGAAGCCGTCGCGATCCTTGTCATAGGGACGCGACGCCTGCTTCGGCCGGTCGTTGAACGCCGTTGACAGCGCCCGGCAGGCGGCAAATCCGGCGATGCCGATGCGATTGACCGCCGATTCGGCGCCACCTGCCACCATCACGTCGGCGTCCTCAAGTGCGATGAGGCGCGCCGCGTCGCCGATGGCGTGCGTGCCCGTCGAACAGGCGGTCGCCACCGCTTGGTTCGGACCCTTGAGACCGTGGATGATCGACACGTAGCCGCTCGGAAGGTTGATGAGGCGTCCGGAAATGAAGAAGGGCGAGACGCGCCGCGGGCCTTTCTCGTGCAGGATCACCGCTGTCTCGGCGATACCGCCGAGACCGCCGATGCCCGAGCCGATGAGCACGCCGGTCTTGGCTCGCTCCTCTTCGGTGCGCGGCTTCCAACCGGCATCGGCGAGCGCCTGTGTCGCCGCGGCGACTGCATAGATGATGTAGTCGTCGACTTTGCGTTGGTCTTTCGGATCCATCCACTGATCGGGATCGAAGGTCGCGTTCGAGCCGTCGCCGCGCGGCACCTGCATGGCGATCTTGCAGGCGAGGTCGGATGCATCGAATCCGCGGATCGGGCCAGCCCCGCTGCGGCTTGCAAGCAGCCGCTCCCAGCTCGCGTCGACGCCGCAGGCAAGTGGCGAGACCATGCCAAGACCGGTGATCACCACCCTGCGCATCAGATGCCCTGTTTCACTTCCCGCGCCGCCTCCGGGACGCATCGAGGCGATCTATCTCACCCTCGCCCGCGGTTTGCAATCGCGTGGCGTGACTCCGACGTACGATGGAATGCGATTGCTCAGGCCGAGAACCGGGCGCTATTGACCACGAGGCTGCATTACATGCGCCGTGGCGCCATCACATCCGTGAAACCGGATCAGCTTGCCGTGGCCTTGTCGAGAAAACGGATCGCGTCTCCGACGGTAACGATCGATTCCGCCGCATCGTCCGGAATCTCGACGCCGAACTCCTCTTCGAACGCCATCACGAGTTCGACCGTATCGAGCGAATCGGCCCCCAAATCTTCGATGAAATTGGCGTCATCGGTAACCTTGTCGGCGTCGACGCCGAGATGCTCAATGACAATTTTCTTCACGCGCTCGGCGACATCGCTCATGGTCGTTTGATCCTCGTCCTTATCCGTACTGGCGCTAACTTATATCCGGAGCGCATTCAAGTACCGCCTCGAAAGCGATTACTTCCGAAGTGCACAAGGAACCTGTGGAACCTCGATGATCCGATTGAGCCCCTTCGCGGCAAGCGCGCAAAGCCGCATCGCGCCCTTCCCCTGAACCTTCCCGCCAGCTAACGCTTGCGTCGTAACATACTTCAAACGGGTTGGCGAGGGCCCGGAACAGCATCGGACACCTCGCATTAGTCAGTTCAAATCATTGCCATTCCACCGTTCACATGCAGGCTCTGGCCGGTGACGTAAGCGGCCGCGGGGCTGGTCAGATAAACTACCGCCGCGGCGACCTCTTCGGGCATGCCGAGCCGTCCCATCGGCACTCTGGCGAGCAGCGCCGATTTTTGCCGGTCGTCGAGCGCCGCGGTCATCGCACTCTCGATCATGCCCGGCGCAACGCAGTTTACGGTCACGTTGCGGGCCGCCACTTCGGCCGCGAGACTTTTGCACATACCGATCATTCCGGCTTTCGCGGCGGCGTAATTGCTCTGTCCGGGATTGCCGACCACGCCGACGATCGAGGTAATCCCGATGATCCGCCCGAACCTGCGCTTGACCATTCCCTTGAGCGCGGCGCGCGCCAAGCGAAAGCCGGCGGTGAGATTGACGGCGAGCACCAGATCCCATTCCTCGTCTTTCATCCGCAACGCCAGATTGTCGCGTGTCAGTCCGGCATTGTTGACGAGGATATCGAGCGAACCCATAGCGGCTTCCGCCGCCGGCACCAATTGTTCGACGGCGATCGGGTCGGCAAGATCGCACGGCAGAACGTACACCTTGTCGTGCAATTCGGCGGCAAGCGCGCCGAGCGCCTCCTTGCGTGTTCCCGAGAGCGCCACGCTCGCGCCGTTTTGGTGCAAAGCGCGCGCGATCGCCCGACCGATGTCGCCGCTAGCGCCGGTTACGAGCGCCGTCCTGCCGGAAAGTTCGAACATCGTTGCCTCGTTCGTTCAGCAAAGAGCTTTGTAGGCCCAGACCTCGTCCGGAGTCCCGACCGCCGTGCCGGTTGCCGTTTCGACGATGCGTTTCAAGAGCCCGGTCAAGACCTTGCCCGAACCGAGCTCGACGAATTGCGAGACCCCGCGCCCGGCCATGAAGGCGACGCTTTCGCGCCAGCGGACCGTGCCGGTCACTTGCTCGACAAGACATTGGCGGATTTCGAGCGGATCTTCGACTGACGTGGCAAGCACGTTGGCGACGACCGGCACCTTCGGCTTTTTGATATCGGTCGTTGCCAAGGCCTCGGCCATGCGCTTTGCGGCCGGCGCCATCAGCGCGCAATGGAACGGCGCCGAAACGGCGAGCGGGATGGCGCGCCGCGCGCCGGTCGCTTTGGCCAGCTCGATCGCGCAATCGACCGCCGGCTTCGCCCCGGAGATCACGATTTGGCCGCCGCCGTTGTCGTTGGCGACCGCGCAAATCGCCCGCGTTTGCTCCTGCGCTTGGGCCGCGATGGCTGCACCCGCCGCATAATCGATGCCGATCAGCGCCGCCATCATGCCTTCGCCGACGGGCACGGCCCGTTGCATCGCTTCTCCCCGCAGACGCAGCAGCCGCGCCGCGTCGGCGATCGTCAGAGATCCCGCCGCAGCGAGCGCCGAATATTCGCCGAGCGAATGGCCGGCGACAAAGGCCGCGTCGCGCCCCAAATCTACGCCCAGTTCGGCCTCCAACGCGCGCCACGCCGCGAGGCTCGCGGCCATGAGCGCCGGCTGCGCGTTGGCAGTCAAGGTAAGCTCCCCCTCCGGCCCTTCGAACATCAGCGCCGAAAGCTTCTGATGCAAAGCTTCGTCGACCTCTTCGAATACCGAGCGCGCCGCCGCGAAAGTCTCGGCCAAGCCCTTGCCCATGCCGACGGCTTGTGATCCCTGCCCCGGAAATACAAACGCCTTCGCCATGCTCCGCCTTTACCTACTTCGGATGGTGCGAGTGGCATTGCGGCGGCCAATCTGTCAAGCGGCCGGGTTTGGCTTCGAACTCGTGTCGATTTCGATTGCCTTGACGCTATCTCCTCAGGCACCATCGAAGAAGCCGAAATCGATGCGGAGCGAGGCATGGACGTTCCTGGAAAGGCCTGCGGCGCCTGCAGCATGTGCTGCAAAGTGCTCGAGATCGAAGAATTGGAAAAGCCCGCAGGGCCTGCTTGCAAGAATTGCATCACGGGGGGCGGCTGCCGGATCTACGAGCAGCGGCCCAACGTCTGCCGCGAATTCGAATGTCTGTGGAAGAGCGATCGCGGCATGGGCCCAAAGCTGCGCCCGGACCGCGTCGGAACCATCCTGATGGAAGACGAGGAATGCAACGAATATCGCGCCGTCTGCGATCCTGATACGCCGCTTGCCTGGCGCGCGCCGCGCGTCTTCCAGCACCTCGTCGCCGTAGCCAAGAGCGGTCGCATCGTGGTCGCCAAGGCCGGCCTAAAATCCTGGCGCATACGCGCCAACGGAGAATGGGGTCCCTACGTCTGAGCCGCGGGACTAGGTCAAATGGCTGCGATCCGGGCGCGGCGGAATTGTCTGCCGCCGAGATTGCCGCTATAGCGCGGCGACAGCAGGAGGAGAACTTCCATGAACCACGTATCGAAACTCGCGCTCATCGCCATCGTCGGCGGCCTAAGCTTGAGCCCCGCCTTTGCGCAAAATGCGTTCTCGACAATGTCATCGTCGAAAACTTCGACCATGATGAAGCAACGCTCGCCACAGTCCATCGCATGTTCCAAGCAAGCCGACGCCAAGGGCCTGCATGGCGCAGAGCGCAGGAAATTCCGCAAGGCCTGCATGAAAGGCTCCGGCGGGATGGGTAAGCAGGACGTCGACTGACGCTAAGGCCGGATCACGCCGCCTGCGGCCGCCCCGCCCATAATGTGCAGGCTCATATGCACGTTGCCGATCTCCGCGTCCGCGGACGGGACTTTGGCGTTTTGCGCTGCGTTGCCGGTGGAATGGCCGCCGCCGAGCTTGTCGCTGCCGAGCGAAAGATTGGGCGAAGCGGGCGGTGGCGGGTCAAGCGCCGGGCTTGGCGGGCTCGCACCGGCATCGCCGGCATAAGCCACGCCGCAGAGGCCGCACAAGGCCAACGCAAGAACCAGCCTTCCAAACATGCGGGGAAGCCAATCGGTTGGGGTATAAGCATATTCGCCAAGGGGGCGACGCGTCAAAAGGACGGCTTTCACGATTGGCTGATCGGGCGGCGTTGGCATCCTTGCTTTCGCGCCATTTCCACGTATAAAACGCGCTCGCAAGTTTCGGCTTGCTCTGCGGCTTCGGCCGGGGGCTGAACGGAAGGCGCGCTCAACGATCACCAATCTTGACGCGCAGGGTTTCCCGTCTTCCCGTGTCTCCGCCTTCGTTCGTTCGAGCCTTTCCCGGGCTCGAAGGGCTTTGCGCCGAGCCGCGCACCAAGGAAAGGCACCAGCATGGCTCTCTACGAGCATGTTTATCTGACGCGCCAGGACGTATCCGCCCAACAGGTGGAAGCCTTGAGCGAGCAGTTCAAAGCAATCATCGAACAGCACGGCGGCAAGATCGAAAAGACCGAATATTGGGGCGTCAAGTCGCTTGCCTACCGCATCAATAAGAACCGCAAGGCACATTTCACGCTGTTCAATCTCGACGCGCCGGCCGGCGCGGTCGCCGAGATGGAACGGCAGATGCGCATCAACGAAGACGTGTTGCGTTTTTTGACGGTGCGGGTCGAAGAATTGGAGCAAGGTGCATCGGCGATGATGCGCAAGCGCGACGACGACGACCGCGAGCGGGGCGAGCGCGGCGAACGGCGTGGCCGCTTCGAACGCGGCCCGCGCCGTCGCGAAGAATCAAGCGTTGGCGAAGAAGGAGCGTTCTGATGCCGCCGCTCGCTGCGCCGACCCGCCGGCCTTTCTTCCGCCGTCGCAAGACCTGCCCGTTCTCCGGCACGAATGCGCCGAAGATCGATTACAAGGACACGCGGCTCCTCTCCCGCTATATCTCGGAACGCGGCAAGATCGTGCCCTCGCGCATCACCGCCGTCTCTGCTAAGAAACAGCGGGAATTGGCGCGGGCGATCAAGCGGGCGCGGTTTCTGGGGCTGTTGCCCTATGTGATCCGCTGAGATCCGGGGTCGCGGAAATTCGCAGGTGAAAAGACCGCCGGTTTGCGGCGGTTTGGCTGGGACAGGCAAGATCCCTAACCGCGTTGGCGGGACAGCTCGGCGATGGTGAAGAAGCAAAATTCCGACCTCAGCGTACCGATCGCGCTCGGCAGCGGGCTTGCGGCGACGCTGCTTCTCGTCGTCTTGCTGCGGCAGGCGAACTATCTCACTCTCTTTCTCGCCGCGCTTTCGCCGCTGCCGCTGATGATCGCTACGCTCGGCTTCGGGCACATGACGGGGCTTGGCGCCGTCGCGGTCGCGGTTCTCACCTTTGTCGCCTTGATGACGGCGGCGGCGGCGCCGCAGAACGGCTTTCTCGACGCGAGCCTGACGGCGGGGCTCGGCGGTCTGGTTTTCGCCGCATGCCAGGCGCTTCCCGCTTGGTGGCTTGCCCACCTCGCCGGCTTGAACCGGAGCGATCCGGCGTTGCCTTGGAGCGCGCGGCGCAACGAACCCGGAAAGACACGCGATTATTATCCGCTGGGCGGCATCGTCCTGCACGCGGCGCTGATCGGGTTCGCGATTGTGGCATTCGCTACTCTCGCCGTGAGCTTCGGCCAGGTCGATTTCAACGCGGGCCTCGACAAGGTCGCGGCGAAAATTACGCCTTTCCTCGTCCAAGCCCTCGGCTCTTACGAACTGCCGAATGGCGTCGATCTCCTTTCGCTCGCGCGTCTCGTGGTCCGGGCGATGCCGCCGGTCGCCGCCTCGACGATCTTCGTGTTGCTGCTGTTCAATCTATGGCTGGCGGGGCGGATCGTGCAGGTCTCGAACCGGCTGGTGCGGCCTTGGCCCGATATCGCGCATGACTTGCGCGTGCCGCGTCTGCTCGGCGTCGCGTTCGCGGTCGCCTCGGGGCTTTGTCTGCTCCGCGGGTTCGCCGGCGTGATCGCCAGCGAGGCGACGGCGGTGCTCGCCATTCTCTTCGCCCTTCAGGGCCTCTGCGTGATCCACGACCTGTCGCGCGGCGCGAAATTTCGCAGCGCCATGCTCTGCGCGCTTTATGTGGCGTTGGCGCTGCTGATGCCTTGGCCGCTCGTGGTCTTCACGGTCGTCGGCCTCATCGAGGCGGGCTTCGGGCTGCGCGACCGCAAAGCCGCGGCCGCGGCCTCCCATAGCTAAAAAGGACGGTACGCATGGAAGTCATTTTGCTGCAACGCATCGCCAAGCTCGGGCAGATGGGCGACACGGTGCGTGTCAAGAACGGCTACGCCCGCAATTTCCTCCTGCCGACCGGCAAGGCGCTGCGCGCGACCGAGGCCAACAAGAAACGCTTCGAAGAGCAGCGAGTCGAGCTCGAAGCCCGTAACCTGGAGCACAAAAGCGAGGCGCAGGCGGTTGCCGAGAAGCTCGGCGGGAAGAGCTTCATCGTCGTCCGCCAGGCGGGCGAAGCCGGGCACCTCTACGGCTCGGTTTCGGCGCGCGACATCGCCGAGGCGATCACCGCCGGCGGGTTCCATACGAATCGTGAGCAGATCGCGCTTCGGGCGCCGATCAAGACGCTTGGCCTGCATCAGGTGCCGGTCCATCTTCATCCCGAAGTCGAATGTACGATTACGATCAACGCCGCGCGCTCGCCGGAAGAGGCCGAACGCCAGGCCAAAGGCGAGACGATCATCATCGCTCCGGAAACCTCGGTCGAGGAACTTGGGCTCGATGTCGGCGCGGCGCTGGCGGAGGCGAGTGGCGAGGAGGCTTAGTGCGCTGCGCCGCTTTGGCGTCCGCCGTTTCGCCGGCGGGCGTGCAGCGGAACTGCGCCAAGGATCAAAGCGTTCATAAAGTCCAGCTCGCGCTGCGGCGCGCCCCGAAAATTTCCCTTCTTGTGGATTTCGGGAACGCTTCGGCCGGCTCCCATATTTCCCTCCCCTTCATTCGAGCCGCATGTCAGAAGGGCGGATCACCCGCGCGAGGTTGATTCCCCTAACAGTTAGATCATGCCGGCATCAGAACGTCTCCCCGCCTCGACCGCCCTCGCCGCGGCGCAGCCGCGCAGCGCGGATCCGACTTTTCGCGTGCCCCCTCACAATATCGAGGCCGAACAGGCGTTGCTCGGCGCGATCCTCGTTAACAACGACGCCTTCGACCGCGTCTCGGACTTTCTGCAAGCGCAGCACTTCTCGGAAGAACTGCACCGCCGCATCTACGACGTCGCCGCGCAGTTGATCCGCGCCGGCAAGCTGGCGACTCCGATCACCCTCAAGACCTTCCTCGGCGAACACGATCTCGGCGGCGTCACGATCGCCCAATATCTCGCCCGCCTTGCGGCCGAGGCGACGACCATCATCAACGCCGCCGATTACGGCCGCACGATCCACGATCTCGCGGTGCGGCGCGATCTCATCGTCATCGGCGAGGATATCGTCAACGGCGCCTATGACGCGCCGATCGCGGCCTCGCCGCGCGACCAGATCGAGGAAGCCGAGCGCAAGCTCTATTCGATCGCCGAGACCGGCCGTTATGAGGGCGGCTTCCAGCGGTTTTCCGACGCGCTCGCCACCGCCGTCGATATGGCGGCGAAGGCCTGGGAGCGCGACGGCCGCCTCTCGGGGCTCGCAACGGGCCTCACCGACCTCGACAAAATGCTCGGCGGTCTTCAGGCCTCGGACCTGGTCATCATCGCCAGCCGCCCCGGCATGGGCAAGACGGCGCTTGCCACCAACGTCGCCTTCAATATCGCGCGCGCCTACGAATTCGAGGCGCGGCCGGACGGCACGCATGCGACGGTGAACGGCGGCGTGGTCGGCTTCTTCTCGCTCGAAATGTCGGCCGAGCAATTGGCGACGCGCATCATTTCCGAACAAGCCGCTGTGCCCTCCTATAAGATCCGCCGCGGCGATATTTCGGAAGCCGAGTTCCACCGCGTCGCACAGGCGGCGCGGGAGATGCAAACGATTCCCTTCTACATCGACCAGACCGGCGGCATTTCCATCGCCCAGCTCGCCGCCCGCGCCCGCCGCCTGAAGCGCCAGCGCGGCCTCGACATGCTCGTCGTCGACTATATTCAGTTGCTCTCCGCATCGAAGACGCGCAGCGACAGCCGCGTCCAGGAACTGACCGAAATCACCACGGGATTGAAGGCGCTGGCCAAGGAGCTGAATGTCCCCATCGTGGCTCTCTCGCAGCTCTCCCGTCAGGTCGAAGGCCGCGACGACAAGCGTCCGCTGCTCTCGGATCTGCGCGAATCGGGCTCGATCGAGCAGGACGCGGACGTAGTAATGTTCGTCTTCCGCGAGGAATATTATCTGAAAAACAAACAGCCTCACGAGGGAACCGAAGAATTCCTCGAATGGCAGACGCAGATGGAACAGGTACACGGCAAGGCCGAGATCATCATCGGCAAGCAACGGCATGGGCCAACCGGCACGGTCGAACTCGCCTTCGAGGCGGAAATGACGCGGTTTGCCAATCTGGCGCGCGAGGACCATCTGCCGGCGCGGATCTGAGCCGGTGAGGGCATGGTAAAATCGCGGATCGCCTTCATCTGCCAAAGCTGCGGTGCGGTGGCGCCGCGCTGGCAGGGGCGCTGCGATTCCTGCGGCGCATGGAATTCGCTCGTCGAGGAGACGGTCGGCGCACCATCGAGAGGCGCGGGCAAAGGCCGCGTCTTCGCGCTTTTCGACCTCGGCACCGCGACGCTCCCTCCGCCGCGCATCACCACCGGGATCGGGGAATTCGACCGGGTGCTGGGCGGGGGTTTTGTACCGGGTTCGGTGCTGCTGCTCGGCGGCGAACCGGGAATCGGCAAGTCGACGCTGCTCATCCAGGTCTGCGGCGCGCTCGCCGCGCAAAACCGCCGCGTCGTCTATATTTCCGGCGAAGAGGCGATCGATCAGGTGCGGCTGCGGGCCGAGCGTCTGGGGCTCGCTCGCACCGGCGTCGAATTCGCCGCCGAGACGAAGGTCGAAGACATCGTCGCAACGCTTCACGAAGCGCCCGCCCCTGCCCTGCTGGTCATTGATTCCATTCAGACCATGTGGACAGAGACGGTCGAGGCGGCGGCCGGGACGGTAACGCAGGTGCGCGGCGCCGCGCAGGCGTTGATCCGCTATGCCAAGACAACCGGGGCGAGCCTCATTCTCGTCGGCCACGTTACCAAGGACGGGCAGATCGCGGGTCCGCGCGTCGTCGAACATATGGTCGATGCCGTGACCTCCTTCGAAGGCGAAGGCGGCCGCGACTTTCGCATCCTGCGCGCCCTGAAGAACCGGTTCGGCCCGAGCAACGAGATCGGCGTCTTTGAGATGACTGGCCGCGGGCTCGCCGAAGTTGCCAATCCTTCGGCGCTATTCCTCTCCCATTACGGCGAAGCGACGCCGGGCATCGCGGTCTTTGCCGGGATGGAAGGGACCCGGCCGCTGCTCACCGAGATCGAGGCGCTCACCGCGCAAAGTTCGTTAGGCATGCCGCGCCGCGCCGCCGTCGGCTTCGATCCCAACCGCCTCGCCATGATCCTTGCCGTGCTCGAAGCGCGCGCCGGCCTGCGGCTCGGCCAGCACGACGTCTATCTCAACGTGGCCGGCGGATTGCGCATCAGCGAACCCGCCGCCGATCTCGCCGCCGCCGCGGCGCTCGTTTCGTCATTCTCTGGACGCAGCCTGCCGCCGCACTGCGTCTTTTTCGGCGAGATCGGACTATCCGGCGCGGTCCGCCCGGTCGCCCATTCCATCGCCCGTTTGAAGGAAGCCGCCAAGCTCGGCTTTACGCGCGCGGTAGTCCCCTCCGCCAATCAAGAGCCGAAAGACGCCGCCCCCGACAATATGGCAATCAAATCCTGCCCTGAAGTGGCCGATCTCGTCGCTTTAATTGCGGCTCCCGAACGATCGTCGAACGCTAGGTGACGCCGCCCGATTGCTTCGCTATAACGCAGCCAAATTCACGTGAGGCCGTCTATGCCCTCCTATCTCGATCTCGGTGTGATCGCCATCGTCTTGATCTCGGCAGTTCTTGCCATGGTGCGGGGGTTCACGCGCGAGGTTCTGGCGATCGCTTCCTGGGCCGCCGCCGCCATCGCCGCCATCTACTTTCACCCTTACCTGTTGCCCTATGTAAAACCCTATATCGGCAAGGACGCGGTGGCGCTGGCTGTCTCGGCGGCGATCATCTTCTTTGCGACCTTGATTATCGTGTCGGTGGTTACCGTGAAAATCTCCGATGCCATTCTCGATTCGAAAGTCGGCCCGCTCGACCGCTCGCTTGGATTTGTATTCGGTGCGGTACGCGGGGTTTTACTCTGTGTGATCGCGTTCGTGTTCTTCAATTGGCTCGTCCCTCAGAAGGCGCAACCGGAGTGGGTGAAGGACGCGCGCATGCGGCCGATGCTGCAGTCGACCGGCGACGAATTGATCGCCATGTTGCCGGACGACCCCGAGGGTCTGCTCAATCGATTGAGAAAGCCGAAGTCGGCGAGCGAGGAAGCAGTGCCCGACACCGATATTGGCGTGCCGCCTGGAAGCGCCGCGCCGGCTCCAAATCCGGCCGCGGCGCCCAACACCGCCGCCGCGCCCCAGGCTCCGGCACCGGCCCCCACACCTCCCTCGCCCGCGCCGCCGCCCGCAGCCCCGCCTGCCCCTCCGCCCAACTGAGCGTCCGCTAAGACGTTGTTTTCGCATTGCTTTGTACTCATCGGAAGGGCCTCGTCCGGAGTCACGATTTGTTGGGCCTAACTTTTCAGGAAGGCGGGAAATTCCTGGCATTTGGCGGGTGTGATATTATGTGATTTGGGTCATGGTGGTTGCTGCGCCGTCGGCGCGTGGCACGGGAAGGTAGGCGGCTTTGCGCTGCGATCCTCGCGAATCGACGGGTGCCGAAGACGCTTCGTTGCGAAGCGAGGAGAGCTTCGATCTGGATGCCGACCGGCTGCGCGAGGAATGCGGCGTCTTCGGCATTTTCGACCATCCCTCGGCGGCGACGATCACGGCGCTCGGACTGCATGCGCTGCAGCACCGCGGCCAGGAGGCGGCGGGCATCGTCACCTTCGACGGGCACCGGTTCAATTCCGAACGTCGTCTGGGGTTGGTCAGCGAACATTTCTCGAGGTCTTCGACCATTGAGCGTCTCCCCGGCCGCTCGGCCATCGGCCACGTGCGGTATTCGACGACCGGCGAGACGATTCTCCGCAATGTCCAGCCGCTGTTTTCGGAGCTGAGCTCCGGCGGTTTTGCCGTCGCCCATAACGGCAACCTGACCAACGGCCTGACGTTGCGTCGCGACCTCGTGAAGGAGGGCGCGATCTTCCAATCCACCACCGATACCGAAGTCATTCTTCACCTCGTGGCGAAGAGCCGGCGCACGCGCATCATCGAACGCTTCATCGAAGCGTTGCGGCAGATCGAAGGCGCTTATTCGCTGGTCGCGCTGTCTCACAAGAAGCTCATCGGCGCGCGCGATCCGCTCGGCATCCGGCCGCTGGTGCTTGGCGAGCTCGACGGCCGTTACATCCTCGCTTCCGAAACTTGCGCGCTCGACATCATCGGGGCGCGATTCCTGCGCGACATCGAGAACGGCGAGATCGTGGTGATCTCGGAAAGCGGGATCGAGAGCCTTCATCCGTTTCCGAATCGTCCGATGCGGCCCTGTATTTTCGAGTACATCTATTTCGCGCGGCCTGATTCGATCGTCCACGGCCAATCGGTCTATGACGTGCGCAAGGCCATGGGTAGCGAGCTTGCGCGCGAGACGCATGTCGATGCGGATGTCGTCGTACCCGTTCCCGATTCCGGCGTTCCGGCGGCACTCGGCTTTGCGCAACAGTCGGGAATTCCCTTCGAACTCGGCATCGTCCGCAATCACTACATCGGCCGAACCTTCATCCAGCCGACCCAGACCGTGCGCGAACTCGGCGTGCGCCTCAAACACAACGCCAACCGCGCCGCCGTCGCCGGCAAGCGGATCGTGCTCATCGATGATTCGATCGTGCGCGGCACGACCTCGGTGAAGATCGTGCGGATGATGCGCGATGCCGGCGCCCGCGAAGTGCACTTCCGCATTTCCTCGCCGCCGATCACCCATCCCGATTACTACGGCATCAACACGCCGGAGCGCGACAAGCTGCTCGCCGCGACCCATTCGGTCGAGGAAATGCGCCGCTACATCGGTTGCGATTCGCTTGCCTTCCTGTCCATCGACGGGCTCTACCGGGCGATGGGAGAGACCGGCCGCGATGCGGCGCGCCCGCAATTCACCGATCATTGCTTCACCGGCGATTATCCGACCAGTCTCACCGACGTGAGCGGCGAGACGAAGTCACAGCTCTCGCTGCTCGCCGAGACCGGCTGAACTTTCAACCCGCTTTCCACCAGCCATGAAAGCTGATCGGCAGATGATGCGGCAAATGCATCTTGGCGAGCGGCCCGGCCTCGATCCGATCGGCGGCAAACAGCGCAAAGAAAGCCCGCTCGGTGCGGCCGTCGAGACATTACACGATCAGCCAGCCGTCGTTGCGTTGGCCGCCTGGGCGCGCTGCAAAGATCGGCTCGCCCGTTACGACATCGAGTCCGAAATCAAAGCTCTGCGTCTTGCCATTGCGATAATCAACGCGCTTGACGCCACTGTTGAGCACATTCCTGCCGCCTGACGTCATATAAGCCACATCATGCTTCTGCATGGCGGCCCGCGGATCGATCATCGGAAACTCATGCGTGCCGCGATCGATGATCTCCTCTGTCAATTTGCGAAAATTGAGATCAATGCGGTAGCGCCGCAATAGGCCGGGCGATTTGGCCTCGCCCATCTTGCCGTCCATGAGCGTATAAAGAAGCGCGTCATGCGGCGCGAAGTGATCGGGCGTTTCATAGCCAACGAAATCAAGAACGATCTCATCGCCCGCGCGATAGGCATTGAGCGAATGCCAGATAAAGGCGCCGGGCGCTTCGAATGTCTGCGGCGCGCCGCCCTCGCGCGGCACGATCATGACGAGATTGCCGTCCTCGCCTTTCCAAGAGAGCGATTCGATCACGCTCGATCCGCCACTCAGGAATTTCAGCGGCGAGAACCACATCGGATGCAGGACGAAAATGAAATGTTCCGCCGTCGCGAAGAGATCATGGATATAGACCTGCCGCGGCGCGGGTATGACGTGATGGGCCTTCAAGGTGCCGTCGGCGCCATGGACGATGGCATGCAGCTTCATCGTCGCGCCGAGGCTGGTGCCGAAGAGAAGCCAGTCGCCCGTCATGGGATCAAATTTGGTATGCGCCTTGATCATGAACTCCTGCGCCGGATCGCCAAGCGGCCGCGGGCCACGCGTTTGGAGCGTCAGCGGATCGAGGCCAAAAGGCGGGCTGATCTCGTCCAAGGCATAGAGGTCGTCGTTGAAAGGATAGACCGTCACGCCCGACTGCGTCGCCGGCATGGCGCCACCGAGATTGGCCAACCTGCCGCCCGGGCGGCGCATCGACCAGGTCGAATAGAGATAAGCGTCCGCCGCCTCTTCTGCGATGAATTTCGGCGTGCGCACGAAAGCGTTTTGATAGCGCACGGCGCCATTGGCAAAAGACAGCCGCTGCACAAGGCCGTCGCCATCGAGAAGATGCGGCTTGCGGACGCCGCCGCGCTCGAAGAGGCCCGGCCCGTTCCGATAGAGAGAGCCTCTCAATTCGCGCGGGATCTCGCCTTCAATCGACGGCACCTCGTCACGGCCGCCTTGCTCCGAACAGCCAAACAGCGCCAGCCCACGCGGCGCCGCCTGAACGGATTCGCTTCGCTTTAAAGCCATGTTCATCTCCTCAATCTTTACATCGTCAAGTTTAATCCTAACGACGTTAAGATCGCCATAATCTGAACAGCGTCAAGATTTTTCTGGAAGGCGCCGCAGAATCCGATTATCGATGCAAAATGCCATTGAAAATCAAACCCCAGAAAACTCCCCCGAAAGCTGTGCCGCAGCGCGCCGCGGCCTATCATCACGGCGATTTGCGCATAGCCCTCGTCAAAGCGGCCCGCGACATATTGGAAAAGGAAGGGCTCGAGGCCTTGTCGCTGCGCGCCGTCGCGCGGAACGCCGGCGTGTCGCAGGCGGCGCCCTATCATCACTTCGCCGATAAGCAGGCTCTACTTGATGCCGTCGCCGCGGAAGGCTTCCAATCCTTGCGATCGGCAATGGAAGTACGTATCGCAAAGGAGACAGAGCCGCTTGCGCGACTGTACGCGAGCGGCCTCGGCTATATCGCCTTTGCAACCGAGAATCCGGCGCTATTTCGCCTGATGTTCAGCGAACTTTCGGGCGATGCGCAGCTCCGCACCGCACGCGATAGCGCTTACCAAGTATTCCAAGATGCGGTCGCCGCTGTGGCACCGGCTGGCGCTCCCCTCGCGATTATTTGCCTTGGCCTCTGGGCGCGCGTGCATGGGCTTGCCAAGTTAATTCTTGAAGCGGGCGTCGATCCGGCCGATTACGGCGCAGCAAATGCCGAAGCCCTGGCGGCTCAGCTCCTCTACAACAGCTCGCCGCTTTAGGCTGCCAGCGCGGACTGTTCGCTTTCGCTCTCGGAAGTTCTCATGTCGCGTCCCCTCCTCGGCCGTATCGCACTCGTGACGGGCGCTTCGCGCAGCATTGGCCGGGCTGTGGCGCTTGAACTTGCCCGCGCCGGCGCGCATATCATCGCGCTTGCCCGCACCCAAGGCGGCCTCGAAGAACTCGACGACGCGATTCGCGCCGAGAAAAGCGAGGCGACGCTGGTCCCTTGTGACCTCAAAGATTTCGCCGCCCTCGACCGGCTGGGAGCGGCGATCTACGCGCGCTGGAAGAAGCTCGACATTTTCATCGGCAACGGCGGAATTCTCGGGCCGCTCACGCCGCTCGCGCATGTCGAGCCCACCCAATGGGACGAAGTATTCGCGGTGAATGTCACCGCCAATTGGCGGCTTATCCGCGCCCTCGATCTGCCGTTGCGCCAATCCGACGCCG
>JBOHJJ010000211.1:0-3382 GCA_050728495.1 Methylovirgula sp.
GCCGAGCGCCTCGGCAAGCGGCACATTCTCGCCGCCGCGCGGGCCGGCCGCCGCGGCGAGGATTGTTTGGCGCGCCTCGGTGACCGAGATCATCGGGCCCGAAACGTGCCGGACTTGCCGCCGGTCTTCTCGACGAGCTCGATTGCCTCGATCCGCATGCCGCGGTCCGCCGCTTTCAACATGTCGTAGATCGTAAGACAGGCGACGGCGACCGCCGTCAGCGCTTCCATTTCGACGCCGGTCTGGCCGGTAATTCTGGCGTGCGCTGAGATTTTGATGCCGGGCAGGGCGGGGTCGGGTTCGACATCGACGCCGATGTGGGTCAACGCCAGCGGGTGGCAAAGCGGGATCAGATCCGCCGTCTTCTTCGCCGCCAGGATTCCGGCGATGCGCGCCGCGGCGAAGACGTCGCCCTTCTTGGCGTTGCCGGAAAGCGCGAGATCGAGCGTTTCCTTGCGCATGCTGACCCGGCCGGCTGCGAGCGCGCTGCGCTCGGTTACGGGCTTTGCCGACACATCGACCATATGAGCTTCGCCCGAGGCGCCGAGATGGCTGAGTTTAGTCATGGGCAATGCTCGGGCGTGGATCCCTCTCCCTTTGGGAGAGGGTGGCTTGTGGAGCAAGCCGGGTGAGGGGTTACAATGTTGATGCGGACGGGTCGTAACCCCTCATTCGCCTCGCTTCGCTCGGCACCTTCTCCCCCGGGGAGAAGGGGTTCGCCGCTCTTAGCCATGCGCTTTGCCTATGTTGCTGCGCTCGGAGATCATGCCGTAAAGCAGGCTGCGCGTGGCCTCGGCAACGTCCCGCTGCCGCATCAGGCTCTCGCCGACAAGAAAGGTACGGATTCCGGCGCGCTTCAGCCGCAGACAATCCTCATAGGTCGAGATTCCGCTTTCGGCGACGATGATCCGGTCGGCAGGGATCTTTTCGGCGAGCCGTTCGCAGGTCTCGAGCTTGGTCGCAAAGTCGCGCAGATCGCGGTTGTTGATTCCGACCAGTCGCGTTTCGAGCTCGAGGGCACGGTCGAGTTCCCGTTCGTCATGCGCTTCGACGAGAACATCGAGAGCGAGATCGTGCGCGGTCTTGTTGAGGCGTTTCGCTTCTTCGTCGCTGACGCAGGCCATGATGATGAGAATGCAATCGGCTCCGTGGGCGCGCGCTTCGTAGACTTGGTAGGGGTCGAACAGGAAATCCTTGCGCAGTGCCGGCAGATGGCTCGCCTTACGGACCCATTCGAGATGTTCCAGCTTGCCTTGGAACGAAGGCGTATCGGTCAATACCGAAAGGCAGGCGGCGCCGCCGCTCTGATAAGCGCTGGCAAGGCTTGGCGGATCGAATTCGGCACGGATCAAGCCTTTCGAGGGGCTAGCCTTCTTGATTTCCGCAACGAGCGCCAAGCGACCCTCGCCCAATCTGGCATCGATCGCCCGCGCGAAACCGCGCGGCGCGTATTCATGGGCGCGCCGCTCCAGCGTTGAGAGCGGCATGCGCAGCTTCGACTCGCTGATTTCCTTGCGCTTATAGGCTTCGATCTGCCGCAGGATGTCGGCCATCAACGTCACCTTGGGGTTTCGCCATTGCCAGCGGAAGGCCCACTGAGGAGACGAAAGATGTGGAGCGAAAAGTCAAGTCTCTTTCCCATTGTCCTGTGAAACCTTGATGAGCCGGGCGAGCACGCTGGCAGCGCGGCCGCTGTCGAGAGCGTCGGCGGCAAGTGCAGCGCCTTCCTTAAGGTCCGCAGCCCGCTCGGCGACAACGAGCCCCGCGGCGGCATTGATGACCGCGATGTCGCGATAGGCATTTCGGGAACCATTCAAAACCGCGTTAAGGGCGGCGGCGTTATGCTTCGCGTCGCCACCCTTCAGGTCTTTTAACCTGGCGGGCGCGATGCCGGCGTCCTCCGGCACGATTTCGAAAGAGCGGATCGCGCCGGACTCCAGCGCGGTCACAAAGGTGGGGCCGGTCGTGGTGATTTCGTCGAGACCGTCGGATCCGTGCACCAGCCAGACGCGCTCTGAACCTAAATTGCGCAGAACTTCGGCGAGCGGCGGCAGCCAATCGGCGGAAAAGACGCCCAGCAATTGGCGCTTGACGCCGGCCGGATTGGCAAGCGGGCCGAGCAGGTTAAACAGAGTCCGCGTGCCGAGTTCGGCGCGGATCTCGCCGACATGGCGCATGGCGGGATGGTGCGCAGGCGCGCTCATGAAGCCAATGCCGGTTTCGGCAATCGAGGCCGCGACCTCCATCGCTCCGATCCTGACGCCGAGCGCGGCGAGCACGTCGCTCGCCCCGGAGCTCGACGAGGCGGCGCGGTTGCCGTGTTTGGCGACCGGCACGCCGCAGGCCGCGACGATCAGCGCCGCGAGCGTCGAGACGTTGTATGTTGCGTGCCCATCGCCGCCCGTCCCCACGATGTCGATCGCATCGGGCGGCGCGGCGACCTTGCGCATCCGAGCGCGCATCGCCGCGACGGCGCCGGTGATCTCGTCGGTCGTTTCGCCGCGCACCCGCAGCGCCAACAGAAAGCCGCCGATTTGGGCGGCCGACACTTGCCCCGAGAGAAGCAGATCGAAGGCGTGCTCCGCCTCGGCGCGGCTCAAGGCGGCTCCATTCGCAAGCTTGGCGATCAGCGGTTTGAATTCGTCCATGGCCTGTCCTTGCGCCGACTGCCGTGCGAGCGCAAGCGGAGCCCCCGCGAGCGGGGAGAGGGAATGCTAATGGCGGTGCTGATTCCATTCCGCAGCGAGATCAAGAAAATTGGCGAGAATCCGGTGCCCGTGCTCGGATGCGATGCTTTCGGGATGGAACTGCACGCCATGCGTCGGCCGGTCGCGATGCGAAAGCCCCATGACGAGCCCGTCGGTCTCGGCGGTCATGCGAAGAGCGTCGGGAAGGTTGTCGCGCTTGACGACCAGCGAGTGGTAGCGGGTCGCCAGGAACGGGCCGTTGATGCCGCGAAACACCGTCTCGCTCGCATGGCGGATCTCGGAGATCTTGCCGTGCACCGGCAGAGGAGCGCGCACGACCTCGCCGCCGAACGCTTCGCCGATCGCCTGATGGCCGAGACAGACGCCGAAGATCGGGATCTCGGCGCTTGCCGCCTGGATGAGATCGAGGCAAATCCCCGCTTCGTGCGGCGTGCAAGGCCCTGGCGAGAGCACGATTGCATCCGGCCGCGCGGCGAGAATTTCAGCGACGCTCACCTGGTCGTTGCGACAGACGCTGACCTCCGCGCCCAGGCCACCGAGATAATGTACCAGGTTGAAGGTGAAACTGTCGTAATTGTCGATGAGCGTGACGGCCGGCATGGAGCGATCCTATGGCGGCCTTTTGACCCTCAGGGCAGGCGAGGTCAAGTTGCGGAGCATGGCCGGACGTATCC
>JBOHJJ010000212.1:0-1681 GCA_050728495.1 Methylovirgula sp.
CGACGGTCGCCAGCGCCACCAGATCGAGGCCCAAGAGAAGCTCCGGTTCGGGGCGGCCGGCGCTCCAAAAGCCGCGGGCGCGCAACAGGCGATGGGTGGCGACCAGCGTCAGGAACACGACTCCCGCGGCGCAAAGTTGGCCGAGGCCGGAAAGATCGTCCTGCCGGTTGGGATTGACGACGATCGCTTCGGGCAGAACTTCGGGCGCCTGATGATGATCGAGGACGATCGGGTCGAGACCGAGTTTGCGCGCCTCGGCAAGCACCGCGTGGCTCGTCGTGCCGCAATCGACGCAGACGAGAAGATTGGCGCCGGCTTCAGCCAATTCGCCGATCGCTTTCGCATTCGGGCCGTAGCCTTCGAAGATGCGGTCGGGAATGCGAACGAGGTGCGGGGTGCCGGCCGCAATCAGGAATTCATCGAGCAGCGCCGCGGAAGCGGCGCCGTCCACGTCGTAATCGCCAAAGATTGCAATCGTCGCGCCGGCCATAATCGCCGCGGCCAGACGTTCGGCCGCCTCCTCCATCCCGCGCAGCGTGTAGGGATCGGGCATCAGCCGGCGAAGCTGCGGATCGAGATAAAGTTCGGCATCCTGCGGCGCCACGCCCCGCCCCGCCAAGACCCGCGCCAGAAGATCGGAATGACCATGCATCTGGGCGATCGCCAGAGCGCGGCTCTGCCCGGATGCATCGAGACGCTCGCGCCAAGGCCGGCCCAACGCCGAGCGTTCGACGCCAAGCAAGGAGCGATCTAGGCCGAGAGATTCGTTCACGCCCGAGCTTAACCGGGTTGGCGCAGAAAAGCAGCGCCAAGCGCGCCACACGCAACCGGCTGCCGGGCCCATTCGGACCGAAAAGGTGCCGAGATTACAAAAAGGTGAGGCGGCCCGGGGTGGATCTTAGCAGGCCTGCGTGGTTTGAATGCACGCCCTACTTCGTGCGGGCTGACCGGTAATGCGCAAATCCTTTGTTGTGCTTGCGGCCCTGGCAATCGGCGCCATCGGCGCCGATTACTGGTGGACGCACGCGCACCCGCAAGCCGACGAAACGCAGAACACGCAAGTGGCCCCCGTGCCGGTTGTCGTCGCCACCGCGAAGGCGGAGGACGTGCCAATCATCCTGCGCGGGCTTGGAACCGTGACCGCCTATAATACGGTCCCGCTGAAGAGCCGCGTCGAAGGCGCGGTGACCGAGATCAACTTCAAAGAGGGCCAGGACGTCAAAGCCGGCGACCTGCTGATCCAGCTCGATCCACGCCCTTACGAAGCGGCGCTCGCCCAAGCGAAGGCGAACCTCGCCAAAGACCAGGCCGCCCTCGCCAATGCGCAAATCGACTTGCAGCGCTACGCCAAGCTGCTGACCCAGAATTTCGCGCCCGAGCAGCAATATGCGACGCAGAAGGCGCTGGTTGCACAAGATCAAGCAACGATCGAAGCGGACCAGGCGGCGATCCGGGCGGCGGCGCTCAACGTCGATTATGCCTCGATCCGCTCGCCGGTCGACGGCGTGACCGGGATCCGGCAGGTCGATCTCGGTGTCATGATCCAGGCCAACAGCACCCAGACGCTCGTGGTGGTCACGCAGATCGAGCCGATCTACGTCATCTTCACCTTGCCGGAAGCGGATATCGGGCGGGTTCGCGCGGCGATGGCAAAAGACCGCTTGCGCGTCTTAGCCTACGC
>JBOHJJ010000213.1:0-3872 GCA_050728495.1 Methylovirgula sp.
TGCAGTAGCCATTATCCCTCCTTTGACCCCCATTCCGGCGGGCCCTCACGCAGCCACTAGCCCAGTCGGCTGCGCAACACACACATATAGTCGTCACCTGACCCAGCTGGAAGAGCCGGCAATCCGCTAGCCATTACAAATGCGTAACGCCGCTTGCGGCAAACTGCCCTGGGCCACCCCACCGAGCCGCGAGCGAATCGGCGCTGCGAGCAGCCCCAGGCCTATCGCCCAAATCATAAACGAAGCGATCGGTTCCAGACGCAAATTGTCGCTAATGGCGGCGCAACGCGTGCGATGGTTTATTCGCAGCCGCCAATGTTTCGTTACCGCATGCGTCAGCGCGACGCGGCGAGCGCGGCATGCAGCGCTCTCAGATCCAGCGGCAGCGCGCTTTCGAAAAGACACGCTTTGCCGCTGATCGGATGTACGAAGCCGAGCGTTGCGGCATGCAGCGCTTGCCGATCGAGCGCCGCGAGCGACGCCTGCGCCTCGCTCCCCAACAGCGTCGCTTTGGTCCGAAAGCCGCGGCCGTAGAGCGGATCGCCGAGTACCGGATGTCCAATATGGGCGAGATGCACCCGGATCTGGTGTGTGCGTCCCGTCTCCAACGAACAGGTGAGCAGGCTTGCGACCGGCGCGCCGCCCGGCCCTGCGTAAATTTCCGTAAGCCGCCAATGGGTGACGGCCTCGCGGCCTTCGCGGCTGACCGCCATCTTCTCCCGGTCCGTCTTGTGGCGGGCGAGCGCGGTGGCAATCGTTCCGGCTGGCCGCTCCGGCACACCCCAGACGAAGGCCAGGTATTCGCGGGTCAAGGAGATGCCACGCCCATGGCCGGCGAAAATCGCCGCGAGTCCGCGGTGTGCCGCATCGTTTTTGGCGACCACCAGTAGGCCTGAAGTGTCTTTATCGAGCCTGTGCACGATGCCCGGCCGGCGTACCCCGCCGATGCCCGACAGCTCCGCCCCGCAATGGGCGATGAGCGCGTTAACCAGCGTTCCGGTCGCGTGGCCCGGCGCTGGATGGACGACCAGCCCGGCCGGCTTGTCGAGCACGATCAGATGCTCGTCCTCGAAGCGGATCGAAAGCGGCATGGGCTCGCCGCGCGGCGCCGCCTCTTCGGGCGGCGGGATGCGCAGCAAGATCTTCTGCCCGGCCTTGACCTTGAGAGCCGCCTCCGCGACCGGCCGGCCGTCCACCGCGACGGCGCCGCTCTCAACCAGGTTCTTCAGGCGGGTGCGTGACAAGCCTTGCGTTTCGGCGCGGCCGACCAGAAAGCGATCGAGCCGCTGTCCGGCTTCCGCCGTCGCGACGTCCAACGCGAGGCAGAGATCGCCGTCATCCTGTTCGAGATCGCTGCTCATCTGCGCCATGCTCCGCCCGATGCGACCTCTCTTATATAATCGCGGCGCTTTGATAGCGCAGGCGGCACGTGCCGGATGCCGAACATCACCTTGAAAAGCCGGCAGGATATGCTCTAAGCAACCCCCGATAACATCGGGGCGTAATCATGTCGCTGACCCGCATCTATTTTCGCTCGTTTCGGCTGATCGGCCCCGAGATGGGGCTCGCGGTATTCCTGGTTGCGGCCAATCTCGGCTTGGCGAGCGCACAATTCGCCGAGCCCGTTCTCTTCGGCCGTATTGTCGACCGGATGAGTGCCGGCGATGCTTTGCACCAGCCCCCGGGTCTTTTGCAGCTGACGCCGCTCATCGCGGCATGGATCGGTTTCGCGCTGTTTTCGATTTTAGGCTCGGTGTTCGTCGGTCTTCACGCCGACCGGCTCGCGCATCGCCGCCGCCTGGCGAGCATGGGAGCTTATTTCGAGCACGTTCTGCAGCTTCCGATGAGCTTTCATGGGCAGGTGCATTCCGGCCGGCTGCTTAAAGGCATGCTCGACGGAACCAGCGGTCTCTTCTGGCTCTGGCTTTCTTTCTTCCGCGAGAAATGCGTCGCTTTTATCGCGCTCATTTTTCTGCTGCCATTGTCGCTGGTCATCAATTGGCGTCTCGGCCTTCTGCTCATTCTGCTGGTGACGATTTTCGCAGCGCTCATCGTCTTCGTGGTACGCCGCACGCACGTCCTGCAGGACGACGTGGAGCGCCACAATGCGACCCTTTCCGAGCGGGCCTCGGACGTGCTCGGCAACGTCGCGGTGATCCAGAGCTTCACGCGTATCGAGAGCGAGGCGCGCGCGCTGGGCCGGCTCATCGACGCGGTGCTGAGAGCGCAACTGCCGGTTCTCTCCTGGTGGGCAGTCGCCGTCGTCGCGGCCCGCGCCGCCGCGACCCTGACGCTGCTGGCGATTTTTCTGCTGGGCATTTGGCTGCATACGAAAAACCTGGCGACGATCGGCCAGATCGTCACCTTCATGGCGTTCTCCACCATGCTGATCGCCAAGCTCAGCGACGTCATCGGCTTCATCAACGGGCTCTTCATGCAGGCACCGAAGATCCAGGAGTTCTTCGGCGTCCTCGACACCGCTCCGCGCGTCGCCGACCTTACGGGGGCGTGCGATCCGGGCCGCCTCACGGGCCGCGTCACGTTCGAGAACGTAAGCTTTTCGTACGACACCGCGCATGCCGCGGTCAGCGACATGAGCTTCGAGGTCGCGCCGGGCGAAACGATCGCGCTCGTCGGCGCGACCGGCTCCGGCAAGACGACGACCGTCAATCTCTTGCATCGCGTCTTCGATCCCCAGAAGGGGGCCATCAAAGTCGACGCCATCGACATCCGCCGGATGACGCTTGCCGGACTGCGTCGCAACATCGGTGTTGTCTTCCAAGAGCCGATGTTGTTTGCCCGCTCAATCGAAGAGAATCTGAAAATCGGCAAGCCCGATGCGAGCCCCGCCGAGATCGCGCAGGCGCTGGAGCGGGCGCAGGCGAACGATTTCGTTGCCCGGCAGAGCGACGGGCTGGCGACGATGATCGGCGAGCGCGGCCGTTCGCTTTCCGGCGGCGAGCGTCAGCGGCTCACCATCGCCCGCGCGGTTCTCAAAGATCCGCCGATCATGATCTTCGATGAGGCGAGTTCCGCGCTCGATGCCGAAACGGAGCGGCAGTTGCAGCTCGCGTTGGAGACGGCCACGCATGGCCGCACGACGTTTATCATCGCGCATCGCCTGGCGACGATCCGCCACGCCGACCGGATCTTCGTCTTCGACCACGGCCGCATCGTCGAAACAGGCACATTCGACGAACTCATCGCCAACGGCGGCCGCTTCGCCAAACTCGCCGGCGCGCAGATCATTTCGCCGAAACCCGACGCGCATGTGGCATCGATAACCGAGCTGCGTCCGGTGAAACGGGCGCGGGGGTAGTGGCTGCGCGTGCTATGGTGCGTAGGCGATCCGCAGACCGACGAGAACGCAGGCATTGGCTGGCGTCGGGATCAGCATGACCTGTCCGTTCGAATCCTGCAGCAGAGGAAGTCCGACAAGGTCGGCGATGATTTTCCCACGCGCCGCGATCGCCCGCCGCAGCTGCTCGCAGGGCAACGGGCTCGGGATCACCTGCAGCGCCAAGGTATCGCAGTTCGCGTTCGATGCCGGCGAGGCGAAAATATCGGTGGCTCCGTAGGGGACGTTCGCGGCGGCAAACTTTTGCGCGATGACGACATTCACCGCCCGCTTGTTCGGCGCCGCGACAAACCAGCTCGAAGCATTGGCCGTCGCGGTGGTGCCTTGCATCAGGGCGTCGGCGAGTTCATCGATACGGTGTGCGCAAGTGGTGGCGCCAGCGGCTTCGAGCCGCGCCGCGAAATTCGTTACGTGCGCCGCTTTCGGTGGGAGGCTCGGAATCGCGGCTTGCGATCTAGGCTTGCGGAGCCTGGCAGGATGTTTCATGGGCTTTTCGACGTGCTTCCATTTACTC
>JBOHJJ010000214.1:0-24809 GCA_050728495.1 Methylovirgula sp.
TGCGCCTTGTGCACTCCGGAGAAGTGAAGCTTGCGCGGCTCATCGCCGCCATGTCGTCGCGCCCGGCCGAGATCCTCGGCCTGCCGCAAGGCAAGCTAGAGATAGGCGCGCCCGCCGATCTCATCCGTTTCGATCCCGACGAGCCCTATGTCGTCGATCCGATGAAGCTGCATTCGCGCTGCAAGAACACGCCCTTCGACGAAGCCAAGATGCAGGGCAGGGTGAAGCTCACTCTGGTCGCGGGGCAAGTGGTGTGGGAGAGTGCGTAGCTGCGTTGTCTCCTGCGGCTCTTACAGACCTATCCGAACTCGCCGTATCCGCGCGCCATCGCCGCGGCGAATACGAGGATGAAAGCGAAGAGCGCGACCTCGATCCAAAGGAATCGCTGCGCCCTTCGCACCTGCGCATCGTTCGGTACGATATTCCCCCGACGCCAGCGGATGAACGAGATCGTCGGCGATATTGACAGAATTCCGAGCGCTGCGAAGGTCGCGAGCTTGGCCCAGAAGAACGCGTTGTGAGAATAATAGAACCAGCCTTTGGCGGCGAAGATTGCGCGCGAAAATCCGACCGCGATGATGAGACCGGCCAATACGCCGTACCAGATGTCGATTGCGCCGAGGCGCGCGACGGTTTGCTTATCCATGCCGCGCCTGACCAACATAAATTCGGCGAAAAGGATCCCGAACAGGCCGAAGACGAGAAGGTGGTGGGCTATCGCAAGCACAAGATCGAGCATGGCGCGAGTCCTTGACGATCGCGGATCTCTAGCAGAGCTTTATCGCAACATGTATTTCAGCACCATGTCGGTCATCCGCCCGAACGGCGCGCGTCTCGAGCAAGCAGCGCCCGTTGTGCATGCGGCTAGCGCCTGTTCAAGCGTGATGTTCCGCCCGGAGCGCTTCGACCAGAGGCGTCGTCGTCTCGGTGGCCGACCAATCCTTCGAGAGGCCTCCTTGCGGAACGCCATCGATGAGGATGGTGCGGTAGATCTCGTCGCCGGAATGCTGCGTGAACTCGACGCTGATCAGCAGCGGGTCGAGCCCGAGAGCCTCGACGCAAGCATTGACAAGCGCTCTGGCGAGACGCTCGCGTAGCTCGGGCTGCCGGCCGCGCCGAATATCGCAAATCAGCGTGGTGGCGGGAACCGGCGCCTGTTCGCTGCAGCGCCAAAGGTTACCTTCGCCGAGCTCGCGAAACGTCACGTCGACGAGATCGGATGTGGTCTTCATGATCGCCGCGTAGAGATCGCCGAACCGCTTGGCGAGGTCGCGTTTGGCGGCCAGTGGATATTTACCCGGTATATCGAGCTGGAGGTTGGGCATGAGAAGATCCTTTCTCTGGACCGCACGGCTATGCCGCGCTAAGTTGACAGTGTCCATATTAAGGATCAATATAGGCAGTGTCAACATTATTCCGGAGCCGTCATGACCGAGGCAGAATCGATCGACCAACGCCCCTACCACCACGGCGACTTGCGCCGTGCCCTGATCGACGCCGCCCTGGCGCTGGTGGGCGAGGAGCAGGATTGGGCCTTTTCGCTGCGCGAGGTGGCGCGGCGCGCAGGCGTAAGCCATAACGCGCCCTACAATCATTTTCCGGAAAAGCGCGACCTCCTCGGTGCCGTGGCGGCGGCGGGATTTGATGCGCTCACGGATCGCATGCGCGCGGCGGTTGCCGGCATCGGCAACCCGCGAACGGCACTCTTGGCGTCCGCCAAGGCTTATGTGCATGCTGGGGTCGAAAATCCCGCGCTTTATCGGCTGATGTTCGGTCCGGCGCTCGCCGCGCCGGCGTTGGCGGCGCAAGGCACGACCAATCCGGATAGCGGGCGTCCCGCGGAGGCGCGCATGGCGGGCGCCGCCGCCAAGGCGGTTTTGAACGAGATCATCCTGCGCGGCGCCGAGACCGGCGCTTTCGCGATATCGGCGCGCAGCAAGGACGAGCTTGCGATCGCCGCGCTCGCCATCTGGTCGGCCGTGCACGGCCTGACCTTGCTGGTGATCGATGCGCTGACCGGCTCGGAACTCGCAATCGACGCGCTCGTGGAACGGCTGGTGCGCACGCTGCTCGAAGGGCTGCAGCCGCGGTAAATGTCCGCCCGCGGCAAAGCTTACAAAAGTTTCATCTTCCCGAAATGGCGGTGTAAACCATCCTGCGCCATGTTCATCGGCGAAGGATGTGCGCCGCACATCAGTCCCTCAGTTTCTCATCCGACTGTTCTATAATCAGGACAGACCCAATTGGCCCAAGGAGATGCATATGGATCAACAGTTTCCTCCCAACCGTGAGCACAAGCCGAGGCTTGGCGCACGGACCTCGGTGCGTATTGCACTTCTCGGTTCGGTGGCGGCGCTTGCTTTGGCCGGAGCTCTCGCCGGCAACATCGGCTTGCCGCATGTGAGTTTCGCGGTGCCGGCCCAGGCTGAAACCACCCCCAGCTTGCCAGTCAACGCCTTCTCCTTCGCCAATATCGTCGACAAGGTTCGCGGCGCCGTCGTTTCGATCAAAGTGAAAATGCAGGATGTGTCGGATACCGAAGATGATTCGGAGATGCCCGGCCTGCAACCAGGCGATCCGCTCGAACGCTTCTTCAGAAGGTTCGGCGGCCAGGATGGAATTCCGTTCGAGTTCCGGCACGGCCGGCCGCATGTCATGCTTGCGCAGGGCTCGGGATTCATCATCTCGCCCGACGGCTATGTCGTAACGAACAACCATGTCGTCGACAACGCAACCGACGTAACGATCACCATGGACGACGGTCAGACGACCTATCATGCGAAGGTGGTCGGTACCGACAAGAAGACCGATCTGGCGCTGTTGAAGATCACTAACGGATCGAATTTCCCCTATGTCGAATTCTCCAAGACGACGCCGCGCATCGGCGATTGGGTGATTGCGGTCGGCAATCCCTTCGGTCTTGGGGGCACCGTCACCGCCGGTATCGTCTCTGCCCGCGGCCGCGACATCGGCTCCGGTCCCTATGACGACTACCTGCAGATCGATGCGCCGGTGAACCGCGGCAATTCGGGCGGTCCGACCTTCAACATGCAAGGGCAAGTCGTCGGCGTCAACACGGCCATCTATTCGCCCTCGGGCGGCAGCGTCTGCATCGGCTTCGACATTCCCGCCGACGAGGCGCAAAGCGTCATCGAGTCCCTAAAGACCAAAGGGAAGGTGACGCGCGGGTGGATCGGCGTCGAGATCCAACCCGTGACTTCCGATATCGCCGACAGTCTCGGTCTGAAGGCGGACAAAGGTGCGCTCATCGCCGATACGCAGCCGAATTCGCCGGCCGCGAAGGCGGGTGTCAAAACCGGCGACGTCATTCTCGGCGTCAACGGCGAGTCTGTCGAAGGACCGCGGGAACTCGCCCGCAAGATTGCGGCGCTCGGACCGAATGCCCAGGCGAGTTTGCGCATCTGGCATGATGGTTCGGAAAAGACGGTTTCGGTGAAGCTCGGGACCTTACCCAACGATCAGGAGGCCAAGGCAGAATCGAACTCGCAATCGTCCAGTTCCGGGTTCGACAATTTCGGTCTGGCGCTCGCGCCTGCCGACTCGGTCCCCGGCGCCGGCAACCAAGGCGTGGTCATTACCGACGTCGATCCGGACGGCGCAGGAGCGCAAAAGGGTCTCAGGGTCGGCGACGTCATTCTCGAAGCCGGCGGCAAGTCGGTCGCCAAGCCGAGCGATGTGGCGAGCGTCCTCTCCGACGCCAAGAAAGACGGCCGCAAGGCCGTGCTGCTTCGCGTCAAGAGCGGCGATGATACCCATTTCGTGGCTCTGGTGGTCAATCCGGCATCGTGAAACGACAGGCTTTCGGACCGGATTTCCGGTTCGCTCTTCTCTCCACCCGGTGTCGCATTTGCCCCCCGTCTGCGACGCCGGCCTAAGGGAGACGGCAGGTTCGGAGCACAAGCTCCGGCCTGCCGTTTTTTTGACGGACGGCTTATATGTCTTCCATGCGCATCCTCATCATCGAAGACGATTCGGAAGCTGCCCTTTATCTCGTCAAGGCGTTACGCGAGGCGGGTCACGTCGCCGATCACGCCGCGGACGGACTTGAAGGCTATGACAAAGCCCGCGACGGGTCCTATGATGTTCTCGTCGTCGATCGTATGTTGCCGAAGCTCGACGGTTTGTCTCTGATCGGCGGTCTGCGCGTGCAGAAGATCGAAACCCCGGTGCTGATCCTTTCCGCTCTCGGCCAGGTCGATGATCGGGTGAAAGGCTTGCGCGCCGGCAGCGACGACTATTTGACCAAGCCCTATGCTTTCTCGGAATTGCTGGCCCGCGTCGAAGTTCTGGCGCGCCGCAAGTCGTCCGGGGTCGGGGAGGAAACGGTCTATCGTGTCGGTGGTCTTGAACTCGACCGCCTGTCCCATAAGCTGACGCGCAACGGCAGGGAGATCATGCTTCAGCCGCGCGAATTTCGGCTGCTTGAATATCTGATGAAACATGCCGGCCAGGTCGTCACGCGCACCATGTTGCTCGAGAACGTCTGGGATTACCATTTCGATCCGCAAACCAACGTGATCGACGTTCATATCTCGCGGCTTCGGGCGAAGATCGACAAGGGCTTCGACCCGCAGCTTTTGCAAACGATCCGCGGTGCTGGATACATGATCCGTGACGGCAATCGTTAAGCTCTTCCGCTCGACGGCGTTCAAGATCTCGCTCGCCTACCTCGTCATCGCCGCGATCGGCGCCGGATTGGTGCTCGCCCGCGCCGGCTGGAGCGTCGAGAAATTGGCGGATGCGCAAGTCGCCCAGACGATCAACAGCGACATTACCGGCTTGGCCGAACAATACGCGGAAGGCGGTATCGTCCAACTCGTCCACGCCGTCGAGCGGCGCGCCGAACAGCCGGGCGCCGGTCTATATCTGGTGACTACGCACGCTGGCGAGCCGATCGTCGGCAACATCGTTAGCCTGCCGCCCGGCGTGCTCGCTCACCCCGGACTCGTCGAAACCGACTATGCGCGCTCCGGCGACGTCAACAACCGTCACCGCGCCTTGGCGCGCGTCTTCGCGCTTTCGGGCGGATTTCGCCTTCTCGTCGGTCACGACATCGAGGAGGGTTTGCGGATGCGCCGCATCTTCGCGGGCGCGCTTGTCACCTCGCTGATCTGGCTCGTCATCATCGGTACGATCGGCAGCCTTTTCGTCGCCCGCCACGTGCTGCGCAGAGTCGATTCGATCACGGCGAAGGCCAAGACCATCGTTGCCGGCGACCTTGCCGGTCGTCTGCCGCTGGCCGGTACCGGCGACGAGCTCGACCGTCTTGTGCAAAACTTAAATTCCATGTTGGACCGCATCTCGGTACTCGTCGTCGGACTGCACGAGGTCTCGGACAATATCGCACACGACTTGAAGACGCCGCTAACGCGGCTGCGCAGCCGCGCCGAGCAGGCGCTGCAATTTGGGACGACGCCCGAGGATTACCGACTCGCGCTGGAGAAAGTGATTGACGAATCGGACGCGCTGATCCGCGTCTTCGATGCGCTCTTGATGATCGCCCGCGTTGACGCCGGCGCAGGACCAGAAGGCATGAGCGATTTCGATGCGGCGGATGTCGCCCGCGACGTGGGCGAACTCTACGAGCCGCTTGCCGAGGATCGCAAAATCAACCTCCTGCTCGACATCGAGCCGGGGCTGACGCTGCACGGGAGCCGCGAGCTGATCGGCCAGGCGCTCGCAAACCTGGTCGACAATGCGTTAAAATACGGCATGCCTTCGACCCCGGCGGAAAAGCCTGCGACGATCGAGATCGCCGCCAAACGCCGCGGCGCGTGCATCGAAATCAGCGTCGCCGATTGCGGTCCCGGCATCGCGGCGGTCGACCGCGATCGCGCCCAGGAACGTTTTGTGCGGCTCGAAAATTCCTGCTCCCAGCCGGGCTCGGGCCTCGGCCTCGCGCTCGCGGCCGCGGTCGCGCGTCTGCATAAAGGCAGATTGCGGTTCGACGACAATTTGCCCGGCTTGAAAGCCGTGCTTGTCTTGCCGGCGGCGACGCCGGCGAAGTTGGCCGCGCCGATCAAATCGCCGACCGGTGCGGCTGCCTGAAGCGCGGAGGAATGATGCCGAGCCTTCAGCAGAGGTTTTGCAAGGCGCCGGCGCTCGCCGATCGCCGCGCCGCCGAGGCGCGCCTTGAAGATCTCCTTGCCGAAGCGGGCGCCGAACTGGTGGCGGCTGCGGCCGCGCCCGCCACACGCTCGCTGCTTCTCGCAGTTGCCGACCACTCGCCATACCTCTGGAAGCTGCTGAGATCCGATCCCGGCCGGCTGTCGCGTCTTCTTGCCGCGCCGCCGGAAGAAAGGCGCGACGCGCTTCTTCGCGATCTCGCCACCGCTTCGCCCGGCTCGGAAGCAGAATTGATGCGCATTTTACGACGCGCCAAACAGGAGCTCGCGCTGCTCGTCGCACTTGCCGACCTTGGCGGCGTGTGGACGACCGAAACGGTGATGCAAGCACTCACCGCCGGCGCCGACGTTTTCGTCTCCGTGGCGTTGAACTTCATCCTTGCCGAGACTCAGGCGGCAGGCAAGCTGCATTTGCCAGCATCTCCCGAGCACGATTGCGGGGTCGTCGTTTTGGCGCTTGGCAAACATGGGGCGGGCGAGCTCAACTATTCGAGCGACACGGATCTCATCGTCTTGTTCGATCCGGAAAGTCCGGCGATCCTCCAAAAGGGCGAGCCGGCGATGCTCTTCGTGCGGATCACCCAGCGGCTCGTGAAGATTCTGCAAGAGCGCACGCCCGACGGCTACGTGCTACGTGTCGATTTGCGGCTGCGCCCCGATCCCGGCTCGACGGCGATCGCGATTTCGCTTCCGGCCGCGTACTTCTACTACGAATCGTTCGGGCAGAATTGGGAACGCGCGGCGTTGATCAAAGCGCGTCCGATCGCCGGCGACCGCAAGCTTGGCGAGGCTTTTCTCGCGCAGCTCACGCCGTTCATCTGGCGCCGCTATCTCGATTATGCGGCGATCGCCGACATTCACGCCATGAAGCGTCAGATTCACGCGGTGCGCGGCCATGCCGAGATCGCGGTCGCCGGCCACGATTTGAAATTGGGGCGTGGCGGCATTCGCGAGATCGAGTTCTTCGTGCAGACCCAGCAGCTGATCTTCGGCGGCAAGCGGCCGTTGCTGCGCGGCGCGCGCACGCTCGCCATGCTCGACGAATTCGCCAATGAAGAGCTGATCAGCGGCGCGGCGCGCGACGACCTCGAAGCCGCCTATCTTTTCCTGCGTAAGACCGAACACCGCTTGCAGATGATTGGCGACGAGCAGACTCAGCGCCTGCCGAGCGACGCGTACGAGCTGGAGCGTTTCGCGCAATTCTGCGGCTACGCCGGTCTCGCGCCGTTCGCCGACGAGCTCTGCCGCCATCTTGGCCGCGTCGCCGAGCACTACGCGCGGCTCTTCGAGGCCTCGCCGGGGCTATCGGCCGCGGCCGGCAGCCTCGTCTTTACGGGTGTCACCGACGATCCCGAGACGCTCGATACGCTGGCAAGGCTCGGGTTCCGCCGCCCGAAGCTCGTGGCCGAGACAATTCGTGGCTGGCATTTCGGGCGGCGCGCGGCGGTGCGCTCCGAACGAGCCCGCGAGGTGTTGACCGAGTTGGTGCCGGCGCTGCTCGAAGCCTTTGCGCAGTCTGCGGATCCAGACGCGGCGGTTGCAGCTTTCGATCAGGCGCTCGGCCGGCTGAGAGCGGCCGTCGAACTTTTGTCGATCCTGAAATCCAATGCGCAATTGCGCGGCTTTTTCGCCGAAATCTTGGGAAGTGCGCCGCGCCTGGCGGAGATCGTCATCCGCCGTCCGCATGTTCTCGACGTCGCCCTCGATCGCGATCTGCTCGCCGCGCCGCTCGACGACGGCGGTTTTGATCGGCGGCTGCAACAGGTGATTGCTCCGCACTCGACGCTCGAGGACGTGCTCGACAGCCTGCGCGATTTTGGCCAAGAGGAATCGTTTTTAATCGGCTTGCGCCTCTTGACCGGGATGATCGCGCCGGCGGGCGAAGCCTATTCGGCGCTCGCCGGCAGCATCGTGCGCGCCTGCCTCGACAACGTCGGCAAGGATTTCGAATCGCGCTTCGGCCGCATTCCGCAGGGGCGATGCGTCGTTGTTGCCCTGGGCAAGCTCGGTTCGCGGGAAATGACGGCGACGTCCGATCTCGATCTCATACTGATCTACGATTTCGACGCGGCGCATCCCGAGTCGGACGGGGCGCAGCCGCTGCATGCGACGCGCTATTATACGCGTCTCTTTCAGAGGCTGATATCGGCGCTGACGGTCGCAACGCGGCGCGGTCTGCTCTATCAGGTTGATATGCGGCTGCGTCCCTCGGGAGGCCAAGGACCGCTCGCAACGCAACTTGCGAGCTTTGCCGAATATCAACGCAAGGAGGCGGAAACCTGGGAGCACTTGGCGCTGACGCGAGCTCGCGTGATTGCCGGCGATCCTTCGCTGCGCGTCGAGGTCGAGGCGACGCGCGTCGCGATCCTTGCCGCGCCTCGTTCATCCTCGCTGCCCTCGGATGTCGCCGCGATGCGCCTGCTGATCGCCAAGGAGAAAGGTGAGAACGATCCGCTCGACCTCAAATACGCGGCGGGCGGCATGATGGACATCGATTTTTTAGGACAATATCTTTGCTTGCGCTATGCCCACGAAAACTCGGAGATAGTCGATGTCGCCCCCGCTGCCATCATCGCCAAGGCCGGCGCGTTCGGCTATCTGGCGCGCGACGCCGTCGATCTTCTCGTCGACGCGCATCGCCTCTACTCGAACGTCACGCAGGTGTTGCGAACGATTCTGCCGCCGAGCCAACCGCTTGCCGAAGCGCCCGAAGCGGTGAAACGCCGGCTCGCAGCGGCGCTGGATCTGCCGGATTTTCCACAGCTCACGGCGGAACTCATCGAAACCGGCAAGAAAGTGCGGGCAACATTCCGGCAGGTCGTGGGATGACTCAGTGTGCCGCGGCACGCAGGATCTGTCGCGGCGGTTGACGTGGCAGGGCGACGTCCAAGAGCGACAATCCCGGCACCGTTTCTGCAACCGGCAGATGGACGAGGACGATCGTGCCGCCGCCGAGTTTCGACCGTATGCGCATCGTGCCACCGTGCAAAGTGACCAGCGAGCGGGCGATGGCAAGGCCGAGGCCGGAGCCTTTCATGCCGTTTTCGAGCATGTCGTTCCATTGCTCGAAAGGCCGGCCAAGGCGGGGCAGGGCTTCCGGCGCAATTCCGATACCGCTGTCCTCGACATAGATATTCAATGCCCCGTGGATCTGGCGGGCGCGCACGTTGATGCGTCCCCTTTCCGGGGTAAATTTTACGGCGTTGCGCAGCAACGTCGCGACGACGCGTTCCAGCGCGGCGCGATCGGCGCAAAGCTTGGCGCGCGGCGCCGCTTGCGTCACGACAATCTGCTTCTCGCGCGCCGCGACCGCGATCGTTTCGACAGCAGCGACGATTACAGAATCGATCGCGACTTCGTTCCTATGCAGCCGCACCCGGCCGGCTTCCAGCCGCGACATATCGAGCACGTCGGAGATCACGCCGAGAAGATATTGGCCGCTTAACCGGATATCCTTGCTGTAGTCGACGTAGCGGGGCGAGCCCAGCGCCCCGAAGGTTTCGGCGATCATCATTTCGGAGAAGCCGATGATTGCATTGAGCGGAGTGCGTAGCTCATGGCTCATATTTGCAAGAAATTCGGATTTGGCGCGGTTGGCGTTTTCGGCTTGGGCTTTCTGCTCGAGATATTTCTCCGCGAGCTCGGCGAGCTGCTGAGCCTGTTGTTCCAGGGTCTGCCGCGATTTGCGCAGATCGGCGACGGTCGCCATGAGGCGGCGCTCGGAATCCATCAATTGCTCTTCGTGGCGCTTCAGCGCGGTAATGTCGGTGCCGACCGAGACATAGCCGCCATCCTTGGTACGCCGTTCGTTGATTTGCAGCCAACGCCCATCCGCAAGCCGTGCCTCGTAGGTCTTGGCGCCGGCGGGCGAGCGCTCGCCCAAAGTAATCTGCGCGAACGGCGACGTGCCACTGGCCATGACATCTCGATAGGTGAGCCCGGCGACGACCGCCTCATTTGGCAGATTGTGGAAACGCTGAAATTTGGAATTGCACATGACCAGCCGATTGTCCCTGTCCCACAGGACGAAGGCCTCGGAAACGGCTTCGAGTGCGTCGCGCAGCCGCATGTCGGCGGTCGCGGTCTGCTCGGCAAGAATCTTCTGCTCGGAAATATCGACGGCGATGCCGACGAGATGTGGCGGCCGGCTGGCAGCCTCGCGGACCAGCTCGGCGCGAGCGCGCAGCCAGATCCAGTCTCCGTCGGCGTTACGGATGCGAAACGTGTGATCGATGGAATTCGTCTTCGATGCGGCGGCCATTTCGGTCATTTGCGCGAGGTCGCCGTCCTGCGGATGGATCAGCGCATTGACCTCGCCGAAGGACAGGAAACGTCCCGTCCGGCGCATGCCGAGGATCTCGTACATGGAATCCGACCAATATATCCGACCGCGCGACACGTCCCAATCCCAAAGTCCGCAGCGACCGCGGCTGAGCGCGGTGTCGATGCGTACCCCGATGCGTCGGCAAGCAAGATCGGCCTTGCGGGCGCGCGCCGCCTGCCAGAGATAAGCAAAGGCGAGAGAGCAAATGACGAAAATGGTCACGAGCAGCCCGATGGCGCAACGCCACGCCACGCCACGCCATTGCGCCAGAACCGCAGGCATCGGACGAATGAAAGCGATTTGCCCCAAAGGCGCTTTCAAGGTCCGCACCGTCGCCAGCGCATCGGTGCCGTCGGCCAGGGTAATGCGCAGAACGCCGGCTTTTTCGGCGAAGGTGGTGAGCGGCTGGGCGCCGCCGAGCCGGTCGAGTAGGGTACCGCCGATGCCGATTTCCGGCGGGTAGGCGGCGACGATCGTTCCCGTGTCGTTGCTGATGAGCACGCGCTCGCCGGGTGCGAACCCCTGATCGGGCAGGGATTGGATCAGCGTCTTGATCGGATCCTCGGCGGCGGCCTTTTCGATCGCCGCCGCAAAGTCGTTCGTCGTTGCCGCGGCGATGAGATCGAGATCCAGCATCGCCCGGTTGACCGCGGCGTCATGGGCTTCGAGAATGAGGGAACTCGCTGCCGCGGTCAGCGCGGCGACGAAGACCGCGATCAACGCCGGGATGGCGCGGTGCAGCAAGGGCTCGAAAAGAAACGGAGGCCGGCGGTGCAATCGTTGGTTTGGCGCCGAAGTAGGCGGCAAACTCGCATGCGCAAACGCTTCCGCCGCATCCGCACGGACCATCGTAGAGCCCCCTCGAGACCAATTCGGAACGATGTGCCGCATCTTCCCGAATCAGCCCATCTGAATCCGAGCTTGGCGATTTGTCCAGTAGTTAATGAATTCTGAAATGAAATTTGATCCGCCGCTCATTTTAGTTGGCGGATCGGACGCCTAGGCGAGCGAGCGCTCGGCGATATCCTTAACGTCTGGAGATAGATGGGAGGCCGTTGCCACGCGCCGCAATGCCGCCTCGGCGTGGGTGCGCCGCCGCTCCTCCAATGCCCGCCAACTTTTGAAAGCACCGAGAAGCCGCGCCGCGACCTGCGGATTTTTGGCATCAAGCACCAGGACGATCGTGGCGATGAACTCGTAGCCGCTGCCGTCCGCCGCGTTGAACTGCGTCTGATTGCCCGATGCGAAAGCGCCGATCAGCGCGCGGACCCGGTTGGGATTGGCGAGCGAAAAGGCCGGGTGATCCATCAGTCGTTTCACACGCGCCAGCGTATCTCGTTCGGGAATCGTCGCTTGCAAAGCGAACCATTTGTCGATCACCAGCGGCTCGCCGGTATAGGAGCGATAGAAGGCTTCGAGCGCCGCCTCGCGCCCCGCACCGGGCTGCATGGCAATGACGCCGAGCGCGGCGATCTTGTTGGTCATGAATTGCGCGCTCTCGAATTGGCGCAGCGCGAGGTCCAACCCCGCGTCCGGATTGGCGGTGGCATAGAGATCGAGCGCGGCATTGCGCAGGGCGCGGCGGCCCGCCGCCGCCGCATCCGGCGAATAGGGGCCGTTTTCCGTCAAGTTCTCGTAGGCCGCAAGAAGCTCGCGCCCCAGCGCGCCGCCGGTCGTTTCGCGCAGCGCCTTACGGGCTGCGAAGATCGCGTCGGGATCGACGTTTGCGCCGATCTCCCGGGCGATGTCCGCCTCGCCGGGTAGCGTAATCACTTGCGCGGCGAATGCCGGATCGGCCGCGCTATTCTCAAGCGTAAGATGTAGCGCCATCGCAAAGCGGGGATCGGACTCGGGCGCTTGACGGGAGCGAATGAGATCGACCGAGTGCAGGAGCAGGCGCGTTGCGTACGTCTGCGAAGCCTGCCAGCGGTTGAAACTGTCGCTGTCGTAGGCGGTAAGCGTAATGAGATCGTCTTCGCTCGCCGGATACGCGAGCCGCACCGGCGCGGAAAAGCCGCGCAGCATTGACGCGACCGGGCGGATCGGCAAACGATGCAAGGTCAGGCGGCGGTGCGCCGTCGAGAGTTCGATCACGCCGCGGGAAAGTTCCGCCTCGCTCGCTCCGTTCTCGGCGGTCGTAGCGAGCGCGGGACTCTCGCCGCGGGCGCCGACGAGCCCCAGTTCGATCGGGATGAGCAGCGGCTTTTTCTCTTCCTGCCCGGGCGTCTTGTTGCAGCTCTGGCGGAAGTCGAGCGTGAGCGTTTGCGTTCGCCCGTCATAGACGGACTCGACCTCGACGAGCGGCGTTCCGGCCTGCCGATACCAGAGCGAGAACTGATCGAGATCGCGGCCCGAGCTCGCGGCGAAACAGGCAAGAAAATCCTCGACCGTCGCCGCGCTGCCGTCGTGGCGCTCGAAATAGAGGTCCATGCCTCTTCGGAACGCGTCGGCGCCGATCAGCACTTTCAGCATGCGAATGATTTCGGCGCCTTTCTCATAGATCGTCGCGGTATAGAAATTGTTGATCTCGAAGTACGAATCCGGCCGCACGTTATGCGCAAGCGGCCCCGCGTCTTCGGGAAATTGCTGCGCCCGCAAGGTTCTGACGTCGGCGATGCGGCGCACCGCGCGCGAACGCTGATCGGCGGAGAACTCATGATCGCGGAAAACGGTCAGGCCCTCCTTGAGACAGAGCTGAAACCAGTCGCGGCAGGTAATCCTGTCGCCGGTCCAGTTATGGAAATATTCATGCGCGATCACCGCTTCGATTTGCGCATAATCGGTGTCGGTCGCGGTCTGTGGCGAGGCCAGCACGTATTTGTCGTTGAAGACGTTAAGGCCCTTGTTCTCCATCGCGCCCATGTTGAAGTCGGAAACGGCGACGATGTTGAACACGTCGAGATCGTATTCGCGTCCGAAAACCGCTTCATCCCACCGCATGGCGCGTTTCAGCGCGTCCATCGCATAAAGCGCGCTTTCCTCCTTGCCGTGCTCGACATAGATGCCGAGCGCGACTTGGCGCCCGGAGGCGGTGACGAACGAGTCGTGAATCGCGCCGAGGTCGCCGCCGACAACCGCAAACAGGTAGCAGGGTTTGGGATAAGGATCGTGCCAGACCGCGTAGTGCCGCGTGGTGCCGGCGATCTTCCCGGCTTCAATCAGATTGCCGTTCGAGAGCAAGACCGGCGCTTCGGCAATTTCCGCTTCAAGCCGCGTGGTGTAGACGCTGAGCACGTCTGGGCGATCGAGGAAATAGGTGATGCGCCGAAAGCCTTCCGCCTCGCATTGCGTGCAATAGGCCGAGCCGGAGCGATATAGGCCCATCAAAAAGGTATTCGCCGAAGGGTTGATTTCGGTCTCGACCTCCAGCGTGAACGGGCGCTGCGGAGGGTTGGCGATGGTCAACGCGTCAGGGGTAACGAAATTCGCCCGCAGGTCGATTTCGCCGCCGTCGAGCACAACGCGCTTGACGTTGAGCCCATCGCCATCGAGCGTCAGATCGGCGCCGCTGCGTCCCTTCGGATTGGGTCGGATCGACAGCCGCGTGACGACCCGCGTCGCGTGCGGGTCAAGCCCGAGGTCAAGATTGACCGTGTCGATCAGATAATCCGGCGGACGGTAATCGGCGAGCCGGATCGGTTTGGCTATGTCGGTACGCATGAAGGCCTTGAAGGTAGGAATAAAAAATGCACGGTCGTAGAGGCTCGATCATAGAGCCTCGGCCGCGCCGCGCAAACCCCGCGCAACTCGGGCGAGTTATGCGCCGACTTTACGCGACAACGGGAGAATCATCGTTTGCACATAAGCTGCGGCGCCGAAATTGAAGACGCCGAGCAAAGCGAGAAGCAATGGTTCGGACAAACCGAAGAGGCGGCTTTGCAGCAAAGCCGTGAGTAACGTTCCGGCGATGATGTAAACGGCGTTCAGGATGCTGACGGCGGCAATGGTGCGGGCGCGCCGCTCCGGCGCCGCGACCGCTTGCACGGCCGCAAACAGCGGCACCGTAAAAAGTCCGCCGGCGGCGGCAAGGCTTATGACCGCAAAGCCGATGAACAATCCGCGCGGGCTCGTCAGAAACGCGGCTAGCGACACATTGGCGCTTGCGGGAGCCGCAATCCCGTTTGTCGCGAAGCCGAGCGCGACAAGAAATACGCCCATGCCGAGCGCCGCGAGCGGCACCGGCGTTAGCGCGATGCGGCCGCCGGCGATTCGCGCCGCGGCGAGAGACCCGGCGCCGATCCCAATCGCGAACAATCCGCTGATCGCCGCCTCCACCTCGGTGCCGCCGCCTGTCGCGTGACGCACCGCGACCGGCACCAGCGACACGGCGACGGCACCCGTCAGCCAGAACCAGGAAAGTGCATGGGCGCTGCGCCACAGAAATAGGCCGCGGCGCAGCTCGCCGAGCAGCGCAAAGGTCGAAGCGACAACATTGGCGCGGGTGCGCAGGCCGGGTGCGCCGACACCGGTTCGCGGAATGAACCAACTCATCGCAAACGCGGTGAGCGCGATTGCCATCAGCGCGAGAATGATGGCTTGCGGCGGAACGTTCCGGTTCGCCACGAGCGCGCCGGCAATAAGGCCGAAGAGGATGGCGAGAAATGTGGCGGCTTCGACGAGTGCGTTGCCAGCGACGAGCTCGTGGCGCCGCAAATGGTCGGGCAGGAGTCCGTATTTTACCGGGCCGAACAGCGTCGCGATCAAGCCGAGGCCGAAGAGCGCCACGTAGAGCAAAGGCAGGCAAGCAAGCCAGATCCCCGCCGCGGCGACGATCTGCACGAAGATCTCCGCGAATTTCAGCGCACGGGCGACGGCCGCCTTGTCGTGCGCGTCGGCGATATCCCCGGCAAGAGCCGAAAGGAAGATGGAGGGCAGGGTGAAAATCCCGATCGCCAGGGTAATCAACGCACCCGCCTCTTTTCCGCCGAGCCGAAACAGAACGAGCATCGCCAGCAGGTTGCGAACGAAATTGTCGTTGAAGGCGGAAAGAAATTGGCACCAGAAGAGCGGTGCGAAACGGCGGGTACGCAAAAGTTCAAAAAACATGCAGGCTCGCCCGATGCTCACTGCCACCGTATTAGCATGCGCCTAGCGCAATGGCTCGGCGTGCCCGATGATACGCAGAATGGCCGGGAATTCGGCCTTCACCAGGTGTTCGAGCTTGTCGACCGCTTCGTGCACTGCATCGACGCTGAGCTTCGGATCGGCGCGGCAATGGTAATTGACAATCAACCCCTCCGGTGTCTGGCGTACTCTGACATTGTGAATTGCGACGATTGAGCCGGCCGAGGATTTAATCAGCGCGGCAGCGATCGCTTTGCGCACGTCTTCCGGCGCGTCTTGGCCAGGCAACTCGCGCGGTTCGAGTGGCTCGATATGCGTTTCGACTTCGATTTTGGGTCCCAGCTCCTTGCGCGCATCGGCCTCGAGCCCGGAGACGATCGCATGCGCTTGACCGAGCGGCATGGATCCGTCGACCTCGACGTCGAAGTTGAGCGAAGTCCGGCCGGCGACCTGCTGTACGATGACGTTGTGGACCGTGGCGCGGCGCTTCGCGGCGATCAGCAGGACGCGCTCGAGGATGCTTTCGTTATCGAGGGCGACCGGCGTAGTCGTAACGGTCAGCGTCATGCCCGGGTGCGCGGCGGCGATGGCGGCGCTGACGTCGTCCTTAATTGCCGCGACCTTTTCGAGCGGCAAAGTACGCGGCACTGAGATTTCGATGTCGCCGAGCACCTCGGCTCCGGCCGGGCGCAACCGCAGTTCGTCGACCTCGATTACGCCGGGAACATTCGCGGCGACGGCACGCACGTCGCCCGCCAGCCCCTTCGGTGCGGCGTCGATAAGACTGTCGACAGCGCGCCGTCCGAGCCTAAAGCCAACGACAGCGATGAACAGAGCAACCGCCACCGCCGCCAGCGTGTCGCCTTGCGGATACCCGAAGTGCGCGGCGACGAGTCCGAGAAGCGCGAGACAGGAACCGACGATGTCGGAGCCAAAATGCAGAGCGTCGGCGGCGAGCGCATCACTCTTCGTCTCGCGCACGATACGCGACAAGATTATGGAGCGGGAGATATCGACGACGATCGAGACGATAAGAATACCGAACGCAAGAATATTGGCGTCGATCTCCACCCGTTCGTGCAGTCGCCGCACGGCCTCGATAAGAATGAAGATGGCCAGCCCGAAGAGAAAAGCGGTTTCGGTGAGCGCGGCGAGCGTCTCGACCTTGGCGTGGCCGTAGTTGTGCTCCGCGTCGGCCGGCTTGCCGGCAACGCGCACGGCGTAATAGGTGAGAATCGTGATGCCCGTATCGGCAAAGTTATGGCCCGCTTCGGAGAGCAGCGCGAGCGATCCGGACGACAGGCCGGCGACGAACTTGCCGATGGTCAGCAACGCGCTCGCGGTGGCGGAGCTGAGCGCGGCGCGTTCCTTGATGTTTTGGGCCCTGTCCATGGCGTCCCGATCGCTCTTCAACGAATGTCTTGCCGAGCCCTTTAGGATGCGGTTTATCAGTGCCGCAACTTTGCCGGCGGGCAGCGGTCCCGGAGCACATGCCGGTAAGGTTGCGACCGGAGCTTCGCTCTCGCCGCGAGTATGGAGGCAATATGGAATACTTGCATACGATGGTCCGCGTAACCGATCTCGACAAGGCGCTCGATTTCTATTGCGGCAAACTCGGCCTCCTCGAAATGAGTCGGATCAACAACGAAAAGGGCCGCTACACGCTCGTCTACCTCGCCGCGCCCGGCGACGCTGAGCGCGCCAGGCTGACACAACAGCCGCTCGTTGAACTCACCTACAATTGGGACCCGGAAGTCTATACCGGCAGTCGTAATTTCGGTCATCTGGCGTTCGCAGTCGAGGATATTTATGCAACCTGCGACAAGCTTATGAAAGCCGGTGTGACAATCAACCGACCGCCGCGCGACGGCCACATGGCCTTCGTCCGCTCGCCGGATCAAATCTCGATCGAACTTCTCCAGAAGGGCGGCGCGCAAGCCGCCCGGGAGCCTTGGGCCTCGATGCCAAATACCGGCACATGGTGAGCCGCGGTCGAGGACCTAAAGTTTGCGCTTGGCTTTCGCGTTCTGGCTTCGGGCCCGCTCTTTGCGCGGTTCGGAAGCCACTGCCCTGGCCGGCGCGGGGACTTTTGTCTTTTCCGGATGATATCCATAGAACTTAAACCGTTCGACGGTGCGCATGACCTCGTCGTCGGGGAGGATGTAGGGGCGCCCGACTCCAAGCGCCAGGACATACATTTTGGCGAGCGTTTCGAGTTCGACGGCCCGCCACAACGCTTCCCGAATATCGCCGCCCGTCGCCAGCATTCCGTGTTGGCCGAGCAGCACGCCGTGCCGGTCGGCGAGGCCCTCGATGGCGAGGTCCGACAATTCCTTGGTTCCGAACGGCGCATAATTGGTGCAGCGCACGGTTGGGCCGCCGAAAGCGGCGATCATGTAATGGACGGCTGGAATCGGCTTGTGCAGAAGCGAGAGCGTCGTCGCATAGACCGCGTGGGTGTGGATGATCGCGCCGACGTCATGGCGGGCACGCATGATGTCGAGGTGCATGCGCCATTCGCTCGATGGCGCCAGCGGCCCGAACCAGGCGCCGTAATCCTTTTCGATCGGCATGCGAGCGACCATCGCCGCAGTCATCTTGTCGTAGGGCACGCCGGTCGGCGTGATCAGCATCCATTCGCCGCAGCGCGCGGATAGATTGCCGGCCATGCCTTGGTTGATCCGCAAACGCTCAAGTTCGAGACAATTTTCGACGAGGGCTCGGCGAAGCGCGTCTTCATTCATATCGTGCCCCGGATATTAGCGAAAAATTTACCGCGCTCGCAGGCACTTCCCCCGCTTGCGAGGTCAATAAAAAAGCACGAGGGCACGGAACTATTATCGGCCTACAAAGTTCCCTCAACAAAAATTACGCCTGGTTTGTTCGCCCCGGTGGATGGTGCGTTGCGCGCGCCTCGCCCGGCCGGATGTATTTGCTACGCAAAACCAACGGAACATGAGCAGGTAGTGCCGCTAAATGCCGCGGTGCACGCGCAGCGCCGCGGGCGTTGGCCCGCAGAGATTACGATTGCGTGACAGCATCGCGCGATGCAACATGAAAGAATCGCGTTGCTGTCATGAGAATGCCGATATCGGCTGGCATTGATTGCAGCTGTCGGGTCGATCGCTTGCGTATCGTTCGAGCGGCGCCCGACACGCTTCCTAAACGCATCAGCGGATTGGGTCGCAAGACCGGGGGGTTCGTACGCCGTGGGCGTGCGAGGCCGCGGTCTTGCCGAAGTTAAGAGGAGGCTTCCGTGTTGCTCGACGAGATCGTCCACACCTGCTCGCACGAGAAGGTCGCGCACGCGGCCGTGGCCTCGCTCGGATTCGCTTTTCTCTCTCGCGTCAAGCACGCGGCGGACCAGCGCGGCGTTTCTGTCGGTGCCTTCGTCGCCAGCGTGGTCAGGGAATTCGGCGAAGACGCGCAAGCCCACGAGCGGCGCGCCGTCGATCGCGTCATGCATAAGGCCGATCAGCCGGTTCTGCGCGGTTTGCAGACCATCCTCGAACGGCAGCTTGACGAACAGGGATTCGCGGGCGGATGGCGCGAGCCACGGCGCACGGCGCCGCAATGCGGCTGCAGCGCCTAGGCGGCGCCTCACGATGTCGGCCGCCGTCTCCACGGGCTTGTGCCGACCGGTTCTTTGGGTCCATCGCCGGGCTGATAGAAATGCCGCATCGTGTTGGCGTTGCCGCGTTCTTCGAGTAGTCGAATGGTGGTGGGATCGCTGATTTCGAAGGCATCGAATCCGGAGCGCGCCAGGAACTGCAGCTGGTCGAAGAGAATATCGCCGGTGGCGCGTAGCTCGCCCCTAAAGTGGTAGCGGCGGCGGAGCTGCCCGGCCATCGAATAGCCGCGGCCGTCCGTGAACTTCGGAAATTGGATCGCAATCAAGCGTAAGAACGGCAAGTCGGCGGCGATTGCCTCGACGGGCTCGCTCGGCGCAAGCAACAAGCCGAACGCTACGTTGCTCCGATGCTGCCTCACCGCCCGCCAATGTTCCACGTTCACAAGGACATAGCCTTCCGCCGGCAGCGCTTCGAAATCATCGAGGCGCCGCCAGGGATCGGGCGCGAAACGGCCGTCCTTGAACAGCGCCATTTCAAATGTCCGCACCGGCGTCAGGCGTCGTGGCGTGGACGCCGCATTCCGTCTTGCCGCGGCCGCGCCACCGCCCGGCACGGACATCTTCGCCCGGCCGGGTCGGCGAAGTGCACGGCACGCAGCCGATCGAAAGATAATTTTTGGCGACGAGCTCGTGGCGCGGCAGAGCGTGGCTTTCGAAATAGGCGTCGATATCCGCCTTCGTCCACGCCGCGAGCGGATTGACCTTGATGCGCGACCCCTCCGCTTCGAAGAGCGGCAGAGCGGTACGGGTGGTCGCCTGGAAACGCTTGCGGCCCGTGATCCAGGCATCATACGGTTGCAAGGCTGCGGCGAGCGGCAGTACTTTACGAATTTCGCAGCAGCGGTCGGGATCGCGCGCCCACAGAAATTTGTCGGGATCTTCGGCAGCGAGAAGCTTCTCGTCGGGCTTGAGCGTCACGACGTTGGTCAATCGAAGCTGCTCGACGAGCTGGTCGCGATAGACGAGCGTCTCTGGAAAGAGCTGCAGCGTATCGAGGAAGAGCACGGCGGTCGCCGGATCGATTTCCGAAATCATGTGCAGCAGCACGGCCGAATCCGCACCGAAGCTCGAAACAAGCGCGATGCGTCCCGGGAACAGGTCCTCGATTGCGAGGCGCAGCAGTTTTTGCGCATCGAGCGCGAAAAACTTCTCGGCGAGTCGCGAGGCGGCGATCTGGTCGCCGAAAAGCAGGCCTTCAGGCGCGCTCATATAGAGCCTCCTTGAAAGGAGCCATGCCGACGCGTCGGTAGGCGGCGAGAAAGTCCTCGTCTTTGCCGGCGCGGAGCTTCAGATACGTGTCGACGAGTGTCTCGACAGCATCGACAATCTCGTCGCTCGAAAATCCCGGGCCGACGACGTCGCCGAGCGCGCAATTTTCGTCGGCCGAACCGCCGAGCGTGACCTGATAGGATTCGACGCCCTTCTTGTCGAGACCCAGGATGCCGATATGGCCGACGTGATGATGGCCGCAGGCGTTGATGCAGCCCGAGATATTGATCTTGAGCTCGCCGATCTCACGGCTGCGCGCATCTAAGCGCTCGGAAATGCGTTGCGCGACGGGAATGGAGCGCGCGGTTGCGAGCCCGCAATAGTCGAGACCGGGGCAGGCGATGATGTCGGTGACGAGTCCGACGTTCGCGGTCGCCAGCCCGACTTCCGACAGCCGGTCGAAGACCGCCGGCAGATCGTCGAGCGCGATATGCGGCAGAACCAGGTTCTGCTCGTGCGCGACGCGGACTTCGTCATGCGAATAACATTCGACGAGATCGGCCACGGCGTCCATCTGCTCGGCGGTCGCATCGCCGGGGATGCCGCCGATGGGTTTGAGCGAGATCGTAACGATCCCGTATCCATCGACCTTGTGGGCGACGACGTTCTGTTCGACGAAACGTGCGAACGCCGTATCGGTCGCGCGCCGCGCGGTAAACTCCGCGGAACGGGGCGGGCGCGCCGGCAAAGCCGGCAGTGCGAAATAAGCGCGGATGCGCTCGATCTCTTCCTGTGGCAGCACGATCGCCGGTTCCGGATTGCGGGCGAATTCTTCTTCGACTTCGGCGCGAATCGCCTCGGCGCCTTTCTCATGCACGAGGATCTTGATGCGCGCCTTGAACTTATTGTCGCGGCGGCCTTCGAGATTGTAGATGCGCAGGATGGCGGCCGTATAGGCGAGCAGATCGGCTTTCGGCAGGAAATCGCGGATCTTGTGGCCGACGAACGGCGTGCGCCCCAAGCCGCCGCCGACATAGCAGGTAAAGCCGACTTGGCCCGCTGCGTTGCGGACGATGTGATAGCCGATATCGTGCACTTGGATCGCAGCGCGATCGCGTGCCGCCCCGGTGACCGCGATCTTGAATTTGCGCGGCAGGAAAGAAAACTCGGGATGCAGCGACGACCATTGCCGCAAGATTTCGCAATAGGGGCGGGGATCTTCGATCTCGTCGGCGGCGGCGCCGGCAAACTGGTCGGCGGTGATGTTACGGATGTTGTTTCCGGAGGTCTGTATCGCGTGCATCTCGACGCTGGCGAGGTCGCTCAGGATCGCCGGGCAATCGGCGAGCGCTGGCCAGTTGAACTGGATGTTCTGGCGAGTCGTGAAATGGCCATAGCCACGGTCGTAACGGCGCGCGATATGGGCCAGCATGCGCACCTGCCGCGAAGAGAGCGTGCCGTAGGGAATGGCGATGCGCAGCATATAGGCGTGCAATTGCAGATAGACGCCGTTCTGCAGGCGCAGCGGTCGAAACTGCTCCTCGGTCAGTTCGCCGGAAAGGCGGCGCGCGACCTGATCCTTGAACTGCGCGACCCGCTCGGCAACGAAAGCGGCATCGAATTCGTCGTAGCGGTACATATCACCTCCGCTCCGCCGCCCCGTATTGGATGGTCGGGCCCAAGGCGCGAATCGCATCGCGTAAGCTCACGGCGCGGCGCGAACCCGCCTCTTCCACGACGGCCACCGCGAACGCATCTACGATCAGATTGGCGGCTACCGCAGCGCGGGCTTTTTCGAGCCCCGCCTCGCACGCGGTTTCGCTCGCAAAAACCGCGGCGGCGTCAAGTTGCTCGACCCAATTGTCTTGCGGGCCGAGATAGACGACAGTTCCATCCGTGAGACGGTTGGCCGAAACAACGTTCAACATGCTGCAGGCAAATCCGAAAAAAGCCCTTAAGAGAACCTGATATAGAACCAAGCTCACAATTTTACCAGAACTGTCGTGAGATTTGAGAAATATAACATTTACAGTCTGTAGAAATGTTCGCCTGGCGACAAGCGGGCGACGAACCAATCTCGTGATAATGGGTGGGAAACGGTCGCGGGCCCAGGGTTCGCGCGAGGAGGCAGTTTGGTCGGTATCGAAGTCCAATCGCTAATCGTGCGGCACGGCTATGCGGCTGTGTTCCTTGTCGTGATGCTGGAGGGCGCCGGCTCGCCGCTGCCCGGGGAGAGCGCCCTCGTTCTTGCCGCTATCTACGCCGGCGCGACGGGGCAGCTCAACATCGCGTTGGTGGTCGCGCTTGCCGCATTAGGCGCCATTGTCGGCGGAAGCTGCGGCTTTTGGTTCGGCCGAAATGTCGGCGCAAGGTTTCTAGAGGGCTACGGCCGATACATCGGGCTTACGTCCAATCGCCTCGCACTTGGCCGTTATCTCTTCGAACACTACGGCGGAAAAATCGTCTTCATAGGCCGTTTCATCGCCGTGCTGCGCGTTCTCGCGGCGCTGCTTGCCGGGATGAACAAATACCATTGGCGTTCCTTTTTCTTCGTCAATGCGGCGGCCTCCATAGCCTGGGCGCTGATCATGGGTTTTGGCGGCTATTTCTTCGGCAATGCGATGCGTCGCGTCAGCGGTCCGCTCGAGGCAATCGGATTGATCGTGACGGTCGGCGCGCTGTTCGGCTTCTGGGTCTGGTTCCGGCAGCAGGAGAAGAAAATGGAAGAGAGGCTGACGGCTATCGCGGTGCAGGAACGCAAACGCGAGCTCGATCATCAGGACGCGTCCTAACGCGGCCGACCGTCTAGCGCCCAAAGTGGATGCGGATCGCGCGACGACGAAACGACCGCCGCAGGATCCCGATGAAACGCCCGTGATCCCGCCGCCCAAATGTGCGGGCGGCGCGCCGGAGGCGAAGTGATCGCTCTATTTGGCTAGGATCCGGGCAGGGCCGACCGGATGAACCCCACGCCGTTTGCTATCGGACGTATGGCAGTCGCGGCGGCGCTGTCGCGCCTTGGGGCAGCCGAGCGAAACGAAGGAGATTTTCGGCGCGGCTTGGCGCGTTTCCGGATGGGCGGTCGTGTCTCTCGAGGCCATGCCCCTTGCCGTCGCGCAACGGAAGAGCGTTGCTTATGGCGCCAAAAAATGCGCGGACCCGGCCTGACGACCGGGTCCGCGCATACGCATTGAATTACGCCTCAGTACTTCGAAACCATCGGACCCGGGGGCGCGAACATATCGAACTTATAGCTGAACCCGACTTCCACCCGATTGTCGGCTTCGCGCCGGCTGGCCGTATCACCGGGAGCCGAAGCGAGCAGGAAATCGTTGGCGCGGCCGAAATCGGTGTAGCGATATTCGGCGCGTAGCGACCAATTGTTGTCGATCGCATATTCGACGCCGCCGCCGGCAGTCCACCCGGTGCGCTCGCGCCAGATGCTGTCGAAGCCGCCGGGCCCCGTAAAGGTGTCGTGGAAATCGCCGAAGGCGACGCCGCCGGTGCCGTAGAACAGGACGCGGTTCCAGGCGTAGCCAAGCCGGCCGCGGATCGAAGCCTCGACGGGCTCGCGGCTGGTATAGCCGACAAAGCCGGTGCTATTCCCGCCGTTATAGCTTGCCCCGTCGATATCGCCTTCAAGGCCGAAGACGAACTGGTTGAACTGGAAATTATAGCCGACGTGACCGCCGCCGACGATGCCGCTTTCGCTGCTGCTCGGCAGGACGCCCGGAGTCGGCCCATAGAGCGTCGGCGAGGTGTTGCCCCACTGATATCCGACCTGGCCGCCGACATAGAGGCCGCTCCAGGTAAACGCCGGCGGTGGCGGCGGCGCGTAAACTGGCGGCGCCTTGGTGTTGGGCAGGTCGGCCGCGAATGCCGTGCCGCCGGCGGCGCAAACGAGCGCCGATGCCACGAGAAATCTACGCAACATGTTTATCCCCTCCACGAGTTTCGAGCCTAAGGGCAGCTAATTCGGTTTCGGTCGCGCATCAATAGACTTAAGAGGAAAAATCCAAACAAAAGATTTTTATTCGGAAGTTCTGTCGCGAATCGGCAACAGTTTCTCTAGCCGATGCTGGCAATTTTGATAGTAAACACTCCGTTAAGAAAGCTCATCGTCCAATTGTGGCATCCTTACGATTTAACTGGGGCCAACACAGGATCTTGAAATGCCGAAAATTTGGCGGTGATCAACTTTCAGTTAACGATGGTTACTGTCTGTGTCTAAGCCTTTCGCCATAGATGAGGGCGCTCGAATCGACGCGGGGCGGCGTGCGCCCCCGCCCGCGTTTTGCCTCGTAAACGCGCACGCTGCGGCAAAGTTTCGTGGCGGACTGGATCACCACGACGAGATCGGCGATCTTCATGCCGGGCGCGTTACCAAGGATTGCAGCGCCGGCAGAGAGCATGCTGGGGAAGGGTGGCCGAGTGG
>JBOHJJ010000215.1:0-2625 GCA_050728495.1 Methylovirgula sp.
TTGCCTGAGAACCTTGCGCAGAGCCTTCGAATAAATCTGCCAAAGTAGTGCTAGCTAGCGAAGGCAAAGCGCTTTCATCCCGGGGAAGCTTTCCGGCACTGGACGCAGCGCCGATGCCATCACGGCCTACCGGCCGGCGTGGCAGACAGGCGAGACTGACAAACCTTGCGTTTCAATTCGCCAAGGCGACTTCGACGAGATTGTCCGAGAACGATGGCGCGTGGCCCATGTCGGTAAAAGCCGACGAGCTGATGCTGTTGACCGTCCCGTCATTGAGCTGTCGCCAATAACCGAGGGTAGCGACGACGACGCCCGGCACCACATCCTCGGTAATGCGTGCAATGCCTTTAAACCCGCCGCGCTCGTTCATGACCCTGACGCGATCGCCTTCGATGATTCCGCGCGCGTCGGCATCGACCTTGTTGATCATCACGAACTGCTCGCCCTGGCCTTGGATCTTTTCATCCATGTTGGCATAGCAGGAATTAAGAAAGCCGTGGCTCTTCGGAGATACGATGTTCAGCGGGAATATCTTTGCAAGTTGCGGCGCGTTGGTGTGGCTTTCGCGCGGGCCGATATAATCGGGCAGCGGGTCGATGTCTTCGCCCGGCTGCAGGGCCTCGTACATCTGGCGGAACGGCGGCGCGACGAAATTCTTCGCACCTTGAACCAGGAAATTGCACTTGCCCGTTGCGGTGGGAAAATTCCCGTCCTTATGCGGCACCCGATTGTCGGCCGTGCCAACCTTAAGCCGCGCGAATCCGTGCCGGCGGAGATAATCGAGATCAATACCCTCGCAGGCGGGAGACGACCAATCGACATAATGCTCAAGGCATTCCGAGTCGGTCCATTTGAAGTTCTCTTCTTCGAAGCCAAACCGCGCTGCCAGCCGGCGGAATATTTCGTTGTTCGGAATCGCCTCGCCGGGCGCATCGGCGCATTTCGCGTTGTAGGTCAGATAAAGATGACCCCAGGAGAGGATCATGTCCTCCATCTCCGCGCCCATCGTGGCCGGCAGGATGATGTCGGCATACGAAGCGGTGTCCGAAATGAAATGCTCGGCCGAGACGAGGAACAGATCCTCGCGCGTCAAGCCGCGAACGATTTTGTCGGTCTCCGGCGCCTGCGTCACCGGATTGGAATTCCAGCACATCATCGACATGATCGGTGGATCGAGATCAAGCTCGCCGACCAACGCGCGCCCGATCTGAAGATTGTTCACGACGCGCGTCCCGGCCGGGATGAGATCGGGGCGGCAGATGACGTCGAACTTGTAGGGATGTTCCCAGACCGGGAATTGCGTCACGCCGCCGCCGACATGACGCCAGGCTCCGGTCAATGCCGGTATGCAGGTCACGGCGCGGATCGTCTGGCCGCCGCCATAATGACGCTCCAGCGCCACGCCGATGCGGATCGCAGCGGGCTGCTCGGTCGCAAGCTCGAAGCCGAGCCTGCGGATATCGGCCGCCGGTATGCCTGTGATTCCCTCGGCCCATTCCGGCGTCCGCGCGCTCGCCCGCTCTGTCAATTCCTCGAAGCCGACCGTATGCCGCGCGACATAATCGCGATCGACGAGCCCTTGCGCAATGATTGTATTGATGAGCGCCATGGCGAGCGCGCCGTCGGTACCGGGCTTCGGACAAATGTGCCAATCGGCCGCCTTCGCGGTCCGTGATCTATAGGCATCGATCACCACGACTTTGGCGCCCATCTTCTGCGCATCTCTGACGATCGCCCAATGATGCAAATTGGTGCTGACGCTGTTGCACGCCCAGATCACGATATATTTGGAATGGATGTAACTTTCCGGGTCGAGACCCGCCGTCGGACCGACGGTGAGCAGCCACGCGGTGCAGGATCCTTCGCCACAGAACGTCCGCTCGCAGACGGTCGCGCCAAGGCGGTTGAAGAAAGCGTCGCCGCCGTTCAGGCCATGCACGAGACCCTGATTGCCGAGGTAGCTGTAAGGGATGATGGCCTGCGGACCGTATTGGTCGATGATCTTGTGCCAGCGCGAGACGATTTCATCGAGCGCTTCGTCCCAGCCGATGCGCGCGAATTGCTTTGATCCTTTCGGGCCGACGCGCCGCAGCGGATAAAGCACGCGATCAGGGTGATAATGGCGCTTCTCGTAATCCTTGAGTTTCACGCAGAGAACGCCGCGCGTCATCGGATGCGCAGGATTGCCTCGGACGCTTTGCAGGACGCCGTCCTTGACCTCGAACAGCATCGCGCAGGTATCGGGGCAATCATGCGGGCACGCGCCAAAAAAGGTTTCGGACCTGATCGCCTCGTTCATAGGATTTCCTCCGTCCGAATACGCGCTTTTGCGCGAGCGCGATCAGCCAGCCGTCGCGTAATGCTTTTCCGGTAGGATAGACCGATTTTGAGGTCGATTGTAAGGTTAAAGCAGCGCCGTGGCTCGAAATGGGCGATTTTGACCGCTGCTATATATTCCCGGAAATAACTCACCCGCGCCGCAAATGAGCAAGGTTCCAGCGCCTTCGAGAAGCCGATCACGGTTCTTCGAGAAGGTCGAGTGGTCCCATACCGGCTCGTCGACGCCGACCCCGACGAACCAGCGAAACAGAAGGTCGAACTCCAACCGCTCCATCAGCTGGCGTT
>JBOHJJ010000216.1:0-13724 GCA_050728495.1 Methylovirgula sp.
GCCCTGGAACAGCTCTGGACGCTGCGGTAAAATCCGCTGGATGCTGCGATTCTTGTTCGCCGGTTCGTTTTTGCTGGGGCTCTTCGCGACGAGCCCGGCACATGCCGATTTTCGGTCCTGTCTTGGCACATTGAAAGCCGAATCCGAGGCGAGAGGCGTCTCGCCCGCGACCGTCGAAGCCGCGACGCGCAATCTCACGTTCAATCCCGACGTGCTTGAGTCCGAGAACGAACAGCCGGAGTTCGTCACGCCGATCTGGGACTATATCGCCGCCCTCGTCGACGACGAACGCATTGCCGACGGGCGCGCCGCGATGCGGCACTGGGCGAAGTGGCTAGGCGTCGCCGAGCGCAGGTACCACGTGCCTGCCTCGGTGATCGCGGCGGTCTGGGGCATCGAATCGAATTTCGGCAAGAATTTCGGCAAGCGGCCGGTTCTGCAATCGCTTGCGAGCCTTGCTTGCTCGGCGAGCCGCCGGCCCGCATATTATCGCCGCGAATTCCTCGCCGCGATGCAGATCGTCAGCGAGGGCGACGCCGATCCGGCGAACTTCGTCGGCTCCTGGGCGGGCGCCTTCGGGCATACGCAATTTATGCCTTCCACATTCTTGCGCCTGGCGGTCGATCTCGACGGCGATGGGCGGCGCGACATCATCAATTCCGTGCCCGACGCGCTTGGCTCGACCGCGAATTATCTGCATCGCAGCGGCTGGATCGAGGGCCTGCCGTGGGGTTTCGAGGTGAAGATCCCGGCGCATTACGCAGGGCCGTCCGGCCGGCGCTACAAAAAGCCGATGTCGGCCTGGGCGGCGCGCGGCATCACCCATATCAATGGCACGCCGCTCAGCGGCGCAACGGCGGTCGGCCTATTTCTACCGGCGGGTCCGAAAGGGCCTGCATTTCTCGTCACCCGCAATTTCGATGCGATCTATTCCTACAACGCGGCAGAGTCGTATGCGTTGGCGATTGGGCTCCTGTCGGATCGGCTGCGCGGCCGCGGCCCGATCGTGACGGCTTGGCCGACCAACGATCCCGGCTTGTCGCGCGCCGGCCTGCGCGAAGTGCAGGCCTTGCTGATCCGCCGCGGCTACGACCTGGACGGCAAGATCGACGGCGTCCTCGGCCGTAAGACGCAAGCCGCGATCGCCGATTTTCAGGCGCGCACCGGGCTCAAACCGGACGGACGCGCGAGCCAATCGGTTCTGGCCGCTTTGCGCGGCCACTAGTGTGACGCTCGCGGGCTCGATCCGCTTACTGGCGGCGTTTGCCTGAATTTAACAATCCAAGCATTTTCAAGTGCATCCGCGACGCGCTCACCCGGAATTGACTGGCGCCGGTACGGCATTCCTCTACATTCCCGCCCGGAAAGAACCCTATGCTCATTCCGGCGCATAAGTTTGTCCGATGTGGTTGCCTTGGCGTGGCGCTGACGGCTTGCGGACTTGGCTCCGCGGCGGCCGCGCCGGCAAACGGCGTCGCCGGCGTGATCGAGCTCTTCACCTCGCAAGGTTGTTCGTCCTGCCCGCCGGCCGATCGGTTGCTGACGAAGATCGCACACGATCCTTCGATGCTCGCGCTGAGTTTCCCAATTAGCTATTGGGACTTCATCGGCTGGAAAGACACGCTGGCCTTGCCGGAATTTACGGTACGGCAGAAGGCCTATGCCGCGGCGCTGGGTGAACGCCGCGTCTATACGCCGGAAGCGATCATCGACGGCCTCGTCGACGCGGTCGGCAGCGACAAGGCGGCGATCGAGCGCGCCATCAAGACCGCGAAGCAACGCATGGGCGCGCTCAGCGTGCCGGTGCAATTGCACGAGCAGGGCGGCGTCTTGCAGATCGACATCGGCGCCGGCAACAAGACTCCGGCCGGAGTCTATGTGCTGCGTGTCGCCAAGTCCCGCACCGTGGTGATCGAGCGGGGCGAGAATTCCGGCCATAGCGTCACCTATACGAACGTCGTGCGGGCCATCCACAAAGTCGGCGAATGGGACGGCAAACCCGAAAGTCTCAAGCTCACCGAGCTGAAGGGCGACGACGAAGCCTATGTCGTGCTGGTCCAGCAAGGCTCGCAAGATAATCCGGGCGCCATCCTGGCCGCTGCCAAAGGCGTCGGGCTTTGATCGGGCACGCAAGGTTCTGATTTGCGTCCGAATTTTGCCCCGATCCCTCGCTTCATTTCGGATCGTCAAGTCCAACCTTTGGCGGGCGCCAAACGGCGAGGTATGTTTCTGTAATGATTCGCGCGCTCTGGCTCGCTTTAGCGGCCGCCTTCCTCTTCTGCGGATTTTCCGTACCGATCGCCGTGGCGCAGGATTCGATGTCGCTGCGCTTGGGCGGCGATGCGCCGACGCCGGCCAAGCACAAACTCGCTAAGCAGAAAACCGCCAAAGCCAAGTCCAGCAAATCCGCCAAATCCGCCAAGTCCGCCAAGTCCGCCAAGGCCAGCAAATCCGCCAAGGCCAAAACATCGAAGAGCGTGGCGAGCGACAAAAGCGTCAGACCGGTGCATATCGCGAGCTTCGGTGATTGGGAGGCGTTTCTCGCCGAAGGCGGCAAGGAGAAGACCTGTTACGCGCTTGCCCAGCCAAAGGAACGCGCACCCAGCACGCTCAAACGCGATCCGGCCTACGTGTTCATTTCGAATCGGCCCGGCGAAAACATCCATGACGAAGTTTCGATCATGATGGGCTTCCCGATGAAAGACGGAGGCGAGGCAGAGGCCGATGTGTCGGGTACGAGTTTCGATCTCGTTTCGAAGGGCACCAATGCTTGGATCAAGAATCCGGCGCAGGAAGCCGAGTTTATCAAGGCCTTGAAGAAGAGCGCGAAGCTCGTCGTCAAAGCCGCTTCCACCAGGGGTCATGTGACGACCGACAGCTATTCGCTGGCCGGCTTGTCGCAGGCTCTCGAGAGCGTTGAGCGGGAATGCCGCGAGACCGCTCCGGCCGCGCAGAGCGCGCGATAAGCCTATTCCCGATTTTTTTCAGGCGAGGAGCGTGGCGGCCGCCTCGATTGGCCCGCCTTACGCGTCTGCGTTGCGCGAGTGTGTTCAGAATCCCACAGAACCTGCCGGGATATTTGGATAGTCCATAATTATTGTTGACTATTGAGAGTCTCCAGCCTCATTATAGAATATAAATTCTATCGTATGAATGATCTAATGGAATCGGCGGGGCGCGCATGCATCGTAAATCCGGTACATCGGCCGTCCCGGCATTGTTGCTGGGTGGGGCGGCAACCCTCCGCCTTTTCCGCGCCTCCTATCAGATCGCGCAAAATCGCTGCACGTTCTGCCGCGGTTGCGCGCCGGCGATCTTTGGGTGGCTGCTTCTGCCAACGGTTGCCCATGCGCAATATTTTGCGCTCGGCAAGGGCACCTATCCGCTCGAATTCCACGACATCGACTTCAGCAGCCTCGCCAATCCCGCCAATCGGATCACGCCGCTCGATGACATTCACTACATTCCGATCGGAACAGATCCCGATACCTATTTGTCGCTCGGCGGCGAGGTGCGCCAGCAATTCTGGTCGTGGAGCAACGAGGGCCATGGGCTGAAGTCGCCGCGCCACAACACCTATGACCTCTCGCGCCTCATTTTCGACGCCTACCTCCACCTCAACCGGCATGTCGCGCTCTTCGCGCAGCTCGGCCGTTTCGACGCAATCGGCAAAGATGCGCCGCTCAACGCGGCGGATGCGAGCCGCGGCCGCCTGCAGCAGGGTTTCGTCGAGATCAAGCAGGCGATCGGCCCCGCCGAAGTGACCGCGCGCGCCGGCCGGCAGGAGATCGCGTTGGGATCCGGCCGCTTCGTCTGGGTGAACGACAGTTCCAACATGCGCACGACGCATGACGGCGTGCGCGTTCACGCCGATTTCGGCGGCAACGCTACGCTCGATCTCGTCTATAGCCGGCCGGTAACGCCGACGCTCGATGCTTTCTCCGACTGGGATTCGCACGCCGGAACGTTCGCCGCCGCCTATCTCAGCGAATCCGTCATTCCCAATCGGCTTCACGTCGACGAATATTATTATTTCCGCCACAACATCGGCGCCCAATACACCGGGCTCACCGGCAATGAGGATCGCGACACCGTCGGCGGCAGGGTCTGGGGCGCATTCGGATCGTTCAAATACGACAGCGACTTCGCCGTTCAGTTCGGAACTTTCGATGGCCGTCCGATCTGCGCCTTGGGCACTTCGACGCGCGTCCTCTATTCCTTCGAAAGATTGTTCTGGGAACCCGGTGTTCAATTCCAGGCCAGCTATTTCAGCGGTACCGGCCAGAACAGCGCCACGATCGGAACATTCAGCGCGCCCTTCGGGCGCCCGACCATGCTCAATTATGCCGGGCTCGAGACACTCGAAAACTTGATCGAAGTCTATCCGGCCGTCATCGTGAACCCGACGTCGGATCTGGCGCTGCGCTTCGGACCGGAGGCGGTCTGGCGCGCCTCGGTCTACGACGCCGTCTATATCTCGCGGACGACGCCGCTGGCGCAGACCGTCCCTGCGAACGACAGGGCGAGCTATATTGGCACGAACCTTGTCGTCACTGCGCAATGGAAGATTCTGGCGAACGCCAGTCTGTTCGCCGAATACCTGCACGAACTCGCCGGCCCGGCGATCACATTGGCGGGCGGCCGCGGCGCCGACGTCGGCATCGCCCAGCTCGACGTGAATTTCTGATCGGCGTGCTCCCTTGTCATCCTAAAATGCCGGCGCATAATCATCGCAACAGCGGGAAAACCCGCGCCTTCGCTATGCTTCGCGGCGCTCGCGCCACGGGAGGAAACGATGTCGGAATCCGTCTATCTCGTCCCTCCGGAATGGGCGCGCCGCGCCTATATCGACGCCGCGACGTACGAGAAGATGTACGCGCGCTCGATCGCCGATCCGGATGGATTTTGGGGCGACGAGGGACGCCGCCGCATCGAATGGCTGAAGCCGTTCACGAAAGTGAAGAACGCTACTTTCGGCCCTGGCGAGGTTTCGATCAAATGGTACGAAGACGGCGTCACCAATGTCGCACTGAATTGTATCGACCGGCATCTCGCGACGCGCGGCGAGCAAACGGCGATCATCTGGGAGGGCGACGATCCGGCCCGTTCGCTCCGCATCACTTACCGGCAATTGCACGCAGAGGTCTGCCGCTTAGCCAATGTCCTCAAAGCGCAAGGCGTTAAAAAGGGCGATACGGTCACGATCTACATGCCGATGATTCCGCAGGCGGCTTATGCGATGCTCGCCTGCGCGCGGATCGGCGCGGTACATTCCGTCGTGTTCGGCGGATTTTCACCCGACTCGCTTGCCGGCCGCATCCGCGATTGCGGTTCGAAACTTCTCATCACGGCGGATGAAGGGATGCGCGGCGGCCGCAAGGTTTCGCTCAAGGCCAACGCCGACGCGGCGCTCGAAAAGGCGCCCGGCATCGTGACCAAGATGATCATCGTGAAACATACGGGCGGCGACATTCCTTGGCGGGACGGACGCGATGTCTGGTACGCCGACGCGGCGGCCGCGGTCCCGGCGGATTGCCCGCCGGAGCCGATGAACGCCGAGGATCCGCTTTTCGTCCTCTACACGTCGGGATCGACGGGTGCGCCGAAAGGCGTCGTCCACACCACGGCCGGCTATCTCGTCTTCGCCTCGATGACCCACCAATATATTTTCGACTACCACGACGGCGACATCTATTGGTGCACGGCCGATGTTGGCTGGGTCACCGGCCACAGCTATATCCTCTACGGTCCGCTCGCCAACGGCGCGACGACCCTGATGTTCGAGGGCGTGCCGAATTACCCGACGGCTTCCCGCTTCTGGGAAGTCATCGACAAACATCGCGTCAACACTTTCTATACGGCGCCGACAGCGATCCGCGCCTTGATGGGCGCGGGCGATGCGCCCGTGAAAAAGACAAGCCGCGCTTCGCTGCGCCTTTTGGGTTCGGTCGGCGAGCCGATCAATCCGGAAGCCTGGCTCTGGTTCTATCGAGTGGTCGGCGACAGCCGCTGCCCGATCATGGATACTTGGTGGCAGACGGAGACGGGCGGCATTCTGATCACGCCGCTGCCTGGCGCGACGACTCTGAAACCCGGTTCGGCGACCAAGCCCTTCTTCGGCATCCGGCCGCAGGTGGTCGACGCCGCCGGCGCGGTGCTCGAAGGCCCTTGCAGCGGCAATCTGGTCATCGCCGATTCCTGGCCGGGGCAGATGCGCACCGTGTTCGGCGATCACGAACGCTTCGTGAAGACCTATTTCTCGGCCTATCCCGGCAAATATTTCACCGGCGACGGTTGCCGGCGCGACGCCGACGGCGATTATTGGATCACCGGCCGTGTTGACGACGTCATCAATGTCGCCGGCCATCGGCTCGGCACCGCCGAAGTCGAAAGCGCGCTGGTAGCTCACGCCCACGTCTCTGAGGCGGCGGTCGTGGGATTTCCGCACGACATCAAGGGCCAGGGCATCTACGCCTACGTGACCTTGATGGCCGGCGCAGAGCCCTCCGAAAATCTCCGCAAGGAGCTGATTGCCTGGGTTCGGCGGGAGATCGGCCCTATTGCCACGCTCGACATCGTGCACTTTACGCCGGGCCTACCGAAGACCCGCTCCGGCAAGATCATGCGGCGCATCCTGCGCAAAATCGCCGAATCGGAGTTCCAGGCGCTCGGCGACATTTCCACACTGGCCGACCCCGGCGTCGTCGAGGACCTGATCCGCGAACGCAAAAGCCACGCAACGCGCCACCCGCCGGACGCGATCAAAAAAGCGTGAGGCGCACCCCCCAAGTGCGGCCTCTCCGCCACACGTCCATACGATTTTAACTAGGTCGGGCGGAATGATCTTCCGGGGCGCGCGGCCCTTGCTATGGTTGCGCGGTGATCCTGGGGCGGGGCTGATATGCGTATTTTGAGTAACCGTAGCAGGTTGGCTTCGGCAATTCTTGCGGTTCTTTTGTCGAGTGCGGCCGGGTTATTTTCGTTGACCTCCGCGAACGCGCGCCAGATCGTCGCGGTTTCTCCCCAATATCCGCCGGGCGAGATCGTTATCCGGGATCGCGAACGCAAGCTCTACTTCATCGTCGGCAACGGCGAGGCGATCCGTTACCCGATCGCCGTGGGAATGCCTGGCAAGGCTTGGCTCGGGAAGACCTGGGTCGAAGGCAAATACATCGCTCCCGCCTGGTCGCCGCCGGCGATCGTGCATCGCGATCATCCAGAGCTTCCTGAGCTGATTCCCGGCGGCTCCCCGCACAATCCGATGGGCGCCGCGGCGATCACGCTGATGCGCTACCAAGTCGCGATCCACGGTACGACCAGAAGGATGCGTAGGAGCGTCGGTACGGCGGCTTCCTACGGCTGCATCCGGATGTATAACGAAGACATCGTCGATCTCTACCAGCGCGTCAGCGTCGGCGCGCCGGTCATCGCCATTCCCTGATCGGCTCTATCCGTCGCCGGTTCGCGGCGGTAGATTACGCGGATGATGTCCCAAACAACCTGTTGCGTGGTAGGCGGCGGCCCAGCCGGCATGATGCTCGGCTTTTTGCTGGCACGCGCCGGGATCGAGACGATCGTGCTCGAGAAGCATGCCGACTTTCTGCGCGATTTCCGCGGCGACACGATTCATCCCTCCACGCTCCAGGCGATGGACGATCTCGGCCTGCTCGACGAATTCCTCGCGCTGCCGCATCAGGAAGCGCGGCAGCTCTCCGGAAAGATCGGTGACGAGACGATCATTCTCGGCGATTTCTCGCATCTGCCCGGGCGGGCGAAGTTCATCGCCCTGATGCCACAATGGGATTTTCTCAATTTCCTGGCCAGCAAGGCGAAGCTTTATCCCGCCTTTCGGCTTGTGATGCAGACGGAGGCAGACGGCCTCATCGAAGAAAGCGGCGTGGTGCGCGGCGTCACCGCCAAGACCGCAAACGGCCGGCTCGCGATCCGTGCCGTTCTCACAATTGCCGCCGACGGCCGCCATTCAATCCTACGCGCCAAGGCTGGCTTCGTCCCCGAGAACATCGGTGCCCCCGATGGACGTGCTCTGGTTCCGGGTAAGCCGCAGGCCGGACGATTCGAGCGAAACCTTTGGGCGTATCGACGACGGCCAGATCCTCGTCATGCTGCAACGCGGCACCTATTGGCAATGCGCCTACGTCATCGCCAAAGGTGGCTTCGACGAACTGAAGGTGCAAGACGTCTCGGTTTTGCAGGACCGTATCGCCGAACTTGCGCCTTTCCTTGCAGACCGCGTAGCGGAGATCAAAAGCTGGGACGACGTGAGGCTTTTGACCGTCACGGTGGATCGCCTGCGACTTTGGCACCAGCCCGGCCTTCTCTGCATCGGCGATGCGGCCCATGCCATGTCGCCGATCGGCGGAGTCGGCATCAATGTGGCGATCCAGGACGCGATCGCGGCCGCCAATATTTTGGCGCCCGCACTACGCAAGGGCGAGCCTGTGCCCGACTCTCTGCTGGGCGCCGTCCAGAGGCGGCGCGAGCCCGCTGTAAAACTCATCCAGACTGTGCAGGTCTTCGTGCAGAATAAGGTGATCTCGAACGTGCTGCGCGGACGCGGCAAGATGAAGGTGCCGTGGGTCGTGCGCCTCTTCAATTATGTTCCCTGGCTGCGCCGTCTGCCGGCGCGTTTCGTCGGCCTCGGCTTTCGCATGGAGCGGGTGAGAAGCCCGCAGGCATAGCTCCGCGGCAAATTCCCGCCGATATGATAGATACGGTCGTCAGCCTGCGAATCGCCGCCCATGGACCGTTCCGATCTCTCCGAGCCGCTCTATGCGCTTGAGGCGCATCGTGCCGACATGGGCGAACAGACGATCGCCGATCTCTTCGCCAAAGACCCCGCAAGATTCGCGGATTTCCACGTCGCACTCGACGACATCCTGTTTGATTTTTCCAAGCACCGGATCGATCGCACGACGCTCGCGCTGCTTTTCGATCTCGCCCGCGCCGCGAATCTCGAAGAGCGCCGCGCCGCGTTCTTTGCCGGCGACATCGTCAATCCGACCGAACATCGGCCGGCGTTGCATATGGCGCTGCGCAACATGCGCGGCGCGCCGATGCAGGCGGGCGGCGTCGAGGTGATGCCGGCGGTGCGCGCGGAACGGCACCGAATGCTCGGCTTCGCGGAAGACGTGCGTAGCGGCCGCGTGCGGGGTGCAACCGGCCAGGCGTTCACCGACGTCGTCAATATCGGGATCGGCGGCTCCAACCTCGGACCGGCGATGGCGGCCGAGGCGCTTTCGCCGTTCGGTGCGCCACATCTGAAGTTGCATTTCGTCGCCAATGTCGACGGCGCCGATCTTGCCGATACGTTGCAAGGACTAGCGCTCGAACGGACGTTGTTTATCGTCTGCTCGAAAACATTCACCACCCTCGAGACGATGACCAATGCCACAGCGGCGCGCAAAGCCGTCCTCACTAAGCTGGGTGAGGCGGCTGTTGCCGCGCACTTTTGCGCAGTTTCGACGGCGCCCAAGGAGGTCGCCGCGTTCGGCATTGCCGAGGACCGCCGCTTTCTGTTCTGGGATTGGGTCGGCGGGCGCTATTCCATTTGGTCCTCGATCGGACTCTCGCTTGCGATCGGCATCGGCGCGGCGCAGTTCGAAGAGTTTCTGCGCGGCGGCGAGGCAATCGACCAGCATTTCACGGAAACGCCGTTGGCGCGCAACGTTCCGGTGCTGATGGCGCTGATCGAGATCTGGTACCGCAATTTCTGGGATTATGCCGCACAGGCCGTGATCCCCTACGATCAGCGGCTCTGCCGCTTTCCCGCCTATCTTCAACAGCTCGAAATGGAATCGAACGGCAAGTCCATCGACCTTTCGGGGGCACGCATCGAATCGGAAACCGGCGCGATCCTGTTCGGCGAACCGGGCACCAATGCACAGCACGCTTTCTTCCAGCTCCTTCACCAGGGAACGGAAATCGTGCCGGTCGATTTTCTCGTAGCGGCATCGCCGACCGCCGCCGATCTTCCACAGCATCGTCTGCTGGTCGCCAACTGCCTGGCGCAGAGCCAAGCTTTGATGTGCGGCCGCGGCGAGAGCGAAGTCGAAGCGCGGATGCGCGCGCAAGGCGCCAGCGAAGACGAGATCGCGGCGCTGGCGCCGCACAAGTCTTTTGCCGGCAACCGGCCGTCGAGCACGTTTCTCTACAAGCAACTGACGCCGCGCGTGCTTGGCCAACTCATTGCGCTCTACGAACACAAAGTCTTCGTGCAATCGGTTATCTGGAACATCGATCCGTTCGACCAGTGGGGCGTCGAACTCGGCAAGGAGCTTGCGCTGCGGCTTGCCCCGCTTGTCACTGATAGAAACGCAACGCTCGATGGGCTCGATTTCTCGACGGCGGGGCTCATCGCGCAGCTGCGCAAATGGAGCAAAGAGTAATTCTCTTCCCGCTCGCGAGGGGCGGAGGCGATATCAACGAGGACCACTTCCTTGCGCGCCAACTATAATCACATTGCCGGGCAGAATATCGAACGCCTCGCGGCGCTAAGCGACGGCGTTTTTGCCGTCGCCATGACCCTGCTTGTCCTCGACCTGCGCACGCCGGCGGAGACGGCGATCCACAGCGAGAGCGATCTCTGGAAGGCGATCGTGCTCCTCGCGCCGCGCGTTCTCGTCTATCTGATGAGCTTCTTGACGCTCGGGATCTTCTGGGTCGGACAGCAGACGCAGCTCAACTATTTCTCCCGTAGCAACCGGCATCTTACCTGGATCCATCTCGCCTTCTTGTTCGGCGTGTCGCTCATGCCGTTCTCGACGTCGCTCATGGCTGCATTCATTTCCTACCGGCTGGCCTTGTTGCTTTATTGGGCGAACATTTTCGTTCTCGGCGCCATTCTTTTCGCCGCCTGGCGCTACGGAAAAAGCTCGCAACTGGTGAAGCGGGATTTGTCAGCCGAATTCGCGGGAGCGATTGAGCGGCGCATCGTCGTGGCGCAAGCGCTTTACGCGCTCGGCGCCTTGCTCTGCCTCGTCAACACCTATTGGAGCCTCGGCTTCATTCTGCTCGTGCAGATCAACTACGCCGTAGCACCGCGCTTCAGCCCATTGTCACGGCTTTGACGCGCCCGGCAATTCTGCGTTGTGATGGCGCGGGCGTGACGCCGCAGCGCTATTTTAAATGCTTGGCAAGCAGCTTATTCATCTCGAACATCGTGACCTTGTTCTTGCCGAACACGGCGTGCAGCTTGTCGTCGGCGAGAATCTCGCGCTTGTTCGCGGGGTTCTGGAGCTTATGCTTCTTGATGTATACCCAAATCTTGCTCACCACCTCGGTACGCGGCAGCGGTTCAGAGCCGACGACCGCGCCGAGCTCCTTCGACGGAAGCAGCGGCTTGTTGAAGGCACTGACTGCAGCCGGCTTCTTTTTGGCGGGGGCTTTCTTCGGTGCACTCGTCATCGTTCTCTCTCCAATCGATTCGCGCGCTCTAGTAACCCAAAATCGCCAATATCCGAAATGCTGCAAGCGGATTTCAGGTGCAAATCCGAATTATACCAAGGCAATTCGCAAGTTGCGGCGGCGCCAGGCTTAAAACGCGGCACGACAACGGCCGCGGAGCGGCCGAAACGGATCTCAAGCTATGCAATTAAGACATAGCTGATTCGCCAGGCCCGGCCAAGATCGCGGAGCACGCTGTCCACTTCTAGGTCGATCTCGCCGGTTTGCGCTTGCGCCGGGCGAGTGTACGCAGCCGTAAGGCGTTGAGTTGGATGAATCCCGCCGCGTCGCGGTGATCGTAGGCGACCGCACCTTCCTCGAAGGTAACGAGGTCTTGGTCATAAAGCGAATAGGGGCTGGCGCGGCCGATCACGGAGGCCGAGCCCTTGTAGAGTTTCAGCCGCACACGTCCGGTCACGAATTCCTGGCTCTTATCGATCAGTGCTTGCAGCATTTCGCGTTCCGGCGAGAACCAGAAGCCGTTGTAGATGAGTTCGGCGTATTTCGGCGTCAGTTCGTCCTTCAGATGCGCGGCGCCACGGTCGAGCGTGATCTGCTCGATGCCGCGATGCGCGGCAAGAAGGATCGTGCCGCCCGGAGCCTCATACATGCCGCGCGACTTCATGCCGACGAAGCGGTTCTCGACGAGATCGAGCCGGCCGATGCCGTTGGCGCGGCCGAGTTCGTTCAACTGCGCAAGCAGCGCCGCGGGCGGCAGCTTCTTGCCATTGACGGCGATCGGATCGCCGGACTGAAACTCGATCTCGACCAAGGTCGGCCGATCCGGCGCGTCCTCGGGATCGACGGTGCCCGAATAGACGTAATCCGGCACTTCTTCGGCCGGGTCCTCCAGCACTTTGCCCTCGGAGGAAGTGTGGAGCAGGTTGGCATCGACCGAAAACGGCGCTTCGCCGCGCTTATCTTTGGGCGTAGGGATCTGGTTCTTTTCGGCGAAGGCGAGAAGCGCGCTGCGCGAAGTCAAATTCCATTCCCGCCAGGGTGCGATGACTTTGATGTCGGGATCGAGCGCATAATAGGAGAGCTCAAAGCGCACCTGATCGTTGCCCTTTCCGGTTGCGCCGTGCGCGACCGCATCGGCGCCGACGTTGCGGGCGATCTCGATCTGCTTCTTGGCAATCAGCGGCCGGGCGATCGCGGTGCCTAGAAGGTATTGCCCTTCATAGAGGGCGTTGGCGCGAAACATCGGAAAGACGTAGTCGCGCACGAATTCTTCACGCAAATCCTCGACGAAAATGTGCTCGGGCTTGATGCCGAGAAGCGCCGCCTTGCGCCGCGCCGGCTCGAGCTCCTCTCCCTGGCCGAGGTCGGCCGTGAAGGTCACGACTTCGCAGTCATACGTCGTCTGCAGCCATTTGAGGATGATCGAGGAGTCGAGCCCGCCCGAATAGGCGAGCACGACGCGTTTGATCGCTTTGTCTTTGGGCATGTTGCACTCGTCGCGGGGATTTGCGGCGGCGCGACTATAGAGGCCGAGTTCTGGCGCGCAAGGCCCGAGGCCGCGCCGCGGCAAATCCGAATGTGCAACAAGCTTGAAGCGCGCGCCGGCGGGCGGCCTTACCGGAACTTCACGCCCATCCGGGGCGGCTGCCGCCACACAACCGTGCACGCATGGCGCGACTGGTCGGAATCGAAAATCAGATCGAAGTCGTTAGGGGGGATCGGGCCGTGAACCTCGAGACACGCCCCGCCTTCGGAAATGTCGCGCACGACGCATTTGACCGGGCCGCCGGTTCGCCGAACGATTTGCGCGCCCTTCAGCGTCCTCGTTCGCGGCGATTTCCGGCGCTGCGTCTCGGCTACTCTGTGGTCCTCGATCGAGGGATCGAGGCCTGCGACGACCGCTCTGCGGTCGTCGATCAAGGACTTGATCATGGCCTGGATTGGTAGCGCCCCGGAGCCGCGGTTGGAAGCGTAAGCTACTGGTTAATCGTAATAATTCATGGTTATTGGTTTCTTATCGGTGAACAGTTCGCAGGCAAATTTAAAGCGGCGGCGGCCATTGTCGGCGCAAGCGAAAATCGAGGCCGCACGCCTGGATTTCGTCGGCAATTTCTCCCTCGGTTGCGGCTCCGGGTCCTTGCGAAATTCTCGAAAAAATGTATATGAGTGCATTAATATTTCTCATAGCGGTCATCGTTCGATGATCGAGTTTTGAGAGTGGGCCCGCCGGACCCGCTCTTTTTTATTGCCGCCGCCGAAAGGCTCCCGGCAATCGGCAAAATACACTGTGTTTCAATGAA
>JBOHJJ010000217.1:0-8059 GCA_050728495.1 Methylovirgula sp.
AAGGCGATCGACCTGATCGACGAGGCGGCCAGCCGGGTTCGGCTGCGCTATGCCTCGGCGCCGCCCGCCCTGCGCGAAGCCCAGCGCGAGCTGGACAAGGTGACCAAGGAGAAGGACGCGGCGATCAACGCCCAGGAGTACGAGGAAGCGGCCAAGCTCCGCGAGGCCGAGGCGAGCCACAAGGATGTCGTCGACGGCTTGCGGACCGAGTGGCAGTCGAAGGTCACCGCCGAGCAGCCCACGGTCGGCGAGGAAGAGATCGCCCAGGTCGTCGCGATGTGGACGGGCATCCCGGTGACCCGGATCGCCCAGGAGGAGTCAGAGCGGCTGCTGCACATGGAGGACGCCCTCCACAAGCGGGTCATCGGACAGCAGGAAGCGATCGACATCGTATCCAAGGCTGTTCGCCGGGCCCGCGCCGGGCTCAAGGATCCGAAGCGGCCGATCGGCTCGTTCATCTTCCTCGGGCCGACCGGCGTCGGCAAGACCGAGCTCGCCAAGGCGCTGGCCGGCTTTCTCTTCGACGACGAGGCGGCGATGGTGCGCATCGATATGTCGGAATACATGGAGAAACACTCGGTCGCCCGGCTGATCGGCGCGCCGCCCGGCTACGTCGGCTACGAGGAAGGCGGAGCGCTGACCGAAGCGGTACGCCGCCGGCCCTATCAGGTGGTCCTCTTCGATGAGATCGAGAAAGCCCATCCGGACGTATTTAACGTGCTACTTCAGGTGCTGGATGACGGAAGGCTCACCGACGGGCAGGGGCGCACGGTCGATTTCCGCAACGTTCTCCTCATCATGACCTCCAACCTTGGTGCCGAACTTCTGGTCATGCAGAAGGAGGGCGAGGATTCCTCGGCGGTGCATGAGGAGGTGATGCAGATCGTGCGCGCCCATTTCCGCCCCGAGTTCTTGAACCGGATCGATGAGATCATCCTGTTCCACCGGCTGCGCCGGCAGGACATGGCGGCGATCGTAGATATCCAGGTCGGGCGGGTGCAACGCCTGCTCGAAGACCGCAAGATCAAGCTCGACTTGACGCCGGAGGCCCGCGCCTGGCTCGCCGACAAAGGCTATGATCCGGCCTATGGCGCGCGGCCCTTACGCCGCGTCATCCAGAAGGCTCTTCAAGACCCGCTCGCCGAAAAGATCCTGGCCGGCGAGATCCACGACGGCGAGACGGTCAAAATCGGCGTCGGTCCGCAGGGCCTGACGGTGGGCGCCGAACCCAAGGGGGCCAAGGGCAGGGCGAAGGTCGCCTAGGTAAGTCGCCGCCTTGCGGCCGTGCGGCCCCCGCCCGGACGGGCGGGCAAAAGCCGCATCCGGCGACATCGCGGCGCGCCGCCGCCGTCTGCTAAAAGGGCGGCAATCGCGGCCAAAAATTCCGCCCGGAATTGCGGAAAACTCGGCCTAAAACCATGCATTTGGCGCCGACTTGGACTATATGTTTGTGAGGGCGGTAAGGGTCTTTTCTGGCCCCCAATCAGAGACAGAAAGTTGGCGGGATGGCTGAAAGAGCCAGGTCGGATTCTACTCCCGATAACGGGCGAGACGCTGCGCTGCCTGGGCAGGATTCTTACGGCGCCGATTCGATCAAAGTACTGCGCGGCCTCGATGCGGTGCGCAAGCGCCCGGGCATGTATATCGGCGATACCGACGACGGCTCGGGCCTGCATCACATGGTCTACGAAGTCGTCGACAATTCCATCGACGAGGCGCTGGCCGGCTTTGCGACCTCGGTCGCGGTGACGCTCAACGCCGACGGCTCCGTCACCATCACCGACGATGGGCGCGGCGTTCCGACCGACATCCACACCGAAGAGGGCATTTCCGCCGCCGAGGTCATCATGACCCAATTGCATGCCGGCGGAAAATTCGACCAGAACGTCTACAAGGTTTCCGGCGGTCTACACGGCCTTGGCGTATCGGTGGTCAACGCGCTTTCCGTGTTCCTGCGGCTGCGCATCTGGCGCGACGGCAAGGAACACGTCGTCGAATTCGCCAACGGCGATACCGTCGCTCCGCTTTGCGTCGTCGGCCCCGCGCCGATCGAAGACGGCAGAGCCAAACGCGGCACGGAAATCACCTTTCATCCGTCGCCCACGGTCTTTTCTTCGATCGAGTTCGATTTTGCAACGATCGAACATCGGCTGCGTGAACTCGCGTTCTTGAATTCCGGCGTCCGGATCGAGCTTACCGATGCGCGCAGTGCCGAGGTGAAGCGGGAAGTGCTGTTCTATGAGGGCGGCATCGAGGCGTTCGTGCGTTATCTCGACCGCACCAAGACGCCGCTCACGCAGACGCCGATCATCATTCGAGGCGAGCGCGACCGCATCAGCGCGGAAATTGCGCTCTGGTGGAACGATTCCTACCACGAGAACGTGCTCGCCTTTACCAACAACATCCCGCAGCGCGATGGCGGTACGCATCTGGCCGGTTTTCGCGCCGGTTTGACGCGGCAGGTCACCGCCTACGCCGATCGCTCCGGCATCAGCAAACGCGAGAAGGTGGATTTGACGGGCGACGATTGCCGCGAAGGCTTGACCTGCGTGCTCTCGGTGAAAGTGCCGGATCCGAAGTTCTCGTCGCAGACGAAGGACAAGCTTGTCTCCTCGGAAGTGCGTCCCGCCGTCGAGAGCATCGTCAACGAAATGCTCGAAGCCTGGTTCGAGGAACACCCGCAGGAAGCGAAAGTGATCGTCGGCAAGGTCGCCGAGGCCGCGCGGGCGCGCGAGGCGGCACGTAAGGCGCGCGAATTGACCCGCCGCAAGGGAGCACTCGACGTCGCCAATCTGCCTGGCAAGCTCGCCGACTGCCAGGAGCGCGATCCGGCGAAATCCGAACTCTTCCTGGTCGAGGGCGATTCGGCGGGCGGCTCCGCCAAACAGGGCCGCAACCGCGAATATCAGGCGGTTCTGCCGCTGCGCGGCAAGATCCTCAACGTCGAGCGCGCCCGTTTCGACAAGATGCTGTCCTCGCAGGAGATCGGCACGCTCATCACCGCGCTGGGCACGGGCATCGGCCGCGACGACTTCAATCCCAACAAGCTGCGCTACCACAAGATCATCATTATGACCGACGCCGACGTCGACGGCGCGCATATCCGCACGCTGCTGCTCACCTTCTTCTTCCGGCAGATGCGCGAATTGATCGAGCGCGGCCATCTCTACATCGCCCAGCCGCCGCTCTACAAAGTCAAACGCGGCGGTTCCGAACAATATTTGAAGGACGAGCGGGCCAAGGAAGATTATCTGACCGACAACGGGCTCGACGGCGCTCTGCTGCGGCTCGCTACCGGCGAAGAGCGCGCCGGAACTGATTTACGCGCCATCATCGAGGAAGCGCGCACGGTCCGGCAAATCTTGACCGGGCTGCATTCGCGCTATGACCGCGCGGTGGTCGAACAGGCGGCGATCGCCGGGGCGCTGCGGCCGGTCTCCGGCCAGAACGAGGAAGAAGGGCTGGCGGCCGAGATCGCCGAACGGCTTGATCGCCTCGCCGAAGAGTTGGAACGCGGCTGGAGCGGGCGCGTCGAGGCCGGCGGCTACGTGCTGAGCCGCGAGCTGCGCGGCGTGCGCCAAGCCGCGGTGCTCGACGCGGCATTGCTCGCTTCGGCCGAAGCGCGCCGCCTCAACGAGCATGCGTTTTCTCTGCACGAGATCTATGCGCATCCCGCCCGTCTGCTGCGCAAAGGCGAAGAACGGCAAGTCTGCGGCGCGACCGAGCTTGTCGACGCGGTAATGGCCGCGGGCCAGAAGGGCATCTCGCAGATCCAGCGCTACAAGGGATTGGGCGAAATGAATCCCGAGCAGCTTTGGGAGACGACGCTCGATCGCGAGGCGCGTTCGCTCTTGCAAGTGAAGATCAAGGAAGGCGACGAGGCCGACGATATTTTCGTCAAGCTAATGGGCGACGTCGTCGAACCGCGCCGCGAATTCATCCAGGAAAATGCGCTCAACGTCTCGAATTTGGATGTGTGATCTGCGTCCTCGTTAAGGCACACGCATAATGGATAGGGTGCATGAGCCTGGAACTCGCAATGCTAGCTGCCAGCTGTGCGCTCTGTCTGGTTCAGATCATCATCGCCTCGCACGCGGCTAGTCTTCAAAGAGGGTATCAGTGGACGGCTAGCGCCAGAGATTCGGAGCTTCCTTCGCTCACAGGCATCGCGGGGCGTCTCGAACGGGCGCTTCGGAATTTCTTGGAGACATTTCCGGTATTCGTGGCGGCCGTGCTCCTCGTTCACCTGCTGGGGCGCGAGGGCGCGCTGAGCAAGTGGGGAGCTGTCCTCTATTTTTCAGCAAGGCTCGTCTACCTGCCACTCTATGCAGCCGGCGTCCCCCTCGTCCGGTCGATCGTTTGGAATGTTGCCTTCATTGGTATTGTGCTGCTCCTGATTGCAGCGGTCTGGTCCTAGCGGGTCCAACGCGCCGCGGCGACTGAGCGGTTGATCTCGATCAGCGCCATGCGACGGCTTTGCCGAGCTTTGCGGATCGATCCAATTCCAGGCCGCCACCGCAAGGCTTCCGTTCGCGCGGCGCGTCGCAAGCACATAAGTCGAGCGGCGGCCGCCAAGCGCTGCGACATCAATCACCCGTCCCTTCGTCGCCATCTTGGCAAGATTGGTGTGTTATAGAGGCCTGCCGGCGCCCCGGCGTCAATGAGCGAAGGAATGAGAAACGATGAATCAAGCTGAACTGCGCGCGACCGGCTCGCTGGCCGCGGTCTTCGCCGTGCGTCTCCTCGGGCTGTTCATGATCTACCCGGTTTTCGAAGCCTATGGGCGCCATCTTCAGGGTGCGACGCCGATGCTGATCGGCTTGGCGTTGGGTGCTTACGGCCTCACCCAAGGCTTGCTGCAAATCCCCTTCGGTCTCCTCTCGGACCGGGTTGGCCGCAAGACGATGATCTCGATCGGCCTCGTCTTCTTCGGGATCGGCAGCGTCGTCGCGGCTCTCTCCACGTCGATCACGGGCGTGCTTATCGGCCGTATCCTGCAAGGCACGGGAGCCGTCGGTTCCGTCATTCTGGCGCTGGTCGCCGATTTGACGCGCGAAGAGGTTCGCACCAAGGCGATGGCCATCGTCGGCATGACGATCGGCTTCTCCTTCCTTATCGCCATCGTCCTCGGCCCGCTGCTGGCGAGCTTTGTTGGCGTATCGGGCATTTTCTGGCTCACCGCGGTCCTGGCGCTCGTTGGCATCGCGATCACCCAAGGCGTCGTTCCAAACCCGGTGCATAGCGTGCGCCACCGCGATGCCGAAGCCGTGCCGGCGCTTTTCGCGCGGGTGCTTCGCGACGGCGAGCTGCTGCGCCTGGATTTCTCGATTTTTGCGCTTCACGCCATTCTGACGGCGAGCTTCCTCGCCGTCCCGGCCGTCCTTACCCATTCGCTGCATCTCAACGGGCGCACGGATTGGCTGGTCTATCTCCCCGTCCTTCTCGTCTCCGTCGCGTTGATGGTGCCCGCCATCATCGTTGCCGAAAAGGGCGGACGCATGAAGGAGGTCTTCATCGCGGCAATCAGCCTGCTGGCGCTAAGCATCCTTGCGCTTGCGCTCGGCGCCGGCATTGCGGCGCTGGTGATTGCGGCACTTATCGGCTTCTTCACCGCGTTCAACGTGATGGAGGCGATCCTGCCGTCACTCGTCACCAAGATTGCCCCGGCCGACGCCAAGGGAACAGCCACCGGAATCTACTCAAGTTCGCAGTTTCTCGGAATTTTCCTTGGCGGCGTGGGTGGCGGCGGGGCGTTCGCCTTAGGCGGCGCAAAAGGGGTGTTCATCTTTGCGCTGGTCGTAGCTCTGCTATGGCTCGCGGTCGCCGCGACGATGCGCCGGCCGCGGCGCTCTTCGAATTATCTCGTTCATTTGGCGTCATTTGATCGGCGGGCGGCCGGGGCCGTCGAAGCCAAGCTCAAAGCCGCGCCCGGCGTGATCGACGCGGTCGTTTCTCCGGACGAAGATGTGGCTTATCTCAAGATCGATCGCGAGCATTTCGATGCCGACCTCATAGCGGGCATTGTCGGAGCGAAATAGGAGGTGATCCGCTTGGGCGCTGCATTTTGACGCCGGGCGGCAGCAAGATAGGAACCGCACTATGGACACCAAACACTTTGCGGTGACGCACACGGATGCCGAGTGGCGCAAGCTTCTGAGCTCGGAGCAATACGACGTCATGCGCGGGCATGGCACGGAGCGGGCCGGCTCGTGTGCGCTGAATTTTGAGAAGCGCGCCGGCACGTTCACCTGCGCCGGCTGCGGGCAGAAACTGTTCGTCTCCAAAACCAAGTTCGAGAGCGGCACCGGCTGGCCGAGCTTCAACGATCCCGTTCCGGGCGCTGTGGAGGAAACGGTCGACGACAGCTACGGCATGGTTCGGACTGAGGCGCATTGCAGCCGCTGCGGCAGCCATTTGGGCCACGTCTTCCCGGACGGCCCCCCGCCCACGCATCTGCGCTATTGCATCAACGGCGTGGCGATGAATTTCACGCCGGAGTGAGAACTGCTTGGGCCCACTTTCCCGGCCGCAGCGAAGCGGAGAGCCGGGATCCAGACGCGCGACGATATTGGACCCCGGATCTTCACCCGCTCTGCGGGTTCGTCCGGGGAAGCGGCGTGTTGCTCACGGAATAAACACCGCCTCGATCACCTGCAGCTGGTCGCCCATCGGATCGAGTTCGAGGCGCACGACCTCGGCCATCAGCTTGTCGCGGAACTTATAGGCGCGCCGCCAGCCGTCCTCCGTGGTCGGCGGCCAGGGCGTATAGCTCTTCTTGGCCACCATAAGGGCTTCGCAGCGCAAATGCCGGCCGCGCTGCGAGCCGTGGATGTTGCGGGCGATGATGTACATGCGTGTCCCAAACGGCGCCGCTTCGGCCATTGCCCGAAGCCGCAGCTAACTTAGCGGCGTTTGCGGCGGCTGACTACGCCTCACGAATCCATTTTCAGCGCAGCGATGAAAGCCTCCTGCGGAATCTCGACTTTCCCGAATTGCCGCATGCGCTTCTTGCCGGCCTTCTGCTTTTCCAGGAGCTTGCGCTTGCGCGTTGCATCGCCGCCGTAGCATTTGGCGGTGACGTCCTTGCGCAGCGCCCGCACCGTCTCGCGGGCGATGATCTTGCCGCCGATTGCCGCCTGAATCGGGATCTGGAAGAGATGCGGCGGGATCAACTCCTTCAGCTTCTCCACCATGCCGCGGCCGCGCGTCTCGGCCCGGTCGCGATGCACCAGCATAGAGAGCGCATCGACCGGCTCGCCGTTGACAAGGATCGACATTTTGACGAGATCGCCTTCGCGATATTCGCTGATCGCATAATCGAAGCTCGCATAGCCGCGCGAGATCGACTTCAAGCGGTCGTAGAAGTCGAACACTACTTCGTTGAGCGGCAGGTCGTAGATCGCCATGGCGCGCGCCCCGACGTAATTCAGATCGACCTGCACGCCGCGCCGCTCCTGGCAGAGCTTCAGAACCGCGCCGAGATAATCGTCGGGGGTCAAGATCGTGGCGCGGATCCACGGCTCCTCGATCTTCTCGATCCGGCTCGGATCGGGCATGTCGACGGGATTGTGCAGCGAGATCCGTTCGCCGGAACGCAGCGCGATGCGATAGATGACCGAAGGCGCGGTGGCGATGAGATCGAGGTTGAACTCGCGTTGCAGCCGCTCCTCAATGATCTCCAGATGCAGCAGGCCGAGAAATCCACAGCGGAAGCCGAAGCCAAGTGCCGCCGAACTCTCCATTTCATAGGAAAAGCTCGCGTCGTTGAGACGCAGCCTGCCCATCGCGGCGCGCAGATCGTTGAAGTCGGCAGCATCGACGGGAAAGAGCCCACAGAAGACCACTTGCTGCGCCGGCTTGAAGCCGGGAAGCGCCGCGGCGCACGGCCGCCTCTCGTCGGTGATCGTATCGCCAACGCGGGTATCGGCGACTTCCTTGATCTGCGCCGTGATGAAGCCGATCTCGCCGGGGCCGAGCTCGTCCACGTCGGCCATTTTCGGGCGGAAGACGCCGATCTTGTCGATCTCGTAATGGGCGTTGGTGCCCATCATCAGGATCT
>JBOHJJ010000218.1:0-2681 GCA_050728495.1 Methylovirgula sp.
CGCCGCTTCGCGGCCGACGACGCTCTCGGCGTCCTCGCTCTGCCGCCAGCAAATGACGACGTCGCCCGAATCGTAGCGCGGCCACATGCTCTCGCCTTCGACCTCGAAGGCGATCGAATCCTCCGGAGTCGAGAAGGGCACGGTGATCTCGAACAGGCCCTCGGCGGGGATCTGCTCGAATTCCGGGAGAATCTCGGCGCCGGCGCCGATCCTTCCAATCACCTTCACGAGATTGCCGGAGGAAGGATCGCCGACGCCTTCGAGCAGCCACGCGGCCGAGGTCTTCAGCACCGGGGCGAGCGCCACCAGCGTTTCGGTAGTGATGCCGCGCCGGTCGCCATTTTTGACGGCGCGCCGCAGGTTGCGGATCGCGTCCGGTTTCTTTGCCGCTTGCGAAGCGGCATGCGCCGAAAGACCGAGCGCGCTAAGCCGGCTTTCAACGCGGGCGAGGACATCTTCCAATTCCATGATCGGTAGTTTGACCGATTCTGCTGGCAACGCATTGAGTAATTTTACCGTTGACAATACGGTAGAGTTACCTGATAGCGCCTCCCATGCAGCCAGGGAGGAGGGCCATGCCGAAGTTGAAAACGCCATGGACCACCGAGCGCGTCGCGCGGCTCGGGTTTCTGGTCGGCCGCCAAGCGGATCGCCGAAGATCCGCTGATCGCCTCGACGCCGAACAACGTGCATCGCCAGGCGCAACGTTTCGGCCTCGCCTTTCGCGATTCCCAAGGCGCCGCCTTGCGCCTGCCGCCCGAGGCCGCCGCCCGTTTCGACGCGGCCGCCGAGAAACGCGGCATGACGCGCGAAGCATTGATCCGCCTGCTGCTCGTCACCGCCGGCGGCGAGCCGAACCTCCTCGACAATATCCTCGACGACGGCGCCTAATGGACGAAAGGAAGATCAACGCGCTCGAAGCGCCCTACGACGAGGCGCGCGAGGAGATCCCGTCGCGCTGGGAGCCGGAGCATGTCGGCCGGCGGCTCGTCAAAGCCTTCGTGACGCTTGACCGGCTGCCGCGGCTCAAGGGCCCGCGCGCGCCGGGCGGACATTGGCCGCAGCATGCGGTCGAGTGGGCCGACCGTTTGGCGCAGGCCGAACTCTCGGACGCCGAGCGGCGCACGCGCGAAGCGGCACGCAACTTCATCGTTCCGCATCCGACCGCGACCGAAATCGCCGAGATGGAAGCGGCGCTCGATTGGCTGCGCGAATTGCGCGGCGTCGATTCCGGCATGGCGCTCGTCGCCAGCCTCTGGGCGCTCGCTGGGGCACGACACCGGTCGGTGCGCCGGCTCTGCGCCAAACGCGGCTGGGCGCCCTACACCTTCTACCGCAAGCGTGCCAAGGCGCTCGCCACCCTCGCCGACGCGCTCAACGCGCGCAACGTTGCGGTGTTTTGAGCGGAAGCCGTTATAAAGCAGCAGCAGCCTCAGACCGAATTTGGCTGCTTTCAAAAACAATCTTAGACTTCGCCGATGGACTATGGAGTGCTTCTAGGAGTCATCGGCATCGCTGTCGGCGTGCTCGGTCTTGCCGTGGCAACGCCCCCGTTTTTGCAGTTACGGCTTGGGCGTCCGGCTCCATTTGCCAGCTTTGCCATGTCGCATGAGCAAGGTATGACGCTACTACTCGGTTGCATTGATAGCCGGCCCGTCAACAAACTGCTCTCGTTTCTTGGGGTGCGACGAGAGGGTGCACCAGTTTTTGTAATCTACGATATTCGAGAGCACGGAACGAATAGAATTGTTGTGAGTGCGTTTCGTGCCATGCTCAGTGATACGGCCTCACATAACCGCAGCATTTGCCAAATGCTTCAACCGCCGCTGCCTCTGGTTTACGTCGTGGTCCAACATGATGACAAGAATGGTGCCACCGTCGAGAACCACGCTCCGGGTGATCACAAGCTCATCACGCTGGATGAAGGGGAATATTTTGTTGATGCACGGATCGGCTTTCAGGATGGCGTGATTCCTAAGAGGCAATCCTTCACGATTGCTGGGACGAAAGACGGGACACAATGGACGTTCCGTCCTTTGCCAAGATAGATTGCTCGTAGCCTCAATCCGGTGCCTGAGTCGTGTCTGGCGATCCAGCGGGCACGCGCAACTTCCCGCACTGTTCGAACGTGCTAGAATTTCCGCATGCACATGTTCGCTTCGATCCTCGCCGCGATCTGGATTGTCTTCATTGTCGTCTGGATCGCCCTTGCGGCCGACACGAAGCGCACCGCCCGCCGAAACATGAGTTCGTGGGGCATGCGCGTTCTGATTCTTCTCGCGGTCATCGCGCTTTTGCGATTTCCGGGCATCCGGCATTTCTTCGCCGGCATCGAGCGCGTGATCTGGAGCCCGGCGCTCGCCGGCGTCGGTGTCGCGCTCGTCGCACTCGGCATAACGCTGGCGATCTGGGCGCGCCTGCATCTGGGTAGAAATTGGGGTATGCCGATGTCGCTCAAGCAGGACCCCGAACTCGTGACCAGCGGCCCCTACGCCTACCTGCGCCATCCGATCTACACCGGACTCATGCTCGCGATGCTCGGCTCCACGCTCGCAAGCGTTTGGTGGATTCTCCCGTTCGTTCTCTTTTGCGTCTACTTCGTCTGGAGCGCGAAGACCGAAGAGAAGATCATGTGCAAGCAATTTGCGGATCGGTACCCCGAATATATGACGCGCACGAAA
>JBOHJJ010000219.1:0-7121 GCA_050728495.1 Methylovirgula sp.
CCTACGAAGAAAAAGTCGTTGCGTCGGGCGGCGTCGTTCACTATGCGCGCACGCCCGAGGAAGCCAATGACGTCGTGGTTTCGATCTGCCGCCGGCGCGGTGCAAAGCTCGTCGTCAAAGGAAAGACAATCATCGGCGAAGAGATCGGCGTCAACGCCGCGCTTGAGGCGAACGGCATCGTCCCGGTCGAGACCGATCTCGGCGAATATTGCATTCAACTGCGCGGCGAAATGCCCTCGCACATCATCGCGCCAGCCGTGCACCTTACGAAGCAACAGATCGCCGCGGATTTTCGCCACGCGCATGGCGACCTGCCGCCGGCCCGCGATCTTTCCGATGGGGCCACGCTGCTCGCCGAAGCGCGCACCGTGTTGCGCAAGAAGTTTCTTTCCGCCGACGTCGGCATCACCGGCGCCAATTTTCTTGTCGCCGAAACCGGCACTTCGATCGTCGTCACCAACGAAGGCAACGGCGATCTCGTCGCGACCCTTCCGAAGGTGCACATCGTGCTCGCCTCGATCGAGAAGCTCGTGCCGACGCTCGCAGACGCGGGCACGCTTTTGCGGGTTCTTTCCCGTTCGGCAACCGGCCAGGACATCACCGTCTATACGACGTTCGCAACTGGGCCGCGCCGGCCCGAGGATCCCGACGGGCCACAGGAATATCACGTCGTCCTTCTCGACAACGGCCGCTCCGCTTTGCTCGGCGGCGACTTTGCCGAGGTGCTGCGCTGCATCCGTTGCGGCGCCTGCATGAACCATTGCCCGGTCTATCAGTCGATCGGCGGGCACGCCTATGGCTCCGTCTATTCCGGACCGATCGGCGCGGTGCTGACGCCGGCGCTGGTCGGCATCGAAAATGCCGTCGATCTGCCCAATGCATCGAGTTTCTGCGGCGCTTGCGAGAGCGTTTGCCCGGTGCGCATTCCCTTGCCGAAACTGATGCGGCATTGGCGCGAGCGCGCCTGGCGCGTGGCGCCGGCGCGGCAACGTTTCGCCCTCGCCGTTTGGGGGCTCTTCGCAAAACGCCCCGCGCTTTATCGGCTGGCGAGCCGTGCGGCGGTGTGGGCGCTCGACCGAATCGGTGGTGAAGCCGGCCGCATCCGCCGGCTACCCTTTGCGGCAAACTGGACCGCGAGCCGCGATTTTCCTGCCCCGCAAGGGGAGACATTCCAGGCGCAATTCGCGCGCAGAAAAGAGCAAAAGCAAACATGAGCGCGCGCGCCGAAATTCTCGCCGATATCCGGCTCGCGCTCGGCGTCACCGGAACGGAAGCGCCGCGCCGCCGCATCGTTGCGGATCGGCTCGAACATGCACCGCAGAGCGTGATCCCGGCGCGTGGACAGCTTGACGGGGCGGATCGCACGGCGCTGTTTCGCGCCGAGGCGCAGCGTACCTTGGCGAGCGTCGCGGAAGTGGGCGTGGCCGCCGATGCGCCGGCGCAAGTCGCGGCCTATCTCCGCAGCCGCGATTTGCCTGCGCGGTTCAACATGGGCGCCGATCCGTTGCTTGCCGCCCTGCCCTGGCGGGATTTCGAAATTCGACAGGAGAGCGCGGATGCAACCGTCGGTCTAAGTCACGCGTTCGGCGCGGTCGCCGAATCGGGCACGCTGGTGCTCGTCTCCGGCACCGCCAATCCGACGCGCCTCAATTTCCTGTCTGAGACACATATCGTCGTCGTTGCGGCGGCGGATATTGTCGGCACCTATGAAGAGATCTGGCAGAAGCTGCGTGCCGTCTATGGCAAGGGCGGCATGCCACGGAGCGTCAATTTCATCACCGGCCCGTCGCGTTCGGCCGACATCGGTCAAACGATGCAGCTCGGCGCGCACGGTCCGCGCGATCTGCACATCGTCGTGGTCGGCAAGCGCTAAGCTTTCGATCCTTCCGCCAGCACGCGCGCCGGCGGGAAGGCGACTTCGACCAAGGTCCCTTCATTTTTTTTGCTGCGGATCGCGAAAAGCGCGCGGTTGGCCTCGACGAGCGCCTTGGTGAGCGGCAGACCGAGCCCGGTGCCGGCGGACTGCCGCGCGGTGGCAAGCTGCCGAAAAGGTTCGAGCGCCGTCTCGATGTCATGTTCCGACATGCCGATGCCGGTGTCGCGGATCCGGATCACGGCATTGCCGGTGTCGGTCAAGGCGGTCGCGACGATGACCTGGCCGCCCGGCTCGTTGAATTTCACGGCATTGGAGAGAAGGTTGAGAAGGATCTGCCGCAACGAGCGCTCGTCGGCGACGATCTTCGGCAGATGCGCGGCGAGCGAGAGGCGCATGATGACGCGCTCCTGGTTGGCCTGCGGCTGCATGATCGCGACGCACTCCGTGATCGCCCGGTTGACGTCCACCGAGACGAATTCGAGCTCCATCTTGCCGGCCTCGATCTTGGAAAGATCGAGGAGGTCGTTGACGAGGCTCATCACGTGCGCACCCGAGGTGTGGATGTCGCGCAAATAATCGCGATAGCGCTCGTTACCCATCGGCCCAAAACGTTCCTCCATGATGACTTCGGCGAAGCCAAGAATGGCATTGAGCGGCGTGCGGATCTCGTGGCTGACTTTGGCGAGGAAGTCGGATTTCGCGGCGCTTGCCCGCTCTGCCTCGCGGCGCGCGTCCTCAAGCTCCTGCTCGACTTTCTTCCAATGCGACATATCGCGGAAAAGCGCGCAGAATTTCTGTTCCGCCGGATCGCTTTGCGCGGGACCGATGCGGCCTAGCGTCATGAAAATGGGGATCGAGCCGCCCTGTTTGGCGCGGCCCTGGATCTCGCGGCCGTCGTTGAGCAGGCTCAACACGCCATTGTCCTTGAGCCCCTCGAAATACTCCTTCACCTTGGCTTCGCTATCGGCCGCAATCAGCGTCGATAAAGGCTGGCCCGCGACCTCGTTCTGGTCGTAGCCGAAAAGCGCCTCGCCGGAGCGATTGAGCGTCAGAATGCGGCCCTGCGAATCGAGGACGGCGAGTCCGTCGGTCGCCGTATCGAGAATGGCGTTGAGCTCGCGCGCCTCGTTCTTGTGCGCCCGGGCTTCCGTCTCCAGCCTGGAAAGCGCGTCCTTTTCGTCGTCGCGCCGCAGCGTGAACAGCGTCGCCGGCATATGGTCCCATTCGATTGATTGGATGCGGACGCGGACCGGAATGATTTCGGCCGCCACGGTGCGCACACCGATCGCGGCCCCGCCGGCAGCGGGCGGCTGCTCAAATACGCGTGACACGCCACCCGCCATATGCAGCGCATCTTCGTCGGCGAAGCCCAGCAAATCGAGCAAGGTGCGGTTGGCGTAAATGACGACGTCGTCGCGGCTCACCAGAAGGCCGAAACCGAGCCGATCGAAAATTGCCGCGGCGTTGCAGCCAAGATCCCGATAGGCATCGGCGACCTTTGTGGTTTGCGCCTCTTCGCCCGCCGACTGTGCGGTTTCGACGGGCACTATGGGAGCAACCGTCTCTTCCTTGAGAACCTCGGCGATTTCCCGGAACGCGGTCCGCTCGTCGTGCGAGAGCTGCGCTTCGTCCACTTCGGCGCCATCGGGCGGCGCAATCGGTGCGGCTGATTTTGCCGGCGGACGCAGCGAAACGACGTTGGTAACGAATGGCAATTCAGGCTCGGAAGGCGCCGCCTGCTCCGGCACGGTCTCCGGGAAGGCGCGCGGCTCGGCCGCGGCGAGTCGTTCGACATGGATCACGCCGAACCCGCGATAGCCGTCGAAGCGGCGGTCACGATCGAATGCCGGTAGGCCCCCAAGGCTGACCGGAACGACGGCCGCGGCATCCGCCATCGGCCAAAGCACCTCGATCCCGCTGAAGGTTTCGCGTTCGCAGAAGGCGCGGCCCAGGCGCCCGTCGGATTCGCGCTCGAGATATCTCGCCACGTCGGCGAAGTCGCGGCCAAGAAAATCAGCGGCGGCAGCGCCGATGACCTCGCCGAGAGGCGGCGTAATCTCGGTGATCTTGCCGTCCGCGTCGGTGCGCCACAGAAAACGAATATTGGTGCGCGTTCCGAGCCTTGCTGAAAGAACTTTGCGAACTTCCTCAAGCCGCAAGGAGGGTCGCGCCGAAGGCTCGTCTTTCACGCCGAGGGCGGCGGCGAGAAACAGCGTCTTTTCGGGCGTGACGATTCTGCGGCAGAGGAAAGTAAGTGTCTCTTCCACTGCGTCGAACGAAAAGCTCAGACGTTCGAGGTGCGGCGCGCCATCGTCGGTCTCGGCAAGCGCCAAAAGGCGATTGGCGCCGGGATCATCGCCTGCAAAAAGCCACGCGCCGAGGCTGGCGAGATCCGCTACGCGGAAAAGCGCCAGCATTGTCTGGCTGGCAAAGGCGATTTTCCGCTCCTCAGGAAGCGCGCCGAGGACCGGAACATCGGCTTCGCCGAGCGACAGGGCTTGCAGCGCCGCGTCGATGTCCTCGGGGCTGATGCCCGGCTCGCTGGAATAGGCCTTCATCGCGGCAGAGGCTCGCTGAAATCGAATCGCCAGGCCCCCTCCGCCGCCACGGATAGCCTTAACGAAAGCCTAATGATAGTCGAAGTCGCGGTCCACACGGCACTTCCCGCGCTCGCCGATTGCTCGAATCATCCTTAATGGCCGGACCGCAGAAAACTTCGGACTCATCGCAGGCGAGCCCAGTTTGCACCACTCGACAGCTGCCCAAAACCTTGCAATCGCTGTAATACCCCCCTAATTTCGCGCGCAGTTTAACGCCGCCATAGCTCAGCTGGTTAGAGCGCTAGATTGTGGATCTAGAGGTCCCCCGTTCGATCCGGGGTGGCGGTACCATTAACCACCACGACATCATCGACCATGGACGCCAACGCCGAAGCCGGGTCCGTCGCAGGGCCGGGCGAAACCACTCTTTTCGCCGTCCTTCTGGCGCTCGCCGCGTCACATCTGATGAACGATACGGTGCAATCGCTGCTGCCCGCGATCTATCCGATCATCCGCCAATCCTTCCATCTCAACTTCGGCCAGATCGGCATCATTACGCTGGCCTTCCAGGTCACCGCCTCGCTGCTGCAGCCGCTCGTCGGGCTCTCGACCGACCGGCACCCGCGGCCCTACTCGCTGCCGATCGGCATGGGCGCCACGTTGATGGGCCTCTTGCTGCTCTCGGTCGCCAATCGCTTCAGCCTCATCGTCCTGGCCGCCGCGCTGGTCGGCGTCGGCTCTTCAGTGTTTCATCCGGAGGCTTCGCGTGTCGCGCGGATGGCGGCGGGCGGAAGGCACGGGATGGCGCAAGCCCTGTTCCAGGTCGGCGGCAATACAGGCGCCGCCACCGGCCCGCTGCTCGCCGCTTTCATCATCGTGCCGCACGGGCAGCGGGCGATCGCCTGGTTGTCGCTCGTGCCGCTCATCGGCATCGGCCTGTTGATCGGCATCAGCAATTGGTACGCCGCGCAGATTGCCGGAAAACATCCCCGCGCCCGCCGTCCGCGCGCCGCGCATGGGCTGACACGCAAACACGTCGCGACCACGATGGCGATCCTGCTCGCGCTGGTCTTTTCGAAGTTCGTCTATCTGGCGAGCCTCAACAGCTATTTCACCTTCTATCTGATCGAGAAATTCGGCGTCTCGGTGCCGACGGCGCAGCTTTTTCTGTTCATCTTTCTCGCCGCTTCGGCGCTTGGCACGTTCGTCGGCGGCCCGCTCGGCGACCGGATCGGGCGGCGTTACGTGATCTGGGGGTCGATCTTGGGCGTGCTGCCGTTCACGCTCGCTTTGCCGTTTGCGAATTTGGCCTTGACCGGCGTGCTCGTCTTCGTCATCGGCTTTGTTCTGTCTTCGGCCTTCTCGGCGATGATCGTCTATGCGCAGGAATTGATGCCTGGCCGGGTCGGCACGGTCGCCGGGCTATTTTTCGGCTTCGCCTTCGGGATGGCGGGACTGGGCGCTGCCGTGCTCGGCCAATTGGCCGATATGACCAGCATCGAGACGGTCTACCACGTGACCGCCTTCCTGCCGGCGATCGGACTGCTGGCGTATTTCCTGCCGAAGCAAGTGAAGTGAGTTAGGAGCTTGTTCCCCCGCTAAGGGAGGAACCACGCCTCAACTTTCCGCGAGCAGGCGCAAGCGGACCGCCAATCAATCTTCGGCGACCAGCCCGCGGCTCGTCAGCACGATCCAGCGGCCGCCTCGCCGTTCGATCGATCTCACCGTGCCGGCACCGGGGATCGTGTCGCCCGGCATGACTTCGAGCGCGCCTTGCGGACCTTCGATGAGCGCGATGCCGTCATAGACGTCGCGCACCACCCAGTTGGTCAGCAACCGCGGCTGGGGTCTGACTTCCGTCATCGCGCCCTGCGGTTCGGCGTTTGCGGGCAGCGAAGCCGTGGTCATCGGCGTGTTCCTGCCGGCACGCGCCGCCCTATCCAACGTCGCCTGGATTGCCCTGGGATCGGTGGCTTCGCGCCGCTCGATCTTTTCGAGCGAGGTTTGGGTGAGCCTCGGCTCGCCGCGCGCAAACTGGTCGAGTTTTGCCGTGAGCTGCGCGATCGAGGCATTCGCCGCGGTCTTTTCCGCATCGAGACTCGCCTTCAATCCGTCGACGCTCTTTTTGAGCGCAACGATCTCGTCAGGCGCTTGCGTGGCGTGCAATGAATCGAGGCGCGCTTCGATCTGCTGCATCTCGGCGCCGAGTGTTGCGATCGTGGTGTGCGTATCGTCGTTCTTGACCGCCTGCCAGGAGGCGGAATAGCCGGCGTGTCCGATAAACGGTATCGAACCGAAGTAACGCCCGCCCGCCGCAAACGAGGCGCCGCAAAGGATCAAGAGCAAAGCGGCCCGCGACGCAGAGCGGAGCCATTTGCCTTTGCCCGTGCCCTGTTTTGCGCCGGTATCGACTTTGGCCTCGAACCCCTGCTTCGAAGACGGCAGAATGACCAGCGCGGAACTCGGAATGGGCGACGCTTTCGGGCCGGCATTTTCCTTCGGCTTTTCGTAAGGCTGCCTTTTCTCCTGGGGATGGGCAGGTGCGGGCGCCGCGGCATCCTGCGGCGGGACGGCGGGTGCGGCTTGGCTGGCCGCTTCGGGCTTCGCCGCATCAAAGCTTGGTTCGACCTTCGGTCCCAAATCCATGGCGGAGCCCTCCCGAACGAGTTAACAAGAAGTTAGAGACTGCATCGGATTCCGTTAAA
>JBOHJJ010000220.1:0-3306 GCA_050728495.1 Methylovirgula sp.
GGCACTTGCCGTAGCGCATTCGCACGCCTCGCGAGCTGCGCCGCGCCCGTTTGCCCACCATGATCGTGGCCCGAGCTATCGGCAGACCTTCACGCCGAGGCTCGCCGCCGTCTGCCAATCCATGAGCGTCCACCCGGTCTTTTCGAGCGCGTGATGCTCCTTCACCCATTTCCGCACCGCCGGCGGATAATAGCTCGCCGCGTAGTCGTTCAAATATTGCGGCGCCTTCTTTCCGTCGATCTCGGCCGAATGGAAAAACAGCAAGCTGCCTTTGCTGACGCAGGCGCCGGCAATTCCCAGCAGCAGCGTGCAGGAGGAGAAGCATTCCAGCGGCAGGCGGTAGAGGGGATCGTTCTTATGCGCCTCGACGAATTCGATACGCTTTAGGAGATTGCCGCCGTTGTCCTGTTGGACGATGTCGGGTGGGCGATTCGCGGAGCGGTCCAACAGCCCGGCGCTCTCCGCCGTCCCGATCTGCAACATCCATACCGACAGAAGAACCGCTGCTTTCAAACGCACCCGCGCCGCTCCATTTGCATTGCGCGGACGCGCGTTGGAACCAACCGGCTTTAGCATGTCGTTCGGCGCGAACGCAACGGGAGGTGGCGGCGGGAAATGCCGGTTTCCCACACGCTATTACACGCGCAAATCGAAGGCCGACTACCGGTCCGCGTAGAACTCGATGCGGAGCTTATGGTTGCGCAGGTCGGCCGCCCCAATGGTGTTGGTCAGATACTGCGCGTTGATTTCGAGCTTAATGTAGGTGGGGTCGTAATATTTGTACTCGACGACGTCGGCGGAAATCATGTCGTACCTGTTGTCGATGCGCACGGCGTAAGTAAACGGACCGGGATTGAACGGAAATACGCAAATGACAACGAAAGCCTTCGTGATGTTGAGGTCGGGATATTCAGCCGGCGCAAAGCGCACAGCGACATTGTTCTCACTGAGCAGCGCCACGGTATTTGCCGCGTCGTTGACGAGCAGCGTCGCGCTGGCAATCGGAGCACCGGGCATCGCATAGCCGGCGGCAAGGACCGCGGGCGCCGCGCCGACAAATAGGCCGAGGAGGGTCGTTGCACCGGCCGCCATTTCACGCTCCGCGAATTGCCGATCTTCGAAAATTAAAGCCAGCGCCTGGGGCCGGTGCCGGCGGCGGGACCAACCGCACCGCTGCCAACGATCGCCCGCCAGATCACGAGGATGACAATGGCGCCGAGCGTGGCGCCGATGAGTCCCGCGCCTTGGTTGAGGCGGTACCAGCCGATCTCATGACCGATAAAGGTTGCAAGGAAGGCGCCGGCGATCCCGAGCAGGCAGGTCAGCACGAAACCACTCGGATTGTTTGGAGCGGGCGAGAAAAACCGTGCAATAAGCCCGGCCACAAAGCCGATGATGACGATCCAGATGATGTGCATGGCAACCTCCCCAATCGTGTTGGCGCAAAGGTGGAACGGGAGTTTGCGAGTGTCAATCGAGGCGTCTGCCCCGGGCCGGACAGCGCCGACTAAGCAGATTTCTTTGGTGCTCCTTCGCGGCGGGATAGGATGCCGGTCGGGCAACGATATCAAGGGGAAACATGATGATTGCGAACTGGCTCCTGCGGCTTGCGGTAGTTCTCGGTATCATCGGCATGATATTCGGAATCGTAATGGGCGTCCGCAACGATTTCACGCTGGCTCCCGTACACGCCCATTTGAATTTGCTGGGTTGGGTCGGGCTGTTTCTCGCCGGCCTTTATTATCAGGCTGTCCCCGAGGCGGCGGCGAGCCGACTTGCGCACCTGCACGCTTGGACTGCGGTGATTGGGGCGATCGTTTTGCCGATCGGAATCGCCGCGATCATCTTGGGCGGCGATGCTTATCTGCCGATTACGGTCGCGGGTTCTCTGATCGTGCTTGCCGCCATGGCGCTCTTTGCGGTCGTGATCTTCAGGTTTGGCACAACGCAAGTCGTTCGCAAGGCGTAGCGCGTTTCATAGTGCGGGTTCCGGCAAGCGGAGCACCCGGCAGAGATCGCCTTTTTGCGCCGCGCTTGCTTGCGGTGGGCGGATCAGCAGGCATTGCGCCTTGGCGAAGATGCTCAGCAGCGAAGAATCCTGTTCGGCGAGCGGCGTTGCGATCGGCAGTCCGTCGTGCGACGGCGCGAGCCGGGCGCGCATGAAATCTTCGCGCGGGCCGTTGGCGGGCAGCACGACGCCGAGCCGTGCTGGCTCGCTTCTGTACTCGCCGGCGCTGGTATCGCCGCAGAGTGCCCGCAACAGCGGCACGAGAAAGAGCAGTGCGCAGACCATCGAGGCGGCGGGATTGCCGGGTAGGCCGAGGATCAGCATGTCGCCGAGCCGGCCGTAGAGCAGCGGCTTGCCGGGGCGCATGGCGACCTGCCAGAAGCCGAGCTGCATGCCTTCGCGCGCCAGGGCGGATTTGACGAGATCATGCTCGCCGACTGAGGCGCCGCCAAGGGTGACCAGCACGTCTGCTTCGGCGTCACGCGCCGCCCGGATTGCCGCTTCGAGCGCCGCGATATCGTCGCCGGCGATGCCGAGATCGAACGGCACGCCGCCGGCGAGCCGGACGAAAGCTGCGAGGCCCGGCGCGTTCGAGGCGACGATCTGATCGGGGCCGATCGCGCTGCCTGGCAGGACAAGCTCGTCGCCGGTCGCAAGGATCGCTACGCGCGGCCGGCGCGCCACGGGAAGATCCGCATAATTCATCGCCGCGGCAAGGGCGATCTCGACCGGCCCGAGCCGGCGGCCGGCTTCGAGCCGCACTTGCCCCTGAGAAAAGTCAATGCCCGCGGCGCGGATATGCATTCCGGGGTTGACGCTCGCCGACGCCAGGACGGCATCGCCGTCGAGCTGCGCATTTTCCTGGATGAGAATTGCATCGGCGCCTTGCGGCACCGGCGCGCCGGTGAAAATTCGTACCGCTTCGCCGGGTCCGACCTCGCCTTGAAATCCATGTCCGGCGGCGCTCGTGCCGATCACGTCGAGGCGCACCGGTGGAGAGGTAACATCGGCGGCGCGCAATGCAAATCCGTCCATCGCCGAGACGGCGACCGGCGGCTGCGTGCGTCGGGCGGCGAGCGGCGCGGCGAGCGTGCGGCCGAGCGCCTCGGCAAGCGGCACATTCTCGCCGCCGCGCCGGCCGGTCGCCGCGGCGAGAATTGTTTGGCGCGCCCCGGTGACCGAAATCATCGGGCCCGAAACGCACCGGACTTGCCGCCGGTCTTTTCGACGAGTTCGATCGCCTCGATCCGCATGCCGCGGTCCGCCGCTTTCAACATGTCGTAGATCGTAAGACAGGC
>JBOHJJ010000221.1:0-2924 GCA_050728495.1 Methylovirgula sp.
TTGCAAGGCTTGAGCATCGACCCTGAGCGCGGGGTCGTTGAACCAAATGTGACACCGCGGCCAACCTCGCAGCATCGGATAAGTCGAGCGCCCGGAACGATCACCTTGATTTACCGTCACCCGTTCGACTATAGCATTGGAGGCATTGAAGAAGCGGGCCCGTCAGATGGCCACGAGAAAACGCAGTTTCGCATGGCCATCCTAAGCCATACGCCAAGAGGGAGAAATCGCCGATGTCCTTTCTCGCGAAGGAGCACATTGTTGCGCCGCCGGGCTATAGTCGCTGGTTGATCCCCCCGGCTGCCCTCTGCGTCCATCTCTGCATCGGACAGGCCTATGCCTTCAGCGTGTTCAACCTGCCGATGACGAAGCTCATCGGGATCACGCAATCGGCTCCCGGCGACTGGAAACTCACCGAGCTCGGCTGGATCTTCTCCCTCGCAATCTTCTTCCTGGGTACCTCGGCGGCAGTCTTCGGCCGCTGGGTCGAGGAAGGTGGCCCGCGCCGCGCGATGTTCGCCGCCGCCTTATGTTGGGCCGGAGGCTTCTTCGTCTCCGCCCTCGGCGTCTATCTGCACAACATCTGGATCATTTATCTCGGTTATGGCGTCCTCGGTGGGATCGGATTAGGAGTCGGCTATATCTCGCCGGTCTCGACGCTGATCAAATGGTTCCCCGATCGGCCCGGCATGGCGACCGGTATGGCTATCATGGGTTTTGGCGGCGGCGCCTTCATCGCGTCTCCGCTCTCGGTGTGGCTGATGCACCGGTTCACGACCCCCACGCATATCGGCGTCGCTGAAACCTTCATTTGCCTTGGCGCGATCTATTTCTGCTTCATGATGGTGGGCGCCTGGATCGTCCGCATCCCCGAGCCCGGTTGGCACCCGGAGGGCTACGTCGCCCCTACGCAGCCGAAGCGGCTCGTGACCACACGCGACGTCTACGTCTACCAAGCGTTGCGCACCCCTCAGTTCTGGCTGATCTGGTGGGTGCTTTGCCTCAACGTTACCGCCGGCATCGGGGTGCTCGGCCAGGCCTCGGCCATGAGTCAGGAAATGTTCCCTGGCCGCATCACGCCGATCGCCGCCGCGGGTTTCGTCGGCCTGATGAGTCTGTTCAACATGGGCGGGCGCTTCATTTGGGCTTCGACCTCGGACTTTATCGGACGCAAGAACACCTATTTCGTGTTCTTCGTGCTCGGCTTCCTGCTCTATTGCACGGTGCCGCACATGGGCGCGATCGGCAGCATCGCCGGCTTCGTTGCCTGCTTCCTCGTCATCATCAGCATGTATGGCGGCGGTTTCTCTACCGTGCCTGCCTATCTCAAGGATATGTTCGGTACACGTTATGTCGGCGCTATCCACGGCTGGTTGATCACAGCCTGGTCTGCGGCCGGTATCTTCGGGCCCGTGATCGTCAACTACATGCGGCAGTATCAAATCGATCACAACGTGCCGAAGGCGGACGCATACAATGCCACGATGTATGTGATGGCCGGGCTGCTGGTGATCGGGTTCTTCTGCAACCTCTTCGTCAGGGCCGTGCATGATCGCCATTATATGAAGGACGACGCCAAGGGGGCCGTCGGCGCTACGGCCTAGACAAACGAAGAGGCAGCCCAATGGATGATTCACGCGTAAACACTGGGAATACGATCAAATTGATCCTGGCGTGGGGCTTCGTCGGCATTCCCCTCGCATGGGGTGTAATCCAAACCTGCATTAACGCGTCGAAGCTTTTCAAATAGGCGCCCCCGGCCGCCCGCGAAGCGACGGCGGCGGTATTGCACGCCCGCAGAACGGCGCTGATTGGCGGGTACTCACTGCGAACGTTTTGGCGATCACGGCGATTCAGCGGTGGGCTTGCTCGAGTCTCGACGCGGACGAAGGGGTAATCGTCTGGCTCAAGGGGGCCATTTGGCGGGCGTGCGAGCGCGTTCCTACAGCGTGCGCTAATTGAACTTCGTCGGCGCTCGGATATCAACGCAGCGACGCTCTTCGATAAGACCCCGAGGGGAAACGCGGGCGGCCATCGTTGGCCGCCCAACATACTTCAGGTGCGCAGCGAAAACCTTTTGGCAACAGCCGCCGTGCGGCGGGCGGTCGTGACGCTCACCTTGCCTTGCGCCTCAAGTGCCCGCAGCGCCGCGAAGAGCCGCGGCGTGTCGTCTTGTAACGTGAGATCCGCATCGCCGTCATGCTCGCTGAGCGCGTCTCGCAGCGCCGCAAGCTCGCCATCCGTGCCGCCTTGCTGCAGAGCGAGCATTAAGGCAAGCACGCCTTTGTGATCGGGCGCTTGCGCGCGGGCGATGCGATAAAGGTTCACGAAGCGCTTGACAGCGCGCGGCGACCCACCCGCCAAAGGCGCGAGCGCCGCGAGCAGACTCAATTCGGCGCCCGACATCGACCAGTCGACGGGTTCGGCACGCATCGTCCCTTCGGTGCCGGGTCTCCCGATAACCTGCGCGACGTAGGCAGCATGGTCGGGTACTTCGCCGGCGTCGATGCGAAACGGCACTTGGATCCACTTTTCGAAAGCCGCGCGATCGGCTCGAATCCGGGTCGGATCGACCGCGATGAGGGTCACGATTCCGGCATTGGCGAAGGCGCGGTGCGCCGTTTCGAGGAGCGGCCGAATCTTTTCTCCCGGCAGAGCATCGATCTCGTCGAGCGCGATGACCAGTCGCTGCGGCACCGAAGTCAGGCCGGGCGCGCCGGCGCGCCTGACGCCCTGCAGGAAAGCACTGAGCGCCGCAAAGAAACGATCCGCCTGCCCTTTCAACGAGGCATCGGCGAACGGCGAAGGTTCGGCTTCGGTACGGCCGGAAGCACCGGCACGGCGATCCGCTTCGCCGGCGCGCCGGGCGGCAAGCTCGACGTCCGCTTCCAGCCCGTCGACGCGCCGCATCTGGTGCGCGTAGA
>JBOHJJ010000222.1:0-3294 GCA_050728495.1 Methylovirgula sp.
GCTGGTCGACGTTCGAGACAGGCTGCCGCTACGCCATGATGGGATTTACGACGGTCATCGAGCCCGCCGTCCCTGCGCACCAGGCATTGCATTCGCACCTCGAGCTTGCCGACGTGCCAATCATCGATAAGGGCATTTTGACGGTGCTCGGCGACGACGATTTTCTGTTGTCGCTGCTGCGCGAGGGTGCCAACCACACGGCGATCGCCGATTATGTCGGTTCGATGCTCGCGGCGACCAAAGCGGCCGGCCTCAAAGCGGTCAATCCGGGCGGATCGGTCGCTTTCCAAAACAACGCGCGAACCTTCGATCTCGACGACGTCGTTCCCTTCTATGGAGTGACGTCGCGCCGCATCATCCAGGCCATGCAGCAGGCGGTCATCGACCTCGGAATCCCGCATCCGCTGCATCTTCATATCAACAATCTCGGCGTTCCCGGCAACATCGATACCGCGCTAAAGACCATCAATGCGGTCGAAGGCAAGCGGATCCATCTCGCTCACGTCCAATTCTACTCTTACGGCAAGGAAGGAAAGCGCGGCTTTTCCTCCGCCGCGCCGCAACTCGCGGAGGCGATCAATTCCGCCGCGAAGCCGATTACGGTCGATGTGGGCCAGGTCATGTTCCGGCAGACCGTAACCGTGTCGCTCGACATCATCCGGCAGTGGAGCGCGCGACCCATGGCGAAGCCGCGCAAAACGGTGATCTACGACGGCGAGGCGAACGGCGCGGGCGTCGTCCCTTATCTCTACAAGTCGGACAACTTCTATAACGCCGTGCAATGGGCGTGCGGCCTTGAGCTTTTCCTTTTGCTCGACGATCCGATGCGCGCTTTGTTCACGACCGATCATCCCAACGGCGCGCCCTATACCACCTATCCCGATCTTTTCGCGCTCATCATGAGCCGCGACGCGCGGGCCAAATGGCTCGCGGACTTGCCGAAGGAAGCAGTGGAGATGACAACACTGCCCTCGATCACCCGCGAATATTCGTTCAGCGAAATCGCCGCGATGACGCGCGTCGCCCCCGCCAAACTCCTGGGGCTCAAGGATCGCGGCCATTTGAGTCCCGGTGCGCTTGCCGACGTCGCCATCTACAACGACGATCCGGATCGAGCGCAGATGTTCCGTTTCGCGCATCTCGTGTTCAAGGACGGCGACCTGGTCGTGCGCGACGGCCGCGTGACGCATTATCGGTTTGGGCGCACGCTGACGGCGCAGCCGAACTACGGGTCCGGCATCGATCGCCGGCTCACTCGCTATTATGACGAACTCTATGGCGTGTCTCGCGACTTGTTCAAAGTGCCCCCCGCGGGGGCGATCGGGCGCGATTACGCGTTCGAGGAGGTCGCATGCGGTCGATAACCAAAAATGGCGTGCGCATCGACGACACGTTCGCCGAAGCCTTTCCGATGCGCGGCACGGCGCTCATCATCACTGGGCCCAACAAGCGCTGGGCGCGGCAGGCGGCGGTGACGATGACCGGCTTTGCGACCTCGGTGATCGGCTGCGGCTGCGAGGCGTCGATCGATGGCGAGGTCGAGGCGCGCGACACGCCGGACGGGCGGCCGGGCGTGCGCGTTCTAATTTTCGCGATGTCGAGCAACGACCTGCAGACGCAGCTCGTCAACCGCGTCGGGCAATGCGTGCTGACCTCGCCGGGTTCGGCCTGTTTTGCCGACCTCGCCGCGCCGGACGTGCTGAAAATCGGCGATCTCTTGCGGTATTTCGGCGACGGCTGGCAGATCTCGAAGAAATTCGGCGACCGGCATTTCTGGCGCATCCCGGTGATGGACGGCGAATTTCTCTGCGAGGCGACGACCGGTTTGACCAAAGGCGCCGTCGGCGGCGGCAATCTTCTGATCTGCGGCGCGGATTACGACAAGACGCTGCGCGCCGCCGAGGCGGCAATCGAGGCCATGCAGGAGGTCCGCGATGCGATCATGCCCTTTCCCGGCGGCATCGTGCGTTCGGGCTCGAAAGTCGGCTCAAAATATAAGGCGCTGCATGCTTCGACCAACGATGCGTTCTGCCCGAGCCTGCGGGGCTTGGTTAAGACCGCGCTCGACGGCGATATCAGCTGCGTGCTTGAAATCGTCATCGATGGATTGACCGAGGCAGCGGTTGCCGACGCCATGCGCGCCGGGCTCGCGGCGATCGTCAAGCTCGGGCCGCGTAATGGCGCGCGCCGCGTCAGCGCCGGCAACTATGGCGGCAAGCTCGGGCCCTACCATTTCCATTTGAAGGACCTGCTGCCGTGACACTCGTGCTGACCCTCAAGGCGACACCGCCGCAAAGGCTCGACCTCTCGGCCCTTCTGCCGCATCTCCTTGCCGACAAAAGCAACAAGGACATCGCCGCGGTCGATCTCGCTACGACGCGGGAAAAGATCACGGCGGGCGATCTCTTCCGGATCCGCGCCGGCTCGGCCGAGGAAATCCGCTTCGAGGGCGGCTCAGAACGCTTCGATTGCGTCGGCCAAGGCTTAAAGCAGGGTCGCATCTTCGTCGCTGGCGACGCCGGCAGCAACGTCGGCCGCAAGATGACCGGCGGCGAACTCGTAATCTCCGGGAATGTCGGACCTTATGCCGGTTCGGCGATGGCAGGCGGCCGGCTCGAGATCCTCGGAGACGCGGGCGATTTCCTCACCGCGCCACGCGAAGGCGAACTGCACGGCATGAGCGGCGGCCTGCTTGTATTGCGCGGCACGGCCGGGTTGCGCGCCGGCGACCGGCTGCGGCGCGGTACCATCCTGATCGAAGGCGACGCAGGAGACTGGCTTGGCAGCCGGCTCATTGCCGGAACCTTGATCGTCCTCGGCCGCGCCGGCATAAGTCCCGGCTATCTCATGCGCCGCGGCACGATCGTGCTTGCGAAGCCCCCAGCGCTCGCCGCGACGTTCGTCGATTGCGGTCACTTTGCCTCGAGTTTTCCCGCCGTCTTCGGACGATTCCTCTTGCCGGAAAGCCGCGGAGCGGCACGGCTTTTCCGCACTCCGCTGCGCCGTTTTGCCGGCGATATGGCGGTACTCGGTAAAGGCGAGATTTTCGTGCCGGTGTGATTCCCGCCACCGATCCGGCTCGCAAACGCATTGCCAGCCGCACGAAAACGTTTAAGTTAAGAAAGACTTAAGCATGGGAGCAGGCGCGTGGAAGGTCGCGACTTCGGCTCGCCGCCGACTGGCGAAGGCCAACCGGCGGACGGCGCCCGACCGTCGGACAAACTGAAACTCGCCGTGCGCCGTGCGCGAGTCGATGATGCCGAGCGCACCAAAGTGATCGCCGAATTGCGCGGC
>JBOHJJ010000223.1:0-2527 GCA_050728495.1 Methylovirgula sp.
GTGCGCGGCGCCAAGGTCATGCTCACCGGCAGTTCGGCAGGCGCGAAGCCCGGTGCGCGCTCTTCGGCGAGCATCGCTTCGGCAAATCTTCCGATGATGCCCCGCGCTGCCATCGGACCCGTCAGCCCCATGAGTCCCACCCGTTCGCCGCCCTGGACCAGAAGATCGGCAGCGGCAAGGCCGAGCACCAAGGCGCGATCGAGCTTCGACTGCAGCGCGAGTTTCGAGGTAAATGCCATCGACGGCGACCGATCGATCCAGATCCAGATCGTATGGGCGCCCTCCCACTCGCGTTCGCGCACGTAGATGCGATCGTCGCGCGCCGAGCGGCGCCAATCGATGCCAGCGGTCGATTCGCCGGCGACAAACGGACGGAATTGCCAAAAAGTTTCGCCGCTGCCCGCCACGCGCCGGCCATGCATGCCATGCATCACGCTCGAGGCGACCTCCTTGGCGGCGACGACGAGGCTCGGCAGCCGCGCGGCCAGATCAAGCGCGGTGCCCTCGGTGGCGGTCGATACGCGCCGCTCCGCCGGCGTGAGCAGGCGGGCATCGCTCATCGCTGCGCCAGATGGCTGGTGAGGCGCTCAATCACGCCGAGCACCGTTTCGCCCTCGGCGCGCGCCGCAAAGGTGAGCGCCATGCGATGTTTCAAAACCGGCGCGGCGAGCGCAATCACGTCGTCGAGCGAAGGCGCAAGACGTCCGTCGACAAGCGCCCGTGCCCTGCTGGCGAGCATCAAGGCTTGCGCGGCGCGCGGCCCCGGCGCCCAGGCGATATGCTGGGTGATCGCAAAATCCCCCTCGCCCGGCCGCGCCGAACGAACCAGATCGAGAATGGCCTCGACCACCTGCTCGCCGACCGGCAGGCGCCGTACCAGACGTTGCGTGGTGACGAGCTCATCCGCCGTCATGGCCGGTTTCGCTTCGCAATCCCTGTCGCCGGTGGTCTCGATCAGGATGCGTTTTTCGGCGGCGCGATCGGGATAGGTGACGTCGATCTGCATGAGAAAGCGATCGAGCTGCGCCTCGGGCAGCGGATAGGTGCCTTCCTGCTCGAGCGGATTTTGGGTGGCGAGCACATGGAAGGGATGCGGCAGATCGTGGCGCTCTCCCGCGACCGACACGTGATGTTCCTGCATCGCCTGAAGCAGAGCCGACTGGGTGCGCGGGCTGGCGCGATTGATCTCGTCGGCCATCAGCAATTGCGCGAAGATCGGTCCCTTCACAAAGCGGAAGCTGCGGCGATGATCGGCCGTTTCTTCGAGCACCTCGGAGCCGAGAATGTCGGCCGGCATAAGATCCGGCGTAAATTGAACGCGTCGGGTGTCGAGGCCGAGCACGCGGCCCAAGGCTTCGACGAGCTTGGTCTTGGCAAGCCCCGGCACGCCGACGAGCAAGCCGTGGCCGCCGGAAAGAAGCGTGACGAGCGCTTCCTCCACGACCTGCTCCTGCCCAAAAATGACATCGCCGATCGCGCGGCGCGCGGCTGCGATGCGGTCAAGCGCCATCTCGGCGGAACGTAAAACGGCGGCTTCGAGCGAGGTCGTATTGGCTTCCTGCATTAGGGATCTACCTGGATCGAGGATGATTGCGGTTCATGGCCTAGATTGGGCCCGAAAGCCAACATTTCGATGCGTGCGTCCGGCTTGAGCCCCGGCTTTCCTACCGCCGCCTTGGAAACTGGACCCGCAGAACATCGTAAAAGACTGCGCCAGAACAATGGCTTGCTTTTGTGGGGTCGAACATTATTTTGCCCGACGCGGTCCGACCTCGTCGCGCAACTCGACTGCCGCCCGCCGCCGCGATCTGCTAAGAGTGCGGCGTCGCGCGGAAATCGGTCATGAGCTATCTAAAACGCATCTTGCAGCCCGGAGAGAGCTTGGTTTTCGACGGCCACCTCCACTGGATCATCTACCACAAGGCGATCTTCTTTCTGGTTTGCACCGCAATCGCGGTTGTCGCCGCAATCTACTTTAAGCAGACCAATTATCGCTGGGCGATCGCGCTGATCCTCGTGATCGTTTTCGCGCTGCTTACCCTGATTTTTGCAGTACACGCCTGGTGGCAGAGTTTCACGACCGAAATCGCCGTGACGACGGCGCGCGTCATTTACAAGACCGGGTTCATCCAGCGCCACACCGCCGAAATGAACATGGATAAGGTCGAGTCGGTCGACGTCGATCAATCGCTCCTCGGCCGCATTCTCGGCTACGGCACGGTAGATATCCGCGGCACGGGGACGAGCATCGAGCAGCTCGAATTCGTCGCGCATCCGCTCGAACTCAGAAACGCGATCACGGCGCGCTGACTGCGCTCTCCGGCTGCGCGGACCTGTTCGAGAGATCAGGCGCGCCGCACTCCGGTAACCGGCTCGTGCGTCGCATCGGGATCGATGCCTGCGGACGCTTCCTTCCGCACCTGCGCATCGGCACGCATGAGCTCGGCGGCTACTTTTGCCAGTTCCTGCCAAGCGTCGCGGCCGGTCTTCGCGGTCTGTCGCGCAGGCTCGATTGATTCTTTTTGCC
>JBOHJJ010000224.1:0-4152 GCA_050728495.1 Methylovirgula sp.
CGTCCCCGAGCGATGTCCTTTGCGGCCGTCCATTTCCTTGGTGTTCTGGTCCGCGCCGAAGGAAATCTCGCCTTGCCCCATCTCGACGCGCTGCCCGTCCATCGATTCGACAAACCAGCGTCCGGAGAGCGGAATGATCCACTGCGGCTTGGGGTTCTCGTGCCAATCGCCCATCCAGCCGGGCGGCAACACCGTTACGAACACGGTTGCTCCCTCATGCGTCTTCCTGCCCTGCCATTGCGGGGTAACGCCCGGCTTGATCCCCTGCAGGTCGAACTCGGTCAGGGCGCAGCGGGTCTGCCGGCTCATTCCCGTAGGATCGGTCCAGAGATTCCAATAAGAGACGCTCGGCTTCTCGTTCATGCGGGTTACCTCCGATCACGCCGCTACCCGCCGGATATGCTTCTCCGCCGACCAAGTCGGCTTTTAAACCGTCGATACAGGCCGGCGTTCCCGGCGGCAACACCAGGCTTCGTGAACTTAGGCGCGATCAAGGAGTTGAAACGACCGGAAGAAGCTCGAAAGCATCACGCTGAAGCAATTCTCCCGAGGAGCACCGCAATGGCGCAACGCGAATCCAAGGCGCAGAAGAATACGATCGGGCGGGTCATGCACGAGTACAAACATGGCGAACTGCCGCGTGGCCGTGGCGGCAAAGTAAAAAGCCGCAAGCAGGCTATCGCCATCGCGCTGCGCGAAGCCGGCGCCTCGAAATACGAGAGCCCGAAAAAGAACCGCGAGAACTTGCGCAAGACGAAATCCGCGGAACGGCGCGGCGAAACCGGCCGGGCAAGAAGCGAAGGCAGAAAAAGCACGTCGCGAAAGAGGACGGCAAGAAAAATCGTGGCAAAGCGGAATTCGAGCCGCAAGAGCACGGCGCGAAAGACGACCCGCAAGGCGCGCAAGACCGGCAAAAGAAAATAGGCGGAAAAGAACGGCGGCGCCGCACGCCGCATGGGCCGCGACGCCGCTTCGCCCGCTACTCGGCAACCCGCAGCACGACCTTTCCTTCCGGGTGCGCCTCGGCGAGGCACTGCTGCGCCTTGGCGACCTCGGCGAGCGGAAAAATCTTGCTGACTTTCGGTTGGACCTTTCCGGCGTCGATCAGCCGGGCGATTTCGTCGAACATCGAGTCGACAGGGGATGGCAAAGCCCCCACATTGGGTGAGCGATTCGTCTTCGTGCTAGCCGAGAGCAGAGAAGTTGAGCGATTTCGAAGGTCCGGGCCTTGAGGCGCCGGCGTTGCGCCCGGGCGGGATCGCGGCGCGAGCGCGCGGCGTCGGGCGCTATCTCGAGGGGCTCAATCCGCAACAGCGCGCCGCGATCGAAGCGCTCGACGGCCCGGTCCTGGTTCTCTCCGGCGCCGGCACTGGTAAGACGCGGGTGCTGACTACCCGTATCGCCCATATTCTCGCGACCGGCCGGGCTTTCCCGAGCCAGATCCTGGCGGTGACCTTCACCAACAAAGCGGCGCGCGAGATGAAGGAGCGGGTCGGCCTGCTCACGGGAATCGTCGCCGAGGGCATGCCGTGGCTCGGCACGTTCCATGCGATCTCGACCAAGATCCTGCGCCGTCACGCCGAACTCGTCGGACTGAAGTCCTCCTTCACCATCATCGATACCGACGATCAGATCCGGCTGTTGAAACAGGTCCTGCGAGCCGAGAACATCGACGACAAGCGCTGGCCCGCCCGCGCTCTCGCCTATCACATCGATCTCTGGAAGAATCGCGGCCTTGATCCCGAGCATGTGCCGGCCGGCGAAGCCGCCGCATTCGGCGAGGGCAAAGGGGCGAAACTCTACAGGCTCTACCAGGAACGGTTGAAAATTCTGAACGCCGCCGATTTCGGCGATCTGCTGCTCGAGACGTTGCGTCTGCTGCGCGAAAATCCCGATATCCTAAAGCTCTATCAGGACCGCTTCCGCTACATGCTGGTCGATGAATATCAGGACACCAACACGGTCCAATATTTATGGCTGAAGCTGTTGGCGCAGGCCGGCGGCAACATTTGCTGCGTAGGCGATGACGACCAGTCGATCTATGGTTGGCGCGGCGCTGACGTCGACAACATCCTGCGGTTCGAGGCGGATTTTCCCGGCGCGCACGTCATCCGCCTGGAACACAACTATCGTTCGACCGGCCATATTCTCGACGTTGCCGCCGGCCTCATCGCCCATAACGAGAGCCGGCTGGGCAAGGCGCTGTTCACGGACGGCGAGGCCGGCGAGAAGCCCACGGTTGCCGGCGTGTGGGATTCGGAGGAAGAAGCGCGCGTCATCGGCGAAGAAATTGAGTCCTTGCAGCGCAAAGGCGAAAAGCTCGAGGAGATCGCGATCCTGGTCCGCGCCTCCTTTCAGATGCGCGAATTCGAAGAGCGCTTCATCACCTTGGGCCTGCCCTATCGCGTCATCGGCGGTCCGCGCTTTTACGAGCGCGCCGAAATCCGCGACGCGCTCGCCTATTTGCGCTGCGTCGCGCAGCCCGACGACGACCTCGCCTTCGAGCGGATTTACAACGTGCCGAAACGCGGGTTGGGAGACGCGACGCTGCAGCTTCTCCACGATCACGCGCGGCGCGAGCGCATCAGCCTGACGCAATCGGCGCGCGGCATGGTCGAGACCGAGGAATTGAGGCCCAAACAGCGGCAGATGCTGCGCGATCTTCTCGCCGCCTTTTCGCGCTGGTCGGCGCTGATCGACGAAAAGCCGCAAGGCGAGCTCGCCGAGATCATCCTGGAGGAATCCGGCTATACCGACATGTGGCGCAAGGACCGCACGGCGGACGCGGCGGGACGGCTCGAAAACCTCAAGGAACTCGTCCGCGCGATGGAGGAATTTCCGAGCCTCGCAGGCTTCCTCGAACATGTCGCGCTGGTCATGGACGTCGGCAATCAGGATGGCGAAGAGCGCGTCTCCATCATGACGCTGCATGCCGCCAAGGGGCTCGAATTCGACACCGTATTCTTGCCCGGCTGGGAAGAAGGGCTCTTTCCGCACCAGCGCTCGCTCGACGAATCCGGACGCGCGGGCCTCGAAGAGGAACGGCGGCTCGCCTATGTGGGGCTCACCCGCGCCAAGCGGCGCGCCAAGATCTATCTCGCTACCAACCGGCGCATTCACGGGCTTTGGCAGACCACGCTGCCCTCGCGCTTTCTCGACGAACTGCCGGCGGCGCATGTCGAAGTGATCGATACGGCCACAAGCAATGCGTATGGCAATTACGCGCAGTCGCGCTTCGCCAATATGGACACCTATCGTTCTTCCTATGCGACGCCCGGATGGCAACGCGCCCAGCGGCGCAGCGAGGCAGAGCGTCGCGAGCAAGGCTGGCACGAGGGCGCATCACGGCGCGGCCCGACGCTGATCGAAGGCGAGCTTGTCGCCAAATCTTCCGCAAACTCCTCGTTCGTAAAGGGCGCGCGGGTGTTTCACATCAAGTTCGGCACAGGGACAGTCGCTGCGGTCGACGGCAACAAACTCACCGTCGATTTCGACAAGGCGGGACGCAAGATGGTGCTGGAGAGTTTCGTGCAGGCGGCATGAACCCGTCAACTCGCCGCGTCCGGCGTGTTCTTGAGCTTTTTCAGGATCCGGCGCACGGCGTCGGCGACATCGGCGAGCGCCATTTCACAGAGCTCGTAGGATTCGCTAGCCGTGGCCCAACGTTTTGCTTCGACGCAAGTAACGACCAGGTCAGCTTGCTCCTGCGCCTTCGCCGCGGCTCGCTCGAGCATGCCGACAAGCTCGCCGTCCTTTTGCCGGAGCTCCGGAGAGCGCGCCAGACAGGCGGCAAGCCGATCGCGATCGAGCCTAACCTTTGTCGGGCTTATTGCGCCGATAAGCATCGCGGCGAGTTGGCGCTTGAGAATTGCCGCTTCAGCCGGGAGGCGGGCGATGTCAGTGCCGAGATAGTCGCGCTTATTTTTCTCCCAAGATTTTTCGGCGAGACGCTCGCAGCCGACGAGGCGGGTGTTGATCGCGCCGATCTCGGTTTCCGTCTTAGCAACCTTGGCAGCGATCTTTGCCGTGCTTTCGGCGATTTCCGAGGTCGCGGCACGTTGATCTTCGAGCAGATCGGCGAGATGGCGGGCGCGTTGCGCGACTTCGGCCATCGCGTCGCCGGTAGTTATGACGCGCTCGACCACTTGGTTG
>JBOHJJ010000225.1:0-2914 GCA_050728495.1 Methylovirgula sp.
GCCGCGTGGAAAGCGGAACTGCTGCAGGCAACCGGCGCGCGCGTCGATGTCGTCGGCCCGTCGCCTTCACCCGAGATGCGAGCGCTTGCCGCGCGCGCGCCGGCACTCACGCTTATCGAGCGGGAATGGGGCGAACCCGACTTCGACGGCGCGGCGATCGCCATCGGCGATTTCACCTCGAACGACAAAGCGGCGGCGTTTCAAGCCGCGGCGCGCCGCGCCCGCGTGCCGCTCAACGTCGTCGACAAGCCAGGCTTTAGCGATTTCCAGTTCGGCACGATCCTCGACCGTTCGCCGCTTGTCATCGCCATTTCGACCAAAGGCGCGGCGCCCGTCTTCGCCATGGCGTTGCGCGGCCGTTTCGAAGGCTTGTTGCCGCAGACCATCAAGCTTTGGGCCGAGGCGGCGCAAACTTGGCGGGCGCGATTGAAGGCGGCGGATCTCGCCCCGGCGCTGCGCCGCCGCTTCTGGGAACTCTTCGTCGCACGCGCCTTCGGCACGCGTCCGCCGCGACCGCAAGATTATGACGAGATCCTGGAGCGCGCCAATGCGCCGGCCGAGACGGCAAAAGGCAGCGTGGCTCTCGTCGGCGCCGGCCCTGGCGATCCCGAGCTCATCACGCTGAAGGGATTGCGCGTGCTGCAGGCAGCCGACGTGGTGCTGTTCGACGATCTTGTCGCCCCGGCAACCGTCGAGATGGCGCGCCGCGAGGCGGTGAAGATCCCGGTCGGCAAGCGCGGCTACGAGCCGTCCTGCCGGCAGGACGACATCATCGCGCAACTCATCGCACTTGCCAAAGAGGGCAAGCGCGTCGTGCGCTTGAAGGGCGGCGATCCGTCGATCTTCGGGCGCGCCAACGAGGAAATCACAGCGCTCGAAGCGGCCGGCATCGAGGTTTCGATCGTGCCTGGTGTCACCGCCGCGTTGGGCGCGGCGGCTTCGCTCAAATTGCCGCTCACCCAACGCGATCGAGCGCGACGGCTGCAATTCGTCACCGCGCATGCGCAGAACGGGAGCCTACCGGCCGACCTCGATTGGCGCGCGCTCTGCGATCCCGCCGCCGCCACCGCGGTTTATATGGGCGTGCACACGTTGCCCGATCTGCTGCGGCGTCTGCTGGAGCACGGCATCGATCCGCAAACCCCGGCTCTGCTGGTCGAAAGCGCAACTTGGCCGCAGGAGCGGCGCATCGACGGCACGGTGGCAAACCTCGCCGCCCAGGTCGCCGCGGCAAAGCCGAGCGGTCCCTGCCTGGTGCTGATCGGCAGTGTATTCGGCAAAGTTACGGATTCGGTGCGCACCGAGGCAATTGCCGGCGCGTAGTCGTTGCGCTCGTGCGCGGCGGGCACGGGATTGAAATTCTCCCCTTCAGCCTTATTTCGATCGCCGGGCGTGCATCGGCTGCGAAGGAGGTTCGCAGATGATGACTCGTGACGACGTCGTGGCTGTGCTGGGCCCCGTCGACGAAACCCTGCTCGCAGAGATCGTCGCAAGCAATGCGACGCGGGATGAGCTTGCCCAAGCCTGGGCGTGGCTGAACAGCGACGACGCACTGATCGGGGAATTGCGCCATCTGCCGAATGGCAAGGTTGCGGAACTGATCAATCTTCTCGCACCGCCCGAAGACGACGAGCCCTGAGGGCGCTTTTTGCCGCAACACTTGGATGCATCAAGGACCGCGCGGCAAGCACCGAAGCGGACCTCGAAGCGGCGCTCGAAGATCGCTTCCCGCCAGCGACCGCCTTCGATGACCCGACTGGAGAACGAAATCGGCGTGCCAGGCAAAACCAGCAAGCCCTGGGCGCGCCGACAGACACTACGGATGGCGCACCCAACAGGATTCGAACCTGTGACCTCTGCCTTCGGAGGGCAGCGCTCTATCCATCTGAGCTACGAGTGCGCGGGGGCCGGGTTCTAGACCAAACGGCGGGAGGCGCAAATCGCCCCCCAAGCCGGCTCTACTGGCTGCGTGGGGCGCCGGGAAAGATCGCCCGGGTGATGGTGTAGATCGCCGCTCCCAGCTGGACGGTGGTCGCGCCCAAGAGCGACATCATCACCTTGTCGGTGACGATCCGCTGCCCCGGGGCGATGCGCCCGGCCCAGACCTGGGCGCAGTCCTGCCAGAAGACCACGCCCAAGGCGACGAAGACGAAGGCGTTGGCGGCGATGAAGAGCCACAGGATGTTGCGCGCGAACGCCTGACGGATCGCCAGGTCGCCCAGAGCCACCTTGTCGGCCGTGGTCTCGAAAGAGCGGACCTCGGGCTCGAGGGCGACCCGCTCGGCGGTCATCGTCACGCCGTCGGAATGATGTTCACCTTGTCGCCGTTGGGCTTGACCAGGGTCATGGTTCCGTCCTCGGCCGCGTTGCGCGAGGCGACGCGGGCCAGGGCGATCGCCTTGCGGATGACCGCCGTGCTGGTGGTGACGCCGAAAACGCCCTTGAGCTCGTCGATCGCCTGAGCGGTGCCCGGATCGAGCTGGAAGCTGGTCTGAGCCATGGAAGCCTCATCGTATAGGAATCGTATAAGACATATACGATTCCGGCGCGCGGCGGGCAAGTCTCAGGCCGGCTCGGGCGCGGTGTCGGGGGCGGCGTAGGTGAGGGCGATGAAGACGTCCTCCAGGTCCGGATCCTCGGTCTTGAGATCCTTGATCGGGTGGCCGGCGGCGCGGACGGCGGCGATCACCTCCTCCACCGAGGCCTCCGCGGTCTTGAACGAGACCGCCAGATCGCCGTTGGGCCGCAGCCGGGTCTCGAAGGGCGGGATCCTGGGCGCCGCCGGCAACGGCGTCGCCGGGGTGACCACCAGGGTCCGGGTGTCCAGGCGCTTCAGGAGCTGGGCGGTGGGCTCGCAGGCGACCACCTCGCCGCGGTTGATGATGGCGATGGTGTCGCAGAGCTCCTCGGCCTC
>JBOHJJ010000226.1:0-16734 GCA_050728495.1 Methylovirgula sp.
TGCGCGCCGACTACACCTATACCCATGCCGAAGACGACACCTTGCAACAGGAGCTGATTCGCCGGCCGGAGAACAAGGCGAGCCTCAGCGGCATTTGGCAGGCGACGGGCGCCGCGCAATTGAGTGCGACGGTGATCTATGTCGGGTCGTGGGTCGACAACAACAGGGACTTTACCAACCTCACGCCGCTCCCCGTGCCCGGATACGTGCTCGTCAACCTGGCGGGTTCCTATGATCTCGGCCACGGCGTGACCGCCTTCGCGCGCATCGATAACGCGCTCAACGTGCAGTATCAGGATCCGCTCGGCTTCCAGCGTCCGGGGCTTGGCGTCTTCGGCGGGTTAAAGGTCGCCTTTAACGCAGCTGGCGGACCCTGAGGAGGCTGACCAATTCCAACCGGATGGAAACACTGCTAAGAGATGGCCGGACAGCCGGCCCGACATGGAGAGAGCCGTGGAAAGAACAATACGTTTTGATTGGCGTCACATCGTCTGGATTGCGGCACTCATCGCCGTGAGCGTCGGCCTGAGCCTCGCGTTCGCTTGCGCCGTGCCTTTGGCGGCCTTCGCGGCGTTGGCCGCTTTGACGATGCGACGCAGCGAAGCCGTGGTTCTCATCCTCGTCATCGTTCTTGCCAATCAATGCGTCGGCTTCGCCGTTCTGCATTTTCCGGCCGCAGGTTTGGTGTGGAGCGCGGCGTTTGCGCTGGTCGGCGTCGCCGGTGTGTTCGCGGCCGAGTGGACCTACCACAGCGCCGCCCTGGCACATCCAATCGTGGCTTGCACGTCCGCATTCCTCGCGGCGTTCGCGGCGTATGAAGGCGGACTCTTTCTGATCACCCTTGCCGCCGCGCCGGGTGATCTCGCGACCTACGCCGCGCCGGTCGTTCTGCGAATCCTGGCGATCAACACGGCGGCCTTCCTGGGCCTTCTCGTGGCGGCTCGGATCGCGGTCGCCGTTCTCGGCGTGCCGGGCGGACTTGGAATGCGCCAACGGCCGGTTTGAACCGTAGGCTTGCGTCCAACCGGCCCGCACCCCAAGTTGCCGGCTGAGACATTGCGCCTGCGCCGTTGCGGGCCGGCGCTCTTTTGGGCTCGACGATGCGTGATCCCTATACCGTTTTGGGCGTGACGAAATCGGCCGATACGGCCGAGATCAAAAAGGCCTATCGCCGGCTCGCCAAGAAATTTCATCCCGACCAGAGCAAGGACCCCAAGGCGAAGGATAAATTCGCCGAGGTGAGCGCCGCCTACGAGATCCTCGGCGACGACAAAAAGCGCTCCCAGTTCGACCGCGGCGAGATCGATGCCGAAGGCAAGCCGCGTTTTCAGGGGTTCGAAGGCTTCGGGGCAGGCGCCGGCCCCGGCGGTTTTACGCGGCGCACCGGGCCGGGCGGTTTCGAGCATTTCGAGTTTCGCACCGGGCCGGGCGGCGGCGGGTTCGACGCGGGCGACATCTTTAGCGAATTGTTCGGCGGCGCGGCAACCGGGCGCCGTGCCGGCGGCCAGAGCCGGCCCTTACCGCGCGGCGAGGATGTGACCGCGCAACTGACCGTTACGCTGCGGGAAGCCGTGCGCGGCGGCAAGAGCCGGGTCAGTTTGCCGACCGGACGCACACTCGAAGTTTCGGTACCGGCGGGGGTCGAGGACGGCCAGCAGATCCGGCTTAAGGGCCAGGGTCTCGCGAGCCCCTTGGGCGGCGAGCCGGGCGACGCGCTCGTCACCGTCAAGATCGCCAGACATCCCTACTTTCGGGTCGAGGGGCGCGACCTTCGCCTCGATCTTCCGCTGACGCTTTACGAGGCGATGCTTGGCGCCAAGGTGAACGTGCCGACTCTCGACGGGCAAGTCGAACTCAACGTGCCGCCGGGTTCGAACGGCGGCCGCACGCTGCGGCTGCGCGGCAAAGGCCTGCCGGGTGCTAGCCCAGGCGATCTGCTCGTCACGTTACGGATTGTCCTGCCCGACGAAACTGACCCCGATCTGCTTGAACTGGCACGGAAATGGCAGAAACAGAAGCCGTACAACCCGCGCCAAGACCTTGCGTAGGTCGTGGCCTCCCCTCACAATACCGCAACCAAGTGTTGAATGAATTGATTGGGCGGCCGCCCGCAATCCGGGCAGGAACGCTCGTATCCGACGACATGGCCTTGGCCAATCGGTGAAATCCGGGTTAAACGCAGATAGGTTGTCGGCGCGGCCGGCCCTTGTTTGCCCAGGATCAAGAATGAACCAGCCGGAACGCCTGCCCGTACAAGCCACCGTTCCCGGGATCTTGGCCGGACAACGCGGCCTGGTCATGGGAACCGCCAACAACCGTTCGATCGCCTGGGGCATTGCCAAGGCGGCGCATGGTGCCGGCGCGCAGCTTGCCTTCACCTACCAAGGCGAATCGCTTGAGAAACGCGTTCGGCCGCTCGCCCAGGAGCTCGATGCGCATATCGTTGGCCATTGCGACGTGACCGACGTCGCGACGATCGACGCCGTGTTCCGCGAGGTCGAAAGGGTTTGGGGCAAGCTCGATTTCTTGGTGCATTGCATCGCCTTCTCCGACAAAGACCAGTTGACCGGGCGCTACGTCGACACCACTGCGGAGAACTTCTGCAATACGCTGCTCGTCTCCTGCTATTCCTTCACGGCGATTGCGCAGCGTGCCGAAAAGCTCATGCCGGACGGCGGCGCGCTGTTGACGCTGACCTATTACGGAGCCGAAAAATGGATGCCGCACTATAATGTGATGGGCGTCGCCAAGGCGGCGCTCGAAGCCAGCGTGCGCTATCTCGCCGCCGATCTCGGCGAGAAGAACATCCGCGTCAATGCAATTTCGGCGGGGCCGATCAAGACGCTGGCGGCTTCCGGCATCGGCGATTTCCGTTATATTCTCAAATGGAACGAATATAACGCGCCGTTGCGCCGCTCGGTCACGATCGACGAAGTCGGCGAAAGCGCCGCGTTTCTGCTTTCGCCGCTGGCGCGCGGCATCACCGGCGAGATCTTGCATGTGGACGCCGGCTATCACATCGTCGGCATGAAAAACCCCTCGGCACCCGATCTTTCGGCTCTGGCCAAGGAGTAAGCGCTCACGCTGGCTCGGCAGCGCCCTCGCCGCTGCGGGCAGGACCCAATGTCCCACAACACGTTCGGCCATCTGTTTCGGGTGACGACCTTCGGCGAAAGCCATGGGCCGGCGATCGGCTGCGTGGTCGACGGCTGCCCACCGGCAATTCCGCTCGAAGAGGAGGAGATCCAGTGCTTTCTCGACGAGCGGCGGCCGGGCAAGTCGCGCTTCACCAGCCAGCGCCAGGAATCCGACCGCGTGAAGATCCTCTCCGGCGTGTTCCGCGATCCGGCGCGCGGCAAGCAAGTCACGACCGGTGCGCCGATCGCGCTCTTGATTGCCAACGAAGACGCGCGTTCGAAGGATTATGACGCGATCAAAGACAAATACCGGCCGGGACACGCCGATTTCACCTACGAGATGAAATATGGGCTGCGCGATTGGCGCGGCAGCGGCCGGGCCTCGGCACGCGAGACCGCGACGCGCGTCGCGGCTGGCGCCATCGCCCGCAAGATCATCCCCGGCGTCCGCGTGCGCGGCGCGCTCGTCGCCATCGGCGCGCATTGGATCGACCGCGCCAAATGGGATTGGGAGGAGACGCGGCGTAACGCATTCTTTTCGCCCGACCCCGAAGCTTCGGCGCGCTTTGAGCGCAAGCTCGACGAGATCCGCAAGGCCGGCTCCTCGATCGGCGCGGTGATCGAGATCGTTGCCGAAGGTGTGCCGGCGGGGTGGGGCGCGCCGCTCTACGGCAAGCTCGACGCCGAGCTCGCGGCGGCGTTGATGTCGATCAACGCGGTGAAAGGAGTCGAGATCGGCGATGGTTTCGCGGTCGCTGCGCTGTCGGGAGAAGAAAACGCCGACGAGATGCACGTCGGCACCGACGGGCGGCCTACGTTCCGCAGCAATCACGCCGGCGGTATTCTCGGCGGCATTTCGACCGGTCAGCCGATCGTCGCGCGCTTTGCGGTGAAGCCCACCTCGTCGATCCTAACGCCGCGCCAGACGATCGACCGTTCCGGCGCCGCGACGGAGATCTCCACCAAGGGGCGTCACGATCCTTGCGTCGGCATCAGGGCCGTGCCGATCGGCGAAGCGATGGTTGCCTGCGTGCTTGCCGATCAGTTCCTGCGGCATCGGGCACAGATCGGGTGAGGGCACGACGATGGAGAGCATGACGATGAAGCCCGCGATGTTAACATCCGTTAGCGAACTCACCCGCGTGCACTTCGAAGGCCCACGCTCGTTCGACGAAGTGCGCTTGGCGCTGCGCCGTCTTTTGGGCACGTCGCGGCTGCAGGAGGTCCTCGATCACGCCGGCGCCGTGCGCAACGCCGACGACTTCGAACGGATCATCCAGCCGCTTATCGGCGAGAGCGGCTTCATGCTCTTTCTGGAGCTCGACCACAGCGGTTGGCTTCCGTTGTATGGCGTCACGCGTAAGGCCGTACGCCTCATCTTCGGCAATCCGCTGATCGCCATCACGATGATCCGCCACGACATCGAGGCCGCGTTGTTCGCGCCGGTCGAACTTTTGCTGGTCGAGAACGCAGATGGCGAAGGCTCGACGATTATCTATGATCTGCCGTCCTCGCTGATGCGTGCCGAGACGAACCCGAAACTGTTGAAAGCCGCGCAGGCGCTCGACGCCAAGGTCGCTGCGATGGCCGGCGTGGCGGTAGGTTTGTCGGGCTAGCTCACGGCGCCTTCTCGACGACGCCGACGATCGGGCCGAGCGGCAACAGGGCGTCGTCGCGTCCGATCTCCGGCGCGTATAGGCTTGAGACCGATCCGTCGAGAAATAACGCATTGGGGCAGCTGAGCCGGTCGCGAAACAGGGTCGCGAACTCGTAGAAGGTCACCGGTTCTTCGGAGATCGCGAAGACGACAACGTGTCCGTTCTTTACGCCGACTCCGTTGCGGATCTTCTCTGACGTGCCGGATGGCTCGATTTTGGGATGCAGCTTGCCGTCGATCACCAGCATCGGTCCCGATTGGGTCGCATACTCGGGATGCAGTCCCGATTTGAGAAATCGGCTCGTCTCCATGATGCCGGCCATTGTGGAATCGAAGTAGAAGACGCCGTTCGGCTTCATGTGGAAATTGCCCGGACCCGAACGCGTATTGGCGGGACTGATTTGCCGTCCCGCTTCAATGTAGAGGCCGATGGGCCGGAAATCGGGGCCGAACATGCCGGCATTCATGGCAAATGCGAGCACCTCGCCCTGCGGCTTCAGCGCCTCGGAAACCGCGCTGAAGGTTTTGTAGGGCTGCCCGTCGGCGTCGGCGAAGAAAAGCCGCAGCTGGCTCCGCCGGACGTCGTACGTGCACACCGTATAAAGGCGGTCAGCGGCGGTGATCTGCTCGCAGCCGGCGCCATCGGCCGGCACGACGCCGGGAGCCGCGAAAAGCCCGATGCAGATTAGGGCGATCCGCAGAAGAGGCGCAAACTTTGCCGGCATTGTGCGATCGCAATTCTCGCCTATCTAAGCTTGGCGAGCCTAACACATCCGGGAGCGTTTTCGCATGCGCCGTTCGGTGACCGAAGCGATCGAGGCGATCTCGCGCGGCGAGATCGTCATCGTCACCGATGACGACGACCGCGAGAACGAGGCCGATCTCATCTGCGCCGCGGCGCTTTGCACGCCGGAGAAGATGGGTTTCATCATCCGTTATTCGAGCGGCATCGTCTGCGCGCCAATTACCGCGGAAGATGCGCGCCGCCTGCATCTCCAGCCGATGGTTGCAACCAACGACGCGCCGCTTGGCACCGCTTTCACCGTCTCGGCCGACGTGCGCCATGGGCTCACTACCGGCATCTCCGCCGAGCAGCGCGCCCAAACCGTGCGCGCGCTTGCCAATCCCAACATGGGGGCGGCCGACTTCGTCCGGCCCGGGCACGTCTTCCCGTTGATCGCGCGCGAGGGCGGCGTCCTCATGCGCTCCGGCCACACGGAGGCCGCGGTCGATCTCTGCCGGCTCGCCGGCCTGCCGCCGGTCGGGGTGATCGGCGAGCTTACCAACGACGACGGCAGCGTCCGAACCGGGCCGCAGATCGACGCTTTCGCGAAAGAACATGGCCTACGGCGGATTTCGGTGGCCGAGCTGATCGCCTACCGGCAGGCGCGCGAGAAGCTCGTCGAGCGGGTCAGCGTATTTCCGGTCGAAGGCCCAAGCGGGCCGCTCGCCGGCTACGCCTATGTGACGCCCTATGATCCGGTCCAGCATTTTGCCTTCGTGCAAGGCGAGATCGGCGACGGGCGCAACGTACCGGCGCGCCTGCACCGCGTCGATATCGTCGCCGATGTGATCGCCGGCGGGGCGCTGATCCGCAAGACCTTCGCGCAATTCAAGAGAGAGGGCCGCGGCGTCTTCGTCTATCTGCGCGACGGCACGGCGGGGGTGCCGGTCAACGTGCCGCAGGCCGAACGGCCCGACAAGGAGACGCAGCGCATCAAGGAATGGCGCGAAATCGGGGTCGGCGCGCAAATCCTCCGCGATCTTGGAATTTCGTCGATTCGGCTGCGCACTTCGTCACCGCTCAAATATGTCGGCCTCTCCGGTTTCGGCATTGAAATCGTCGCCTACGAGCCGATCGACGGCGGAGCTTGAAAAAGGCCGTTCGCCGGCATGCTGCGACCCATCAAAGTCAGCACATGCGCCACGCTCGAACTGGCTAGCGCTTCGAGATCGTAGCCGCCTTCGAGCACCGAGACGATGCGCCCGTCGCAATGGGCGAGGGCGACGTCGATCAGCTTGCCGGTGATCCAGGCGAAATCGTTCTCGGTGAAATTGAGACCCGCAAGCGGATCGCGACGGTGCGCGTCGAACCCGGCGGAGATGACGATCAAGTCGGGCGCGAACGCCGCGATGCGCGGCAAGACGACCGATTCTACCGCCTCTTTGAAGAGGCCGCCGTCGGTGCCGGGGGAGAGCGGCGCATTGACGATTGTATCGTATTCGCCGCGTTCGCGGCGCGCGCCGGTGCCTGGAAAGAGCGGCATCTGATGCGTCGAACAATAGAGCACGGTCGGGTCCGACCAGAAAATCGCCTGGGTCCCGTTGCCGTGGTGGGCGTCAAAGTCCATGATAGCGACGCGCTCTGCGCCATGCTCGGCCTGCGCGTGACGCGCCGCGACGGCGGCGGTATTGACGAGGCAGAAGCCCATCGCCCGTTCCGGTTCGGCGTGATGGCCGGGCGGACGGACCGCGACAAAAGCATTGTCGGCCTCGCCCCGGAAAACCAAATCCGTCGCGAGCACCGCACCGCCGGTCGCGTGCAGGACGGCCTCGAACGTGCCGGGGCTCAACATCGTGTCCGAATCGAACGAGACCAGTCCCGTCGCGGGTAGCGCTGACTCGATCTCCGCGAGATATCGCTGCGAATGGACCCGCAGGATCGCCTGCCGGTCGGCACGCGGCGCCTCGAGACGTTTGAGCGGGAGAAATTCCCCGCCGGCCAGGGCATTTTCGATGCTGCGCATGCGCTCGGCACGCTCCGGATGGCCGGGCCCGGTCGCGTGGCCGAGACTCGCAGGATGGCCAAGAAGGGCGGTTGTCATGCCGATCACCAAAAAATGAAGGTCCGGCGACACGCCGGAAGAGCGGATCGGCGAACGCTGGAGATGGCAGGCTGTTTCATTTGCGCCACAGCCTGCCGTCTTCTCGCCTTGAAGACGTTTTCAGCTACACGGGAGGATGGCAAGACAAAGGCCGATGCGTTATTTCGAATCTGCGGGCGGGGAAATTCAGATGCGACTCAAAACGATCACTTGGGTATTGCCGGTTTTGGCGATGTCGCTGGCCGGATGCGTGGCTGATGGAATCGCTGATGGAGTCGCCACGCCGGATCCAAGCTTGTCGGCGCGGGACAGCGAATATATGGCGCTTGCCCCGAAGGCCGATATTCCGTCGCAGTTCCTGCGCTACAAGGTCGATTATGATACGCCGGAGAAGCCGGGCACGATCATCGTCGATACCAAGAACATGTTCCTCTACTACGTGCTGCCGGGCAAGAAAGCGATCCGTTACGGCATCGCCGCTGGTTCCGAAGCGGAGGGCTGGACCGGCGTAGCGACGGTCGGGCGCAAGGAGGAATGGCCGCATTGGATGCCGCCGTCCGACATGGTGAAGCGCTGGCCGCATCTGCAGCCGACCGCCGACGCCGGCGGATTGCCGGGAGGCCCGGAAAACCCGCTCGGCGCCCGGGCGCTCTATCTTTTCCAGGGCGATCGAGACACGCTCTACCGCATCCACGGCACCAACGAGCCCGATCTAATCGGCCAGGCTGTTTCGTCGGGCTGTATCCGGATGTCGAACATCGATGCGATCGATCTTTACAATCGCGTCAAGGTCGGCACCAAAGTCGTCGTAGAATAGCGTGGCCGAGCAAAAGCGAATACCAACGCGCGCGCCTTTTGCGGAAGGGCGCGCGCTTTGCGTTATCACTTATACGCAATTGGCGGTACGCCGCCGATTTGCACGCTGACCAATTCCGGCGGGCACAGAAAACGCACCGGCACGATCGACGTCCCAAGTCCGGCCGAAATGATTATCTGCCGCGCCGCGCTCCGCGATATGGCCGTAGATATGCCGCGTACCGAATTGCGTCTCGGCATAGGCGGCGTGAGGAACGGCAGGTTCACCTGTCCGCCGTGCGTGTGGCCGCAGAACGTGAGCGATACTTCTTGCGGCACGCGGCGGAAGACGGACGGCTCGTGCGCCAGCAGCGCGACGGGCGCATCGTCGGTCCCCCTGGCGAGCGTTCCGGAAAGATCGTCGATTCCTTCGAAGCCGCGCGGCCTAGCATGATACGCGGGGTCATGGCTTGTCCGGTTGCAAAATTCGAGCCTGGCGGGTCTTGCACGCCTCGGTCGCTTAGGATGGAGCCGCGCGGCAAACAGAACGTTGTGATATTGCTTGAGCGCTAAGCCGCGAAGCTCAAGGCCGGGCGGGCGTTGGTCGGCGATGCCGATTGCCGGCGCCACCGCAGGCCGGTAAATACAACGAACCCTTGCGCCCGACATGCGCCGGATCATCATCGAAGAACCTTATTCCGACAGCGCTTTATGGAGCCGTCGTCTCGCCCTGTTCGCGGCGGCCGTAGTCGCCATAGGTCTGCTTTTGGCACGCGCCGGACTTGACCCGACGGCGGTGCTCGCCGTGATCGGCTCGGCGATTGTCATCGCCTGTCTCGCCGTACTTTGCGCCGGCGCTGCCACGGTGGCGATCTGGCGTACCGGCCGTAAGGGCGTCGGCGTTCTCCTGACCGGCTCCTTGCTTGCCATGCTGCTGCTGGCCTATCCGGCCTTTCTCGCCGTCCAGGCGGTTCGCCTGCCGGTGCTCAACGACGTCTCGACGGATCTCGACGATCCGCCTGCCTTCTCGCTGTCGGGCAAAGCGCTGGCGGCGCGCGGCGGCATCGTGCCACCTTCCGTTCCCGCCGCGGTTCGCCAGCTGCAGGCCAAGGCCTATCCGGACGTGCAGCCGATCTTTCTCGATATCGACGGCGACGAAGCTTTCGATACGGTTTTGCATGCCGCGGCGGCGCGCCATTGGACGATCATCGAGGCGATCCCGCCCGGCGGGCGGCTCGGCCTCGGCCACGTCGACGCGATCGCGCACGGCATGGTCTTCGGCTTTCCCGACGACATCGCCATCCGCATAACGCCGCTCGCCGGAGAGACGCGGGTCGACGTGCGCTCGGTCTCGCGCATCGGCCGGCACGATTTCGGCGCCAATGCGCGCCGCATCGAGGCGTTTGCCGACGAATTGAACTCAGAAGCCGACGCCGACTCGAAATGATCCTAGGCCAGCAGATCCGCCAGGGCCTCGAATGTCGTGGCGTTATCGACGCCGCGGGTAAGCGTGAGGATCGGCACTTCACCGCAAAAATTCGTCAAACTGGCGCGCGTTGAATCGATCGGCACTGGCGAGCCGGGTGTCTCATTGAGCACCAAAGCTGCGATTGCAAGGCCGCGGTTGGTTGCGACCTCGAATGCGGTCAGCACATGGCTCAAGGTGCCGAGATACGTTCCGGCCACGAGGATCATCGGGATTCGCAACGTGTCGATCAGATCGACCACCGTCGCCTGCGCGCCGGAGGGTACCATCAGGCCGCCGATCCCCTCGATGAGAAGCATGTCTTTGGCGGCTTCGATGCCAGCTTGACAGAACGCGATGAGCGCGGCGAAATCGATTGGCCTGCCTTCGCGCGCCGCCGCCATGTCGGGCGAGAGCGGCGCACAGAAGCGCCAAGGTGCAATTTCGGCGATGGCGGCATCGGTCGGCGCCCGGCCGAGTGCGCGCAGCAGTACCGCAGGATCGCTTTCGTCGCTGGTGCGCGGATCGAAGCCGCTGACCACCGGCTTTAGCGCGGCGACGTTGCGGCCGCGCCGTCGCAGCACCTCGATGAGCCCGGCGGCGACGAAGGTCTTGCCGATCTCCGTTCCAGTCGCGGTGATGAAGATGGCGGGCAAAGCGGATTAGCCGGTTTCGTGCGGCGCCGGCCGCGCGTCGTTGCGCAAACGGGCGACGACGTCGGCGAGGCGCGCCACGTCGTCGTCACGGTGCTGGGCGCAAAAGGCGAAGCGTAGCCGAGCGCTGCCGGCAGCCACCGTCGGCGGCCGGATGGCGACGATGAGAAAGCCTTCCTCTTCCAGCATACGAGAGGCGGCGAGCGCCGCCTCTGCGGAGCCGAGCACCAAGGGCACGATCGGGCTTTGCGCTTCGGGCAATCCAAGGCGGCGGGTGAACGCGCGCGCCTTGGCAAGCGGCTTTTCGGTCAGCGCCGGCTCATTTTCGATGATGTCGAGCGCGGCAAGCGCCGCAGCCGCGTTGGCGGGCGGCAAGCCGGTCGAATAGATAAGCGTGCGCGTCCGCGAGACCAGAAGATCGATGACGGCCCGCGAGGCACATACATAGCCCCCGTAGCTGCCGATCGCTTTCGAGAGGGTGCCCATCTGTAACGGCACCGCGGCGTTGCCGCCGTAGACGACGCTCGAACCGCGTCCTTGGGCGAGTACGCCGAGCCCGTGCGCATCGTCGGTCACGAGCCACGTGTCGTAGTTGGCGCAAGTCTTCGCGAACTCGGCGACCGGGGCGAGATCGCCGTCCATCGAAAAGACTCCGTCGGTGACCAGTAGAGCATTGCGAAAATGGCCGCGCTCCGCACGAAGAATGGCGCGCGCGTGACCGACATCGTTATGGCGGAAGACGCGCCGCTCGGCGGATGACAGGCGCGTACCGGCAAAAAGGCAGGCATGCGCGAGTTCGTCGACGAGAACGAGATCGCGCTCGCCGGCGAGCGCCGGAATAATGCCGAGATTGGCGAGATAGCCGGAGCCGAAGACCAACGCCGCCTCCGTGCCTTTCCATTTTGCGAGGCGGCCTTCAAGTTCGGCGAAGAGCGGATGGTTGCCGGTGACGAGCCGCGAGGCGCCGGCGCCGGTTCCGTAGGCCGCGATTGCCGCGCTCGCCGCGGCTTTGAGTTTCGGGTGCTGTGAGAACCCGAGGTAATCGTTGCAGGAAAACGAAACGAGCCGGCGCCCGCCGCGCACGACGATGCTGTCGCCGGGCCGCTCCGTATCGATGAGGCTGCGGCGCAGCGCGGCTTCCTCCAACTCGGCGAGCTTGCGGCTCGCGAACGCGTCGAGCGTGGCCAAGAGCGCGGCTTTCCTTTCGATTCCCGGCGGTGTAGCGGTGGCGCTCCGTTCTGGCAACAAGGCGCTTTGATGGACGGCAAATGGCAGGAGGCTTGGCGCGAGCATATCTGGCTGCCCTATAGCCAGATGAAGACCGACCTGCCGCCGCTGCCGGTCGTCGCCACAGAAGGTACACGGATCCGATTGGCGGACGGGCGCGAACTCGTCGATGGGATTGCAAGCTGGTGGACGGCCTGTCACGGTTACAATCACCCGCATATCCGCCATGCTGTGGCGCGCCAGCTCAAGGCGATGCCGCATGTAATGTTCGGCGGGCTCGTGCACGAGCAGGCCGTGCGGCTTGCAACGCGCTTGGCCAGACTTCTGCCGGGCGATCTTGGACGCGCCTTTTTCTCCGAGAGCGGCTCGGTCGCCGTCGAAGTCGCGCTCAAAATGGCGGTGCAATTCTGGATCAACAAAGGAGTCGTCGGCCGCAACAAGTTTCTCGCCTTTCGCGGCGCCTACCATGGCGACACGTTCGCGACGATGGCGATCTGCGATCCGGACGAAGGCATGCATAAGCGTTTTGCCGGCGTTTTGCCGCAGAACGTCATCGCCGATCTGCCGCGCGATGAACAAAGCGCTACGGCTTTCGACGCGCTGATGGAGCGCTGTGCAGGCGAACTCGCGGCAATCATCGTCGAACCGCTGGTGCAGGGCGCCGGCGGCATGATCTTTCATCCGCCCGAAGTGCTTGCCCGGCTGCGCGCCGCCGTTGACAAATACGATCTTCTCCTGATCTTCGACGAGATCTTCACGGGCTTCGGCCGCACCGGCGCGATGTTCGCTTGCCAAACGGCGAATGTCGTGCCCGACATCATCTGCCTCTCGAAGGCATTGACCGGCGGGACGATGGCACTCGCAGCGACAGTCGCACGCCAGCATGTGTTCGAGGCCTTTTGGTCTAACGATCCCGTCTACGCGCTGGTGCACGGGCCGACCTATATGGCCAATCCGCTCGCCTGCGCGGCCGCGAACGCCTCGCTCGATCTCTTCGATACCGAGCCGCGGCTGAAGCAAGTCGCAGAGATCGAGGCGAGCCTGCGGGCTGGGCTGGAGCCCTGTCGCGATGTGCGCGCTGTCCGCGACGTGCGCGTCAAAGGCGCGATCGGCGTCGTCGAGCTCAGCGAGGAGCCCGATTTGAACGCGCTGCGGCGTCGTTTCACCCAACTCGGAGTCTTTATTCGTCCGTTCGGCCGGGTTATTTATCTGACCCCGGCGTTCACGATCGACGCCACGGATTTGAACCGCTTGATGAATTGCGTCTTAACCGCGGTAAGGGAGCTGTAACTGCGGGAAGGTCCCGCTCTTGCCAAGCGCGGGTTTCAGTTACATATAGGATCATCGCTTTTGGACTGATCTCTGAATCGCTCGCTCTGCGCACGTTTCAGCCACTTCTGCCAAATTCGACTGAAACCGGCGTGTTACATTCCGTGACTGCCGATCTGCGCCACGAAAGGGCCTAGAATGCAAGTAGGAACTGTGAAATTCTTCAATGAGCAAAAGGGTTATGGATTCATCGCCCCGGACAGCGGCGGCAAGGATGTCTTCGTGCATGTGAGCGCAGTCGAGCGCTCCGGGTTGCGCGGCCTTGTCGAAGGTCAGAAGATCAGCTTTGACGTCGAAACCGACCGTCGCTCCGGCAAGCTCGCCGCCGTCAATCTTCAGGCTGCCTGATTCCAGATATTTTGTTGCTAAGATCGAAGCCGCCGTTCGCAAGAACGGCGGCTTTTTTATTTGCGCACCTCATTGCGAGGCGCGAAGCGACGAAGCAATCCGGCGGCCCCAATCTAGATTCCTTCGCTCGCAATGACGACTAGTGAAAATTTCTTCCTTTCGGCAGAACCTGGCGGACATCCTCGCGCGGGTCTGTGGTTGTGCGTGCCGTTCTCACCTCGAAGAGATCCGGTTCTTTGTTGCGCGCAACCTGCCGCGAGCCTTGCTCCGGGCGCTTGACCGCATCGGTATGGGCAAGCGCCGAGATCTCGCCGCCTTGGCTCGACAGCAACCCGAGCAGCGACGTTAAATCTTCGGCGCGTTCGACCACGACATGAATGACACCCGATTCGGATTGCAGCTTTCCGCTGATGGCGATGAGCCGCGCGGCGATCACGATCGGCCGCAGCATCTCGAACACTTTCGGCCAAACGATCGCATTGGCGACGCCCGTCTCATCTTCGAGCGTCAGGAAGATCACACCGCTCGCCGAGCCCGGCCGCTGGCGTACCAGCACCAGCCCGGCCGTGCTGACGCGCTGGCCCGACGGGATCTTCGCAAGCTCCTCGGTGCGCAGAATCGACCGTTGCGCGAGCCGCTGGCGTAGAAGCGCGACCGGATGGGCTTTAAGCGACAACGAGAGATGGCGATAATCCTCGACCACATGTTCGCCGAGCGACATGGCCGGCAGATGCGTCTCGGGTTCGAGCGCGCGGAAACTTAAGTTCCGCAAAAGAGGCAGATCGTCTTTGTCGCCGGCACGGTTCAAGCCGCGCACCGCCCAGAGTGCATCGCGCCGCTCGAGGCCGAGCGAGCGGAACGCATCGGCTTCGGCGAGCGCCGCGAGCACGCTCGGCGCAAGAGAGGTGCGCAGCCAGAGATCGCGCACCGAATCATAGCCCTTGCCGCGTTTGGCGACGAGCTCCGCCATGTCCTTTTCGGCGACGCCTTGGATTTGCCGGAAGCCGAGCCGGATCTTATGGGTTGCGCGGATCTCGCTTTGCATCGAGGCATGGCGGGAATGGACTAACCCTCACCCTGTGGGAGAGGGTGCCGCCGAAGGCGGCGGGTGAGGGGTTACGTTCTCAGGGAATTCCTTGCACGATTGTAACCCCTCACCCCGACCCTCCGGGCCGACCCTCTCCCACAGGGTGAGGGTAGAATCCCACTCCGACAAATTCACATCCACTTCTTCCACTACAATCCCGTGCTCGCGCGCATCGCGCACGATCTGCGCCGCCGCATAGAACCCCATCGGCTGTGCATTCAGGAGCGCGCAAGCGAAGACGTCGGGGTAGCGGCACTTCATCCAGGCCGAGGCATAGACGAGCAGTGCGAAAGAAGCGGCGTGGCTTTCCGGAAACCCATAGGTGCCGAAGCCTTCGATCTGCTTGAAACAGCGCTCGGCGAAGTCGCGCGTGTAGCCGCGCGCGGCCATTCCCTCGATCATCTTGTCGCGAAATTTTGTGATCGTGCCGGCGCGTTTGAACGTCGCCATGGCGCGGCGCAGCTTGTCGGCCTCGGCCGGCGTAAATCCGGCGCCGACGATGGCGATTTTCATCGCCTGTTCCTGAAAAAGCGGCACGCCGAGCGTCTTGCCGAGCACCGCTTCGAGCTCCTTCGAAGGATAATCGACGGGTTCGAGCTCCTGCCTGCGGCGCAGATAGGGATGCACCATGTCGCCTTGGATCGGGCCCGGCCGGACGATCGCCACTTCGATGACGAGATCGTAGAAATGGGCGGGACGCAGCCGCGGCAGCATCGACATTTGCGCGCGGCTCTCAATCTGGAAGACGCCGATCGTGTCGGCGCGGGAGATCATCGCGTAGACGGCGGCTTCTTCGGCGGGCAGGCTGGCGAGCGAATGGTCGAGACCATAATGAGTCCGCAGAAGTTCGAGATCTTTGCGCAGGCAGGTGAGCATGCCGAGCGCCAGAATGTCGATCTTCAAAATGCCGAGCGCGTCGAGATCGTCTTTGTCCCATTCGACGGTGGTGCGCTCGTCCATAGCTGCATGGGCGATCGGCACGACTTCGTCGAGTCGGCCGCGGGTGATAACAAACCCGCCGGTATGCTGCGAAAGATGGCGCGGGAAACCCTTGATCTCTTCGGCGAGCGTCAGCATTTTTTCGAGCGGTCTTGGATCGAGCCCGAGGCGGCGGATTTCGCGCCCGGCGATTCCTTCCGACGTACCGCCCCAGAGCGTGCTCGACAACGCCGCGATAACGTCTTCCGACAATCCGAAAGCCTTGCCGACATCGCGCAGCGCCGAGCGACTGCGATAGGTGATGACGCTCGCGGCAAGGCCGGCGCGGGCGCGGCCGTAGCGCCTATAGATATATTGCATTACCTCTTCGCGCCGTTCGTGTTCGAAATCGACGTCGATGTCGGGCGGCTCCTTGCGCTCGACTGAAATGAAGCGCTCGAACAAAAGCTCGTGGCGTGCCGGATCAACCTCGGTGATCCCGAGGCAGAAGCAAAGCGCGGAATTAGCGGCCGAGCCGCGCCCCTGGCAGAGGATGTCTTTACTGCGCGCAAAGCGCACGATGTCGTGCACGGTCAGGAAGTAAGGCGCGTAGTTCAGCGCCGCGACGAGTTTCAGCTCATGCGCGATCGCCTGGTTTACTTTCTCCGGCACGCCGTCCGGATAGCGGCGCTTGGCGCCTTCGCGGGCGAAAGCCTCGAGCGCCTCCTGCGGGCTCGCATAGCCTTCGCGCAATTCCTCCGGATATTGATAGGCGAGTTCGTCGAGCGAAAAGGAAAGCCCTTCGAGAAAGCGCGCGGTCTCCGCGACCGCCTCGGGCGCTTCGCAGAACAGCCGCGCCATCTCTAGCCCGCTCTTCAAATGCCGCTCGGCATTGGTTTGCAAGCGCCGGCCGAGCGCCTCGAGCGGCGTGCCGGCGCGGATCGCGGTCAGCACGTCTTTCAGGGGGCGCCGCGAAGCAATGTGCATGAGCACGTCGTTGGTGGCGAGAAGCGGCAGATGGATGCGGCGGGCGAGATCGGCGCGCGCGGCGAGTGCCTGGCGCATTCTCGGGCCGTAGGTCATCGTGGCGGCAAGCCAGACGCGGCCGGGCGCCGCGTCAGTGAGATCGCGAAGAAACGACTCTTCATCCCGAGGAGCGTGCGAAGCACACGTCTCGAAGGATGCGGCAACAGCGCCGGTATCGTCCGCCTCGACAAAATCTTCATAGACTTTGCCAGGCTTCGTAACGGCATCCTCGGTTTCCCAGGTACTCGTCGGCAGAACCGCCAAATG